>NZ_JBHTVA010000129.1:0-14896 GCF_042793325.1 Embleya sp. NPDC056575
CCTGTTGACCGGTGGTGACGACGGCGCCGACGCGGCGGCGCCACCCGGACCGGGCCCCTCGGGGGCGCCCGGCCCGGGGGCGTCCGACAGCGTGAGTCCGGTGACGGGGGAACTGCTTGCCGCCTATCAGCCGCAGCAGGTGACCCGACAGGCCGTCGACGGCGGGATCCGGGTGGCCTGGCGAGCGCCCGCGCGCACCGACGGGATCGCGGGATACCTGGCCATCGCGCAAAGTCCGTCCGGCACCTACCAAAAGACCGCGTTCCCGGCGGCGAACACGATGGACGCCGTGCTCTCGGGGGATCCCGTGACCGCCGATTCGTGCGTGATCGTGGTGACGGTGATCGACGGAACACCCGGGATGAAGGTGGCGCCGGGCGGGCTGGTGTGCGCGACGGGCGGGCCGAGGGCGCCCGGATCGATGCCGCCGTCCGCCGCGACGAGGAAACCGGAATCCAAGCCCTGACCGAAATCGCGACCGAAGCCGAGGTCGACGCCGCGTCGCCGTCGCCCGGACCGTGCCGCCCGAACCGTTCGCCCGTGCCGCGCCCCGTGCTTCGCCCGACCGAAGGAGCCGTCGTGACCAGTTCTTCCACTCCTTCCATGGTGCCCGCGTGGCCCGTCGTCCGCATCGAACTGTCGACGGACGGCAGGGTCCGGGTGGACGGGACCGAGGTTCCGGTACCGCCGGGCGTCGAGCCCCGCGCGACCGCGTTGGAGGCCGCCGCGGCGACCGCACGCCTCCTGCGCCGGCCGGTGCGGGTCGCCGCCGTCGAGCCGGACGGCACCCTGTTCCCGCTCATCGTCGACGAGAACGGCGAGGCGGCCGCGGCGAACGACCCGGTCGCCCCGCCACAGAAGCGACGCACGCGCCCCGGCCGACGCAAGCGTGACCCGGAGGCCACCACCTCACCGGTCCGGCGGTTCGGCGAACCGAGCGGATCGACGGCCGCGTTCGACGCTCCCGAAGCCCCGCCGCGGGGGCCCGCGGCCGAGCGGGGAACCGGGCCGACACCCATACCATTCGCCCCGGCGGATCTCGCGCCACCGACGACGGAGCTCCGGCCGCCGGAGTCGGAGACCGCACCGACGGCGACACCCACGCCCGCGTCCCCGTCCGCGCCGGTTCCCGCGTCCGCGTTGGCTCCCGCGCCCGCGGCCCCGTCCGCGTCGGCTCCCGCGCCCGCTCCGGCGCCCGCCGGCTCCGCCGGGGGAGCCTCGACCGGTTCGGGGGCGCCCTCCTGGCAGCCGCCGGGGCGGCGTGCCGCGCCGGTGTCGGTGGGCGAGGAAGCCGGGGGCGAGCCGGCCGTGTCGCGACCGGCCGCGTCCGGGGCGGCGGGTGCGCCGGAGCCGACCGTCGAACAGGTCCGGACCGTTGCCGAGATCGCCCGGGCGTTGCAAGCCGGCGATGGTGGGCGGGCGATGACGCTGGCCGCCGCCCTCGATGCGGCCGTCGAGGCGGGGGCCGATCATCGGGCCGTGCCCGCCGCGCGCGAGGTGCACGCGTATGTGGCGCTGATGACCGATCGGCCGGGACTCGCGGTGGAGTTGTACGCCGATGCCGCACCGGCCTGGGTCGGCCGGCCCGAGGAGGCCGCCCGGATGGCCAGGAACGCGCACTACTCGTGGTTGCGCGTCGCCGAGCCGCGGTCCGCGTACGATCTCGGCCCGGTCGTACTGCGCGCGTACGCGACCGTGCCCGACGACCCCGGGCGGGAGGCGGTTCGCGACCGGATGCGCTCGTTGCGCGCGCGGCTGTCCGACGGGCGGCCCGAAGGCGCTCCCGAAGGCGTCCCCGGAACCTCTCCTGAACACCGCGGCGCGGCCCCGGAATTCGCGTCGGCCCGATCGCGCGACGGCGATGATCCGGATTGCGATCGCAAACCCGGGGCTACCCACGGGTAACGGGGTGGGGAGGAGCCGGAACCCCTGCGCTAGGGTGACGCCGTGCCTTCACCGCTCGCCGGCCGCTTCACCCTCGTCGACCCGGTTGGGACCGGAATGTCCGGCTCGGTATGGCGGGCGTTCGACCATCGGTTGGACGGCTACTGTGCCGCCAAGCTGGTGCGTCCGGCCGACGCGGGTCTACTGCTGCGTGTGGTTCGCGAACAGGGTTTCCGGCTGGAGCACCGGCACGTCGCGTCGCCCTACACGTGGGTGGCCGACGGCGACGTACTGATCGCCATGGAGTTGTTCGCCGGCGGATCGCTCGCGTCGTTGATCCGCGACTACGGCGCGCTGCCGAAGGCGTACGTGGCGGCGATTCTCGGCCAACTCCTCGACGCCCTGGAGCACGTGCACACGGTCGGTCTCCTGCATCGCGACGTCAAACCGGCGAACGTGCTGCTCGATGTGACCGGTCACGACATGCCTCGCTGTCTGCTGGGCGACTTCGGCCTGGCGCTGTCGCAGGAGGGACCGAGGCTGACCGAGTCCGGCCACGTGGTGGGTACTCCGGGCTACCTGCCGCCGGAGGCGTCGCTCGGCGCGGCGCCGGACGTGCGGCGCGACCTGTACGCGCTGGGCGTGCTGGCGTGGCAACTGCTCACCGGCCACGAGGATCCGCCCGACGAGCCGCCGACCGTGCCGGTGGGAGCCGATCCGCTGTGGGACCTGGTGGGTGCGATGACCTCCGCCGACCCGTACGAGCGGCCCGAGAGCGCCGCGCGGGCGCTGGCCCGGTTGCGGCAGATCCAGGGGAACGCCGGAGAACGCGAGCCGGTGGTACCCGCGTTCACCGCCGACGGGGAGCCGATCGAGGTCTTCGACGTGCTCGGCCCGCTCCCCGAGCACGCTCCGGCGGGGCCGGTCCTGCGGGGCGTGCCGCGCGACCCGGAGATCCGGACGGACGGCGGGCCGGGCGCGCGGGGGAGCGCCTCGCCGCGCTTCGTGCCGCCGCCCGGGCCGATGCCCGAACCCCTGCCGGGGCCCACCGCCGAACCCGGGCCCGGGTATACGGCCGCCTCCATCCCCGCGCCCATCCCCGCGCCCGCACCGCCAACCCACGCGCCGCCGCGCCACAACCCCGGCTCTTCCGAAGCCCTTTGGGCCGCGCCCGCGCCGGTCTCGCGGCCGGCCGGAAATCCACGTCCGTCGACACGTGTCGTGGGGCGGCGCGGCCTGCTGCTCCTGGGCGGGCTGGTCGCCATGGGGGCGACCACGGCGTGGCTGACCATCGGCGGGGACCCGGCCGATCCGCCCACCCCCAAGTCGCCCCCGCCGACGACGGGCTCCACCGTGACGGGGGCGGTGTCCCCCGGCGCCGATCCGGTACCCACACCCTCCGGCACCACCAGGCCCCCGGCACCCGTCGCAGGCGACACCCCCTGCCAGTGGTACGAGGTGATGACCGAGGCGCGGACCACCTCCGGCACGCGGGTGCGCTGCACCTATCGCGACGACGGCTCGTATCGCTGGACCCCGCTCGGGACGGGGTGAAGCGAGCCGGGGCCGGCGCGACTCCCGGTTCTGTGCCGAAGGCCACGCGAGAACCCGCCATCGGACCCGAAATTGCAATTGCAAACGGGTCGTACGAGGGGCATCATGCGACGATGACGAAGGCACCGGGGGACGAGGAAGCCGTCGCGCGCAACCGCGCGCGGCAAACTCAGTGGTACGGCGAGCCGTTGCAGGATCGCTTCCGCCGGCTCCTGGGACGCCTGGGCGCGTCCCAGCTGGAACTCGCCGCCGTGCTGGGCCTGTCCGCGCCGATGCTCTCCCAACTGATGTCCGGGCAGCGGGCCAAGATCGGCAACCCGGCCGTATTGTCCCGACTCCAGGAGATGGAGGCGCTGGTCGCCTCCGCCGACTTCGAGCGCCTGCCGGACGCCGACCGGACCGTCGCGTTGGAGCGGATCAGGTCGCATCAGCCCAGTACCCGTACCGCGTTGCGACTGAACGGGCCGGAGGTGCTGACCGGGCCGGCCGCCGATCCGGTCGTCTCGGTGCAGGCCGTGCTGCGGGCGGCGGCCTCGGCCGCGGAGATCGAAGCCGCGGCCGAACTGCTCGCGGCGCGGCACCCGGGCCTGGCCGAGGTGTTGCGCGTGTACGGCAACGGACGCACCGCCGATGCCCGCGAGCACTTCCGGGCCACGGTGCCGCTTCCGTCGTGGTGAGCCGGCGGCCGGCGACGCCGCCGACCGCCGACTCGTGCCCGTCTCATCCCGCGGCGCGCGAAACCTTGTCCTCGGCGGCCCCGTGCCGCAGGGTGTACGACGGCAACTGCCCATAGGTTTCGCGGTACATCGACCCGAAACGCCCGAGGTGGCCGAAGCCCCAGCGCAGGGCGATGTCGGTCACGGTGTCCCGGGACCTGCCCTCGGCCACGTTGATCAGGTCGGCGTGCGCACCCGCGAGTCGCACCCGGCGCAGGTGGCCGACGGGGGTCACGCCCAGGTGCACGCGGAACTTCTCCTGGAGGGTGCGCACGCTCATCCCGGCCGCCGCCGCCACGGCGCCGACCGAGATCGGCTCCCCGGCGTGTTCGGCGCAGTACGCCAACGCCCGGCGCAGCCCGTTCGGTTCGTCGGCCCCCGAGCCGGTCCGCAGCGGACCGGCGCCGTGGGCCGGCGCGCAGGAGAGCAGGCCGTGTACGAGGACCTGCTCGAAGTGCCGGGTGGCCGTGCGCGAACCGACCAGGTGCCCGCCGCCGGAGTCGACCATCGTGGCGAAGTCGCGGGCCAGGGAGAGCCACTGCCGCACGCCGAGGTCACCGGCGTCCAGGTAGGGACCCAACTCGCGGGAGCCCCAAGGCGAGCGGACCACGCCGTTGCCCATCGCGCGCTGCATCACCTCGCCGGGGATGCGCAGGAGCACCACGGACGTGTCTGGCTCCCAGGACAGGCGCGACGGGCGGTCGGGGCCCAGGACGCAGGGGGAGAGCGTGTTCTCCGTGCCGTCGATCAGCACCCGGCCCCAACCGCGGTGACGGATGGGGATCAGGTAGTCCGGCGAGCTGCCGTCGAGGTACACGTCGGCCCGAGCGCCGTAGGCGAGTTCGTGGATCGTGACGATGCCCTCGTGCAGGGCCCGGAAGGTGGCGTTGATCCGACCGCCGGGCACGCGCAGGCGGTGCGGGCCCAGGCGGGACGCGACCGCCGCGTGGACCGCGGCCGGGTCGGTACCGCGGTAGAGCACACGTCGGTGGGGGCCGGCATCGGCCGGCCGGGGGCGCGGTATCGCGGGCGCGGACCCGGGGCCGCCCTGCTTCCGCTCGACCAGGACGGGTCGGAAGTCTGTCGATGCGGACATGATCTCCTGGCTTTTCACGTCGCGGGGACGGTTCACGGAGGATGCGGTGCGCCCGTCGTCGCGGCGCGGCGGGCGCACCGACGCGGCGGACGGTTCCCGGATCGGCGACCCGGCCACCGGGCCGTGGGCGGCGTCGCGGCTGCCCGTGGGCGGGAGAATCGGGCGCCGGTGATACGTACCTGTCGGCCCCATTTGCCCGTCCCGCATTGCGTCCGCCGATCGTTTGGGACATTCGAATGTCACGGACCGCGTTCGATTGAACGCCGGTTTGTAGATTGTGTATCGGAGCGGGAATCGACATAAGGTCGAGGACGTTACCTAGGACTGGTAAATTCACCGGTAACTACGTGGGCCGCGTAGGGTCGGCTCAGTCACGGGGGCTCAGAATGTCGAAAATTGAAGACCGAAACCCGCTGCCTACCGCGTTGTTGGCCACCCCGGCCATGATCAGGGCCTGCGCCGACCGCGATCTGGGGGCCATATTCCGACTCGCCCAGGAAGACCTCGGATTTACTCTGAGCAAATTGGCGAGGCTGTGCGAGATGACGCCGAGCCGCGTCGCCGATTACGTCAAGGGAAGGGCCCAGGTACGCCAACAGCACGTGGTCGAGCGTGTTTCCCAGGGCCTGCGCATTCCCGGCGAGATGCTGGGTCTGGCCCCGCAGCCGTGGGAGGAGGACGTGCCCGCGCAGGCGCTCGACCCGGTCGCGCCCGGGGTTCGGCCCCCCGCACCGCGCGGCGCCGGCACCGACCGCCGCGAGCCCGGGCAGCGCGGCGTGGCCGACTACTGGGAGCCGGCCCCCCGGGACACCTCCCCGCACGCGCCGCACCCGTTCGGCGACGCGGTCGAACTCTCGCTCGACGTGGACATCGTGGTGGACCGGGACGGGCACGTGCGGCTGACGTACCGCCAGGTGGTGCTCAACCTGACCGGCCGTCCGCTCACCCGGATGGTCCGGGAGTTGTGGTTCGAGCGCACTCGCGGCCGGCTCACCATCACCCCCACCGACGCCTGCGACCGACAGATCGCGATCCAGCGGCTGTACGACACCACGGGGCTGACCAAGTTCGCCTGCCAGATCTCGCCCCCGGTGCCGCCCGGGGAGACTACCGTCATCGAATACGTGTGCGAGGGAGGGTTGTTCGTGGATGCGACGTACTGGCACCAGGCCATCGCGCGGCCCACGCGACAGTTCTCCCTGAGCGTGACCCACCACGGTGTCGCCGAGTTCCGCGGGTGCGGCGCGGTCGAGGAACATCCGGACGGCTCGGAGAACTCGATCACCCAGCACACCCGCTGGAGCCTCGACGAGGACCGACTGCACGTGACGCTCTCCAGGCAGGACCTGGTCGCCAACGAATACGTGACGCTGCGTTGGGATGTGGTTCATGACAGTGCGTGACGAGGTCGAGGCGGCGATCCGCGCCTGGCACCGCTTCGAGATCGAGCGGGGCGGTGCCGCGATCGTCGAATTCGACTTCTTTCCGCCGGCCGATCCGGTGCCGGCCGCGGGCAGCCGACTGGAGGTGTACGCGCGGCTGAGCGCGCTCGCGGCGGCGCCGGAGGTGGCCGAAGTGCCCGGGCTTGCCGGCCGGCTGGCCGCCGATCTCGCCTACCTGGGAACGCAGTTGGGCGAACGGCCGGCGCTCGGTCCGTACGTGCGCGCCACCCAGGGATGCGCGGTCGCGGGCTGGTCGGCCGACTACGTCGGCGAACGCGGCCTGCTGGCCCAGCGGCTCCTGGACAAGCTGGGCATCGGCTGGCACGGGGCCACCGATCGGGACCTGCGCGTCCTGGAGGAGCCGGTGGCCCCCGAGGAGGTGTCCGCCGAGATCCGGGCGGCCGCCGCCGCGTACGAGCCGGCCGTCCGCGCGCTCTCCGGCGCGCACGCGGCGTACGAGCTGAGCATCGAATCCGTCGACGTCGACGCCTACTGGGCCTACTGGCTCGACGGCGCCGGGCTGAACGTGCGGCTGCGGCTCAATCCGCGCAACGCCCGCTTCACCCGGGCCGGCACCCGGCAGTTCGCCCTGCACGAAGTCCTCGGCCACGGCCTGCAGGCGGCGAGCTTCGCGGACCGCTGCGGCAGCGAGGACGTGCCGTGGGTGCGGGTGTTGTCCGTACACGGGCCCACCCAGGTGGTCCTGGAGGGCCTGGCCCAGGCGATGCCGCTGCTGGTGGCACCCGACGACGACGTGCTGATCGCCCGCGTTCGTCTGGACCACTATCTGCAACTGGTGCGCAGCGAACTGCACCTGGCGATCAATCGGGGCATCGGCGCCGGCGCGTGCGCGGCGCACGCCCGCGCGCGGGTGCCGTTCTGGGACGACCAGCAGATCGCCGACCTGATCGGCGACCGGGGGGCCAACCCGCTTTTGCGGTCCTACCTGTGGGCGTATCCCGCCGGATTCGACTGGTTCGTCCGACTGATCGAGCAGGGTGGCCGAGTGGCCCACGACGTGGTGCGCGCGGCCTACCGCAGCCCGCTGATCCCCGACGACCTGCACCACCTCTGGGCGGAGGGACCGCGCGTCGGCGGCAGCGGAAACCCGTCGCCGCCGCGCCCGCTCGCCCACCCCTGACCCCGCCGCACCGGGCCCGGGATCGGGCCCGGTCGGCCGTTCAGGAGCCGGCCCGCGCCGCGGTCAGCCGCCGCCGCGCCGCGCGCGCCCCCGGCGAATCCGCGACCCCGCCGACCGCGTATGCGTGCAGCACCAACGCGCCCGCCGCGTCCGCCGCGACCGGGTCGGTCACGCGCAGCCAGCAAAAGTGCGCGTTGGCGGCCATCCGGGCCGGCGCGTCCCCGGCCCCGCCGTCACCGAGTGTGGCCGCCTCGGCGTACAACCGCACCGCCACCTCGGGGTGCCCGGTGGCCAGCGCCACGTATCCGTAGACCTCGCGCGCGGCCAATCGCTCCGCCGCACCGGCCGCCGTCGTCCCCGTGCGGGAGTCCAACTCGGCGGCCAGCGTCAACGCGCCGGCGTGGTCCCCCGTGCCCATCGCCGACCGGATCAGGTCGAGCAGTCGGCGCTGTTCGGCGCCGGGCGTGGGCACGCCGCCGCCGAAGGTGTGCGCCGCGGGGGCCGGCGGATACGTGTTCGCGGCCGGCTGCGGCGGGGTCCACGACGGGGTCGCCATGTCGGCCCCGGTCGTGGCCTGCGGCGCCACGGCCGCCGGTGCCACGGCCGCCGGCGGCGCGCCCTCGGCCGGGGCCGGCTCGGCGGCCGAGGCGGACCCGGGTCGCCGCAGGCCGAATATGCCGCGCCGGCGCGCGGCCGGGATCGGCGCCCCCGCCTCGGCGATCGAGCGATCCGCGTACACGTCCAACGGGAAGATCGTGCCGTCCGCCTCCCGCGCGTGCACCCGCACCGGCTGCCCGAGCAACCGCGCCCGCTCGGCGACCACGGCCAGCGCCGCCCCGCGCGGATCGTCCCCCGGGGCCACGACGACCACCTCGCCGGCCACGCGCACGGAGTGATCGGCCGAGATCTCGACGAGGACGACGGGTCGGTCGGCTGCGACGTCAATTGCCACGGGGGGCTCCTCGATATCAGGAATCGGCACTTACGCGACATGGGGGTGACGCGCAGTGGAAATCCGGTTACGGCGCCGATCGACGGAGGGTGGCATCGAATGCCCCCGGCGCCGCGTCGATGCGCGGACCGGCCGGAATGAAACGGGACGGAACTGAACGGAACTGAATCGGAGCATACATAGGAGAGCGTTCGACGAACAGCGGCAGGACCTCGAACGACGCAACAGTTCGACGTCGAACTGTTGGGTTCCGATATTTCCCGGCGGCCGAATCACGGCATCGATGTTTCCGGCGTATTACCATCCTTCGACACCGCCGGACCGCCGCCCGCCGGGGACGAGCCGGCGGTTCGAGTCCGCAATGTCCCGCATTCCCTGCGGTTACCTTTCGGTTTACCGAGACCGGGTAACCGTGGCGGCCTTTGCGCGCCCACCGCGCGCCGGGATCCTGGCAACCGCCAGGCACGATCTCGCATCGGCGGAGAGACGACGCATGAAACTCACGAACAAGGTCGACGTTCTCGGCGGGCCCAGGGACACGATCGAGTTCCCGTCCCCGGCCCGGACGGCCGCGGCGATCCGGCGGCTCGCGGCGGTGTACCCGCACACCGCCCTGCCGAGCATCCACGAGGAACTGGTCGCCGTCCGGCGACACGCCACCACCCTGCGGGCACCGGGGGACCCCGACGACTCGCGCGTCGACCCGCTGACCAAGGCGCTGGCGCGCGGCGTGTCCGCGTGGGCCCTGCACGACCTCGGCGACACGCGCGAGGCACTGGCGATGGCCCAGGCCGGACTGCTCGACGCGGTCGTGGAGGCGCGCGACCCCAGCGCCGAGGTCTGGCTGCGCGGCGTACAGTCGCTGATCGCCTACCGCGCCGGTTGGGTCCACGAGGCACTGCGCTACGCCCGACTCGGCGCCTCCGTACGCGACATGGGGGTGGGTACCGCATCGGTCTGGCTGCACTCCCTGGTCGCGCTCACCCAGGCCACCCTGGGCGACGCCCTCGCCGCCTCGGCGGCACTGCGCGCCGCGGCCGACGCCCGCAAGTTGGCCCGCCGCGACGAACTGGACGAGATCGGCGGCCTGCTCGCCTTCGACCAGGCCGAACAAAGCGCCTACGAGGCACTGACCCGGGTCTTCATCCCCGGCGCCGAACGCCGCGCGATCGAATGCGGCGAGACCGCGCTCGGCATGTACGCATCGATCACGCCCGAACGTTATTCGAGCACCGACGAGATGATCGCGCGGGTATCCATCGCACTCGCCTACGCGAACCTGGACGAGATCGAAGCGACCGCCGAGGCACTACGCCCCGTGCTGCGCATCGAACCCTCCTGGCGCGTCGACGGATTGCGCTCCCTGGTCATGCTGGTACACGAGCGCCTTCGTCGGCCGATGCGGGTACGCGAGACGCGCGTGCGCGAACTCCAGGAGGAGATCGAGACCTTCTGCCAGATGCCGCTGTCCGTGGATACCCACACCTGAGCCCGATGAATTCCCGGGAACCTCGCCGGCGGCACCACAACAGCCCGCCGCGTACGCCGACGGGTGAACCCGGACCCGGAGTTCGCGCCGCGACACCACGGTCAGGATGCCACCCGTCCCTTCAGCCGCATCGCCGCCAGGACCCGCTCCTGCGCCAACGCGCGGGCGGCCTCGTGCGACGTGATCCCACGACGCGCGCTCTCCTCGTACACCCGCACCGCGTTCTCCCGCAGCTTCGTGGACACGCTCGCCCGGATCACCTCCGCGTCGGGCCGGAACGCGGAATACCGTGCGTCCATCGCGAACCCGGCGGCCACCACGCCACCCGCGTTCGCGATGAAGTCGGGTACCACCACGACCCCGCGCTCCGCGAGGACGCGCTGCGCGGCCGGCGAGGTGGGCAGATTGGCACCCTCCACCACCAAGCGGGCGGTGATGCGATCGGCCACCCTTTCGTCGATCACGTCCTGCAGCGCCGCCGGGACCAACACCTCCGCCGGCACCACCAGTTCGGAACCCAACGCCTGCACCACCCCGCCGGCGTACTCCTTGACCGCGAGATCGCCGAACTCCGCGTGCAGGCGCGACAGGCGCTCGACGTCCAGACCGGCCGGGTCGTACAACGCCCCGTGCACGGAGGAGACCGCGACCACCGTCGCCCCCAGCTCGGCGAACCGGCGCACCGCCGCCGAACCGACCGCGCCCAGCCCCTGGATCGCCACCCGCGCCCCGGCCAGGGGCAGGCCGATGCGCCCGGCCAGCGCGTCGGCCACCTCCGCGACCCCGTACCCGGTCACCCCGAGTCGGTCGTACGGCACCCCGCCCAACACGGAATCGGTGCCCACCGCGGCCCCGCGGTCGCCCAGTTCGTCCTGGATGATCGCGGCGTCGTCCTCGGTCAACCCCATGTCCAGGCCGAACACGTACTCGGAGGGCACCTCGTTCGACAACGCCCGGGCGAAGGCCCGCAGTACGGCCTCCTTGTCCCGACCGGTGGGATCGCCGACGATCCCGGCCTTGGCGCCTCCGTAGAAGAGGTCGACCGCGGCCCACTTCCACGTCATCACCCGGGCCAACCGGGCCACTTCGCCGGTGGTCACCGTCGGGGACATCCGGGTACCGCCCTTGCCCATCCCACGGGCGGTGTTGTCGATGACCAACACGCCCTTCATACCGGTTCGGGTGTGTGACACGGAGACGACCTTCTCCGGCCCCCACTGATCCATCAGCGACAGGACATCCGACATGGCGAAACACTCCTCGAGGCCCAACGATCGATTCGGTCGACGTGCTCCAACAGCGTCGTGGTCGGCACCACGGGTGCCAAGGTCCGCCAGACCGCGACCTCTTTCGAGCCAGGGCAAGGAACTCTGATGCTCAACCCCCGTTCCAGCCAGGCCAAGGACATGTGATGCTCAACCCCCTGCATCTGCGCACGCTCGTCGAGGTGGTGGTCACCGGATCGTTCGCCCGCGCCGCACGCCGCACCGGATACACGGCCTCCGCCGTGTCCCAACAGATCGCCGCACTGGAACGGGCCGTGGGCACACCGCTGTTCGAGCGCGAGGCGCACGGGATCCGGCCGACCGGGATGGCCTTCACGATCGCCGAGCGAGCCCGCGAGTCGATCGCCGTACTGGACAGCCTGGAGCGCGACATCCGCGACGTGGTCCAGGGCCGCAGCGGGCGCCTGCGCCTGGGTGCCTTCCCGACCGCCGGGGAACGCCTGGTCCCGTCGGCGGTGGCGGAGTTGACCCGTTCGCACCCCGGCGCGGAGATCCTGCTCGACGAGGCCGAGCCCGACGACCTGCTGCCACAGGTGCAAAAGGGCGAACTGGACCTGACCCTGGTCTTCGCCTATGACCTGGTGCCGAGGGTGTGGCCCGTCGAACTCACGGTGTTCCCGCTGATCGAGGAGACACTGGTCGTGGTGGTACCGGCCGGGCATCACGCGCTGCGCCGCGTCGACGCCATCGACCTCGCCGACCTGGCCGACGAGCGCTGGGTGGCCAGCAGGCCGGGAACCGCGGGCGCCACCAGCCTGTTCCGGATCTGCGCGGCGCACATGTTCGCCCCCAGGGTGGCCTTCCGGAGCAACGACTACGACGTGGTCCAGGGCCTGGTCGCGGCCGGCGCGGGGGTGGCCATCGTGCCCGGCCTGGCCTACCAGCCCCGGGAGGGCATGGTCGCCATACCGCTGGCGCAGACCCCGTCGCACCGCCGGGTGTTCGCGCTGTACCGCACCGCCAACCACAACCCGCTCCTGAAGGCCGCGCTGGACGCGTTCGTGCTCGCCGGGCGATGCCTCCAGGGCCGTTTCGTGCGCGCCGACGAGTCGATCCGGTCGACGTCCGAAGAGGACGAGGCGCCGCCGACCGAACTCGATGAGGCGGTTTGATCGGGGTAATCGGCGTGATCGGCGTGTGACAAGTTCACCGAAAGCGGGTTTTCGATTTCCGCTGCACGGTCGGGATTTCGATATTCGAGGCGGCGGTCCGGCAGGTGCCGTGATCGCCGATTCGAAATGTCTCGGGAAATAGGGCGTGGCTCCCCGGTGGCCGGCCCCGGACGGTGGGAGGTGTGTGCCGGCGTCACAACGGATGAAGAACAGCAGGAAAATGGAGTAAATCGGACTGATCGACCCGGCGATGCCACCCGAGTCGCTCGCTCGTGGGTATCGCTCCACCCTGGGCACAGGCTGTCGCGAGCCGGGTGATCCGGTGTCCGGGCCCCGGGGAGAGGGGCGGTTCCGCATTACCGATCCATCCGCCCGCCTCAGTGAAGCAAAGGGCGGATCCCGACGTCAAGGACGCCGGGCGAATATCCATTGTGCGCGACCGGCGCGTGCCGGCGGCATTCCGATTTCGGGACGGAAATGCGCGTCCATCGGCGCGAATGGCCCTATGGTGTCCCCGATGCGCGTGCGCCGACTCGCGCCGTCGGATGCGCGGGAGGTCTCGATCGAGACCGCATGACGCGGGTGCGGCGCGCGTCGAGGATCCAGGGGAGGCGCACATGATCGACCCGGCTTCGGTGCCGGCTTCACCGGTGATCGTGATCGAGATGACCGCGCGGGGCGAGACGGTGGTGGACGGTGTACTCGTACCCGCGCCGGCGGAGTTCGCCCGTTCGGAGGCGATCCGTCGGGTCTCGGTCAAGGCGCTGAGCCTGGGCCGGGCGGTGCGGACCGTGGCGGTGGAGGCGGACGGCACCCGATGGCCGCTGATCGTCGACGTGGACGGCGAGGTGACGGCCGTGGACGCGCATCCGGCCCCGGACGCCCCGCCCCGGCTACCGCGACCGGTCCTCGTACAGGAACCGTCCGCGCGGCCGACCGCCGGGCAACCCGCCGCCGCGCCGGTGCGGTTCGAGACGGTCGAGGCCGCGCGCGCGATGGCCGTCGAGCCCGTCGACGCGCCCGTCCCCGAATCGACCCCCGACCCGATCCTCGACGCCTCCGCCGCCGAGCGCCGACACGCCCTGCTCGTGCGGATCCATGCCGCCGTGGCGGCCGAGGACTGGACCGAGGCGCGTACCCGTGCCGTGCAGCTCACCGCGGACGACCCCCATCCCCCACGGGGCGCCCGGGAAGTGCGCGCCTACGTCGCAGCCCTGACCGGGGAACCGGAACTGGCCGCGCGGATCTACGCGGACCTGGTCCTCGAACCCGAGTCGGACGCCGAGTCGGACGCGGTACTCCGGCAACTCGCGGACAACGCGTACACCAGTTGGCGCCGCGTGGCGCGGCTGCGGGCCAGGCTCGACGTCGGTCCCTCGGTGCTCCGGGCCCAGGTACGGGCACGCGGCACCGACGATCCGGCGACGCGGGCCGCGCGGCGTTGGTTGGAAGAGCTGCGCCTGTTGGACTGACGGGCCGGGCGCCGACCCGTCCCGGTACCGGTCGGCAAGCGCCAGAGCCGCTTGTCCTTCACGCCATATTCCTTCAGCCTGTGGGCACTTGGCCGGATGCCCGACATGGCGCAGGCTGGTCCCATCGAAGGGCTCGACCCCGACTGCAGCGGATGCTCACCTTCGATGTGAACCCGACGGTTCTCTCGACTCAACCCTCGCCATCCTTCGGGAACGGAAGGAAATCTGACATGATTTGCTCTGCTTCGTCCATTGGTGGAGGCCACGGAGGCCGGGGTGGCGGCACCCGAGGCGGAACTCGCACCGGCGGCACGAAGCCTCCGCAGAGCGTGCACTGGTCGGTCGAGTTCTGCGACCGGTCGGCCGACCACCCGACGTCCGCCGAGGCGGCTTCAGGGAACTGAGCGGCGCGGGCTCGGGCGACAGCCGGGCGTTCCCCCTCAATGGCGCGGGGGAGACGTACCCTCCCGGCACTCGCCGCCCGAGCCCGCTCCGCCCGTACCCGTACGGCATTCGGAGTCCCACCCCCACCGATCCCGTACGCGTCCGCGACGGCCCGGATGCGCGACCCCCATCGCGCACCCGGGCCGTCGTGTTTGTGCGTTGTGGACCGGGTCCGGGGTCGGAGTCCGTGCGGCGCGAGGTTGTCGACCACGTTCCGAGGGCGCCTCGAACAGGCGGCGGGGCCGGGCCCGTTCGGACCGGCCCCGCCGGGGGTTCTCCCGGCCGTGACGCCGCAGCCCGCGCCGGGC
>NZ_JBHTVA010000130.1:0-14349 GCF_042793325.1 Embleya sp. NPDC056575
CGTTCGGACCCGGCCCCGCCGGTCGTACTCCCTGCCGTGACGCGTCAGCCGGCGCCGGGCCGGCCGCTGCTCGTGCCTCGGTAGCCGAGATCCTGCGCGGCGAAGTCCTTCCGCACCACGTGTGCGGAGGACACCGTCGCGACCGTGGCCGCACCGCGCACGATCGACGCGGAGTTGGTGCCGTAGGCGAGCGGGAACAGCCTCGCCTGGACACCGGCGGCGGCCTGGTAGCTCTGGCCGGCGCCCCCGATCGTCGCGTTCACCGTCGCCGGGGCGACGAGGAACGTGAGCACCTCCACCGAGTCCCTGGGCGGGTCGGTCCCCGCCCTGGGGGTCATCAACTTCGTCTGACCGCCCGTCGGGCGGGCCGCGGCGAACTGCACGCGATGCGTGAGATACGCCGTGTCCCGGGTGATCGTGGGCCACGCACCGGTCTTGAGCCGGACCAGGTAGTAGTCCGAGATGTCGACCCAGGTGTGCCCCGAGTTGGCCGAGGGCGCGAACTGGGTGCCCTCGGAGTAGTCGTTCCAGGTGGTCAGCTGCACCCAGTCGGCGCCGCCGGAGATGCTGTTGTCCCAGGAGACCCGCAGGTTCTCGGTGTTGTTCGCCTCGTCGTAGATCCCCTGGTTGGGACGCTCGTCCTGCACCGCGACCGGCTGCATCCAGATCTTGCCGAGGCTGTGCGCCTTGGCGATGTCCGACCGGATGTTGCCCTGGCGGTTGGGACTGCGATTGCCCCAACTGGAGAACCCGTAGCTGACCGAGGCGTACTTGTCGGCGTTCGCCGAGAAGTTCAGGAACACCGGGACCAAGGCGACCTTGGTCTGATGGGACTTCTCCATCGTGGTGATGAACTGCCCCCACCACTGTGGCGTCTGCTGCTCCGCCTTGAAGGGGGAGATCACCACCCGACCGTCCGGGAGACGCCGGACGGAGGCGGAGGACGCCAGGTCGGCCATCGACGCGGCGAGACCGGCGGGGGTGACGTCCTTGAGCGAGGTCATGTCCGGCATCGGCACGATCGTGAAGCCGGGATCGGTACTCTCGGCCGCCTTGATCAGCGTCTTGAGCCTGCTCCAGTGCGCACCGGCGGTGTTCAATACGTCGACGGTGAAGCCGTCGACACCGGCCGCGGTCGCGTCCCGGATCTCCCGCTGCATGTCCGCGAGTTGCCAATCCCCGGGCAGTGGCGCGCGCGGCGCCGGCCGATCCCGCAGCAGACCTCCGTAGGCGGCGTGCTTGCCGTTCTCGCCCGCCGGGTCGAGGTAATTGCGCTGGTAGTAGTCCTGATTCGGCTCCTTGTTGTCGAGGGAGGCGGGGTAGGGGGTGAAGTAGTGCGCGTACACCTTCTTCTCGCTCGCGCGCAGTGCCGCCGTGGACGGCATCTCGAAGGGCAGCGCTCCGGTGGTGGGGGTGGACGGATCGGTCCAGCGGACCGAGAGCCGGGGAGCCTGGGCGGCCCCCGCGCGCGTGGACTGGAACACGCCCTGCGCGCCCTTGGCCGCGGTCAGCGCGAAGGTGTACGACCCGTTGCCGGTGAACGTCGAGGACACGTCGATGGAGCCGACCTGCCCCGCGGCGAACCCGTCGCGCGAGCCCACCTCGTCCCCGAACGCCGGCTGCCGGTTCCAGGTCAGCGTCTTCGCCGACCAGGCACCGGTGACCTTGTGCACCCGTAGGGAAGTGTCGGTGGTCCGGGCCGAGTACAGGTCCAGACTCAGCCGCACGTCCCGGGCGCCCGCGGGCACGCCCGCGACGGTGAACCGCAGGAAGGCGCGACGCTCGGAGCGCGCGAGCCCCTCGCAGGTCTCCGGACACACCGACAGCCAGGTCTGCGAGTCGTGGGTCTTGGCCGGAGCCACCTGACTCACATAGGCGTTCTCTGTGGTGGGCACCGTGGCCTTGGAGTTGTCCGAGTCACCCGACGCGACCCCGAAGGTGACGGCACCGCCGACCAACAGGAACGCGGGCAACACGAATTTGAGCGAACGAAATCGCAAGAAGCCCTCCACGGTACTTCGAGGCAATCGACGTCGACTCATCCGCGATCGGCAGGGGCCCGAATCGGGCCACGACATGACCCGGCCCGGCCCCGAAGGGGACGCCGGCGCGGTGCGACGTCGGGAGCGGGCGGTCAGCCTGCGGCGCCCGGCCGGCGGGGGTCGCGTCGGTGGGGGCGGCGGCCGATCAGCAGGAGTGCGCCGACCCCGGAGACGAGCACGGCCGCCGACGCGCCGGCGATCCGCAACACGCCGTCACTCGCGCCGGTGTGGGCCAGTTGACCCGGCGCATCGCCCGAGGCGGGCGGGGTTCGCTGGTCGTCGGGAGGAGCCGACGCCGACGTCGAGGTCGACGCCGAGGGTGAGGTGGACGGGGGCTTCGACGTCGTGGTGGCGGACGTCGAGGGGCTGGGCTTCGAGGTCGGCGCACCGGTACTGGGCACGGCGGTGGTCGGCGGGGCCGTGGTCGGCGGCTTGGTCGACGGCTTCGGCGACGACGGCGCGCATTCCTTGCCGCCGTTCCACCCCGCGATCAGGTCGGTCGGGAATTTCGCGTCGGGATAACGCGGCAGCGGATTGGCCTTCCCGTCGAAGACCTTGTCGTTGCCGTACAGGTCGATCTGGCCGAAGCACGGCGGCGCGTAGCGGGTGATGTCGAGGGCGGCGGTGGGGTGCGCACCGGTGAGGGACACCGTGCGGGATCCGAGATAGCGCTGCACCCCCGAGGTCTTCCAGGTGGGGCCGTCCGCGCTGTACGCGGCGAGGGTGACCTTGTACGTGCAGGACTTCGGTACGTTGCCGGCGACGCGCACGCTCACCTTGGTCGCGAGGGAACCCAACAGGCCCGCCTTGGACCAGGTCTTGCCGTTGTCGACGGACCATTCGATGGCGACCGTCCCGCACGCCTTGGCGTCGTCGTCGCTCGCGTGGGCGGGGCCGGCGCCGGCCACGGTCGCGACCAGCGCCACGGCGCCGACGCCCAGGCCCGCGGCGAACCTGCCGGACACCCTTCGTCTGATCGTCGTGTCGGTGTGACTTCGTTGCACTGTGCTGCTCCCCGGGCTGGGTGAGGGGTGACGACTCCATCCGCGGTCGGAAGGAGTCCGGGGGCAGGTTCGCGCCGTGCGTGGGTGCGAGGAAGGGCGAGTCGGTCACCCGGGACGGGTATACGCGCGGGTAGCCGCCGTGCGCGGTCCTTGCCGTCCTCGTCGTCCGCCGTCAGGCCGACTGGGCGCCGACGCCTTCCGGCAACACCCGGCCCACCCAATCCCGTACCGCCGTCTCGGTGGACGCGGCGTCGGTCGACTCGCGTCGGTCGAAGACCCGGAAGCGAGCCGCGTCGTCGTGCGCGAGCCGCTCGAACAGGACGGCCTTGTGGTGGAGTTGCACCGGGTCGAGCAGTTTTTCGTGGTCCTGCGCGCGCAATCGCTCGACGACGGCTTCCGGTTCGTCCACGTTGATCAGCACGACACCGGGGAGCGGTCGCCATTCGGCGACGGTCTCCAGGAACCGGCGCGCGCTGCGGTGTGCCCGGTCGACGTCGCCGGGGTGGCGGGCGACCGCGTCCTCGACGGCCGCCGTGTAGACGCCGCGCTGCTCGACGACGGTGCGTCCGGCGGCCAGGAACAGCCGGGCGGATTCGTAGCGGTGGGCCTGCATCGCGATCAGGGTCAGCGTCTCCGAGGCGGACCGTCCGCCCCTGATGTACGGGTCGCCCCCGACCGCCTCGGCCAGCGCCATCAAGGTGGCGAAGTCCGGCCGGGCGTTCGGTTCGCGGGTGGATCCGACGAAGATGCGCGGGGGTGAGATGATCGACCGCAGCAGCGCCGAACTCACCTCGTACGCCTCCAGTCCCTCCACCCCCACGAGCAGGCCGGGGCGTCTGACGCGCCCACCCGTGACGACCTTGGATTCGCGTTCTCGGGTGGGGTCCTGCGTTGTCTGAGACATGGTCGAATGTTGCGCCGGGGCGATCGGTCGACAACAGGCCGCGACGGGCATCAGCGATGGGTAAACCCCATGGTAATAAGGGGAGTTCGCCGAACCCCGGGCCGGGGTGTCCGCCGGGGGGTCGATCGCCGGTCGGCTACCGGACGGCGGTGCCGAGCGCCGAGCCGGCGTCGAGCGCCGGGGAGGCGGGAGCCGAAGCGGTGTCGGTGACGACCACGCAGGCCATGGTACGGGCCAACTCCCGGTCCACGACCGCGGACAGGCCGCCCCGGCGCGCGGCGTCGCGCTGGCGCGAGGCACCGGAACCCTCCGCGAGCACCCGCTCGATCGCGGTCTCGACCCGGTCGAGGTCGTCGGTCTCGCGCAGGTACGGGGCCATGTCGGCCACCAGGGCACGGACCACCGTGGCCGCAGGACGTGTCACTGCGGCCACGGGGTCGATCAGGTCGTGCGCGAGCCCGGAGCGCCCCGCGTGGCGGATCGCGTCCAGGGCGATCGTCGGCGAGGCCGCGGGGGGCGTGCGGTGCGCGACGACGGCACGGGAGGCGTACCGGTAGAGCGCGCGGAACAGGGCCGCGATCGCGACGGTCGCCTCGACGTCGGCGATGGCGTCACAGACGCGGAGTTCGAGCATGGGCGCGTGCGCCGACAGGCGGAGCGGAAGGCGCGGCGTCTCGCGTGGCGACGTCGTGCCGCCGACACCGCGTGCGGCCTTCGTCGGGGCCGAGACCTCCGGGCGGTTCCAGCGCCAACTGGCGTGGCCCGTGTCGCGGCCGGCCCAGTACGGCGAACTCGACGACAGGGCCAACAGCGTGGGGACATGCGGCATGATCCACGCGATCGCCCGGGTCGCCACCTCGCGGTCCTCGGCCTCGACGCGGACGAACATGCCGCAGGTGACCGGGTCGTCGGCGGGTTCCGGGTCGCGGTACGGATGATTGTGCTCCGGGAACTCCCGGTTCGCGTCCGGGGTCCGGTTCGCGTTCGCCAGGGGTGCGGTTCCGCTTGCCAGCGCGCCCAGGTGCAGGCCCGCGGCGCGTTGTACCAGGATTCCGCGCAGCGCCACCAACTCACCGCGCAAGTCGCCGAGTTCGTGGTGCGCGGAACCGACGAGCCGGATCGTCGAAGAGGTGCCCCCGCCGACGAAGGCGCCGATCGGAAGTCGGTGCAGGAGCCCGCGTGCCGACGGGACCACCCGTTTGGTGGCCAAGTCGACGACGTGGAACTCTTCTTCGATACCCAGCTTGAGCACAGTGACCCCTTCATCGGCCTCGGCAGGGCGCCGACGAGGTCCGGGCAACCCGTGTCCGCGGGCACCCCGTCTCGTCGCCTGCCGCCTCGGACCCATCCGATCGGCGTCCGGAACAACGGAGCCCATCGTCGCCACGGGCCGAGCGGGGCAGAAGGACGGGGTGGTTACCACGTATGGGTAAATCCTCCGGTAGCCCGGGTGTCCGGTGCGGTTCAGTTCGGCGGGGGCGGGCTGCCGGGCGGCCGCGGCGGCAGGTCTCGCGGAGGTGTGGCCGGCCGCGCGTGCGCGCTCCACGGGGAGACGGGCACCGGGGCGGATGCGGCGGACCTGCGGCGCAGTGCGTAGCCCGCGGCCGTCGCGACCAGGAACGCGGCGACCGTCGCGCCGACCGGGATGCCCCAGTCGGAGGCGGCGGACGACGTGTCGCCGTCGCCGGTCCGGGCCGCCGCGTGTGCGGTCGAGTCGGCGACGGGGCGGCCTTGGGCGGGGGGCGGCGTTCGGGTCTGTGCTCCGTTGTCGGGATCGATCGGCTCATCCGGGTGTTGCACGGGCACACCCTCGACGGATACTTCCAGCGTGATCGGGACGACGACGCCGCGTTGCGGTCCCTGGGCGCCCGAGATCGAGACCTGGATGTAGTACGGCCCGCGCAGCGCGTAGTGGTCGTCCTTGAACTCCTTCAAGGAGCCCTTCGTCCCGTCGAAGTTCTCGTACTTCTTGCCGTCGCCCACGGTCCACGCGCCCGAGGACACCTCCAGACGCGAGGTGCCGGGCGTGAGTTGGTTCGGCGGGGCGGCGGTGTTCGGGATGGCCTCCCGCAGCGGGTTGTAGAGGTTGACGACGAAGCGGGGGCCCTGTTTGTGCGGGAAGTCGGTCGGGATGTCGACGGAACCCTTGACCGACAATTTCTGGCCCGCCTGCACGTACACGCGCCAGAACAGGAAGTCGCCCACGACCAGGCTCTCCCGATGCACGCCGGAGACGAGCGTGCCCGCGCCGTTGAACGAATAGCCGCCGGCGGCCTCGGCCGCCGCCGGGGGTTCGGCGCCGGCCGCCGTGCCGGTGAGGGCGATCGGGGCGGTCAGGGCGGTGACGGCGGCCAGGACGGCGATTGCCCGACGGATGCCCGGTATGCGGCTCATGTTCGGCTCCGACGGCGGCGTGAGGAGGTGGCCACGAAGGAGCCCAGGGCGCCGCCGAGGAGGATGGCGCCGGCGATGAGGGCGACGGTGGTCGTGGTGCCGGGAGCGTTGTCGTCGTCGGCCGCGCGGGCGGCCACCGAGGCGCGGGAGTCGTCGGTGGAACCCCCGGAGGGCATCTCGGCGTTCGCGCCGGCGGTGGCGCCGGTGGTGGGGATGACGGCCGGGGCGTCGTCGGGCCGCGTGGCGTCCGCCCGCTTCGGATGGCTGATCAGGAGTTCGAGGAGGATCCGACGTTGGGGGTCGACCTCGGCGTTGTGCGAGATCCGCAGGCAGCCGATGCCGTCCGGCGCCTTGGCCGTGTTGTGCTTTCCGCCGGTCGCGCCGGTGGTGACGATGTTGTTCGCCTCCAGGGCCACACCCTCGCTCAGGAGCCAGCTCTGCGGCAGGTCCGGCGGACCGGAGCGGATGAACAGGTGGGTCAGGAACGCCGAGTTCTCCCGACTGTCCTCGTGGCGCATGCGCTCCGAGAAGATGGCGGTGGCGCCGATGGCCAGGTCCTCGTCCGGGCTCTTGCGGATGCGATACCAGAGGTCGCGGCTGGTGGTGAACGCGTCGAGATACTGGCCGTCCTCGACCATCGGCGCGTTCGGGCAACCGGTCGTGGCGCCCTGGACGGGGCGTCCGGAGGCCGCGTACGGGGTCGCGGCCCGCCGGAAGAGACCGGTCATGCCGGACACCAGCGAGTCGGCGTCCTTCGCGTCGGCGTACGCCCCGCCGCCGGCGGTGGTGATGCACTTGAGCTGGTCGCGGGCCGCTCCCGAGACGTTGAAGCCGACCGCGTCCACCGTCAATCTGGTGCCGCCCGCGTTCAACTCCTTGGCGACCTCGCACGGTTGCGGCGGCGCGCAGGTGTCCTCGCCGTCCGACACGAGGATCACGTGCCGCTCGCCCTGCGTACCGAGGTCGTTCGAGGCGGCCCGCAAGGCGTTGCCGATCGGGGTGAATCCGATCGCGGTCAACTCGGCGACCTGCTGCCGGGCCGTGCTCTTGGCCGCCGCGGTCGGCGTCGCGACCGGCATCAGGAGGCGGGTGTCGGCGCACCCCTGGACCTTGTCGGTTCCCGAGTAGGTCGAGCCGTAGACGCGGATGCCGACCTGCGCGGTGGCCGGAGCCGTGTCGAGGATGCGGTTCACCGCCTGCTTGGCGGCTTCCAGACGGGTCTGCCCGCCGCCGGCGTCGTTCTGCTTCATCGAGCCGGAAAGGTCGAGTACCAACTCCACCTTGGCCGGCTCCGACGTGCTCTGCGGCGCCGGATCGGCCGTCGCCAGGGAAGCGGGCCCGCACAGCGCGAGGAACAGCGCGGCCGATGTCACGGCCGCGCAAGCGCGTAGGTATCGGATCACAGAGTCGATCATGGGAGCCGGAACCTCCGATGCCAAGAGGGAAGGCCCATCGGACTCGCTGCACCGATCGTGGTCCGGCTCATCCTGAACGCCGAAGAGCGAGGCGGATAGCCGGATTGCGCGAGCGGAGAGCCGGCCGCACGCTCGGCCTCCCGACCGGCGACCAGCGGCGAAGAGGTGGCGCCGAGGGCGGGCCTGGTGTTGGGTTGGGCTTTGCGTCGGTCGGCCTCGGTGCCCGCGCCCGGTTCCCGACCACAGGCCCAGAAGCGCCGTTGCTCAGCGTAAGACTTCGTGGACCCAGCGGGTCTTGGCAGCACGGTCACCAAGTCGCAGTCTTGTCCAACGGCCTTGCAAGCCAACGGATTTCGGCTGTTTCGGCGACCCGCCCGAGGGCCCGCCGACTTCGCTCGACCACGGGGGCGGCCCGACCGTCGAGGGCACGGGACGGTACCGACGCCATGGCTGTCCGGCCGAGGGAACACACGCGGGCGGCGGAACACGTGCAGCCGACACTGGACACATCTCAAGGGGACGCATGTCGATTCGGACTGTGGGTGTCGAAGAAGAGTTTCACATCGTCGACCGTCGGACGGGGAGGTTGAGCCCGGCGGGTACGGAACTGCTCGCCGAGCTCCCGGCGGCCGGCTTCACCGGTGAGGCCAAGGAAGCGTCGATCGAGACCAACAGCCAACCACACCGCGAACTGGCCGACCTGCGCGCCGACCTGATCGCCTCCCGAAGCCTCCTGGCCCGTGCGGCCGAGAAGATCGGCGTGGCCGTGATCGCCTCGGGCACCGCGCCGTTGATGGACCTGGCGGACTCGCCCCAGGCCCCGGGCGACCGCTACGCCGCGATCAAACGCGACTACGCCCTGGTGGCGGACGAGCAGGTGATCTGCGGGATGCACGTCCACGTCGGGATCGAGGACCGCGACGTGGCCGCGCGGGCGATGGCCTGGATCTCGCCGCATCTGCCCACCCTCCTCGCGCTGTCGGCCAGTTCCCCCTACTGGCTCGGTACCGACACCGGATACGCGAGTTGGCGCAACATGCTCTGGCAACGCTGGCCGTCGGCGGGCCCGGCCGACGGTTTCGCGTCGGCCCGGGAGTACGACGCCATGCTGGAAGGCCTGGTCCGCTCGGGGGTGATCCTCGACCTCGGCATGCACTACCAGGACCTGCGACTGTCCTCGCACGTGCCGACGATCGAGATGCGCATCTGCGACGCCTGTCCGGACGTGGACACGTCCGTGCTCATCGCCGTGCTCTTCCGCGCCCTCGTGCACCGCGCGATCCGGTCCGTCGAAGCCGGGGAACGACCTCCGCAGCACTCGCCGGCCTGGCTGCGCGCCGCGACCTGGCGGGCCGCGCGCTCGGGTCTCGAAGGTCAGTTGATCGATCCGACGACGATGGCCGGCGACTCGGCGCGCACGGTGATCTGGACGCTGATCGAGAACCTGATGCCGGATCTGGTCGCGGCGGGGGACTTCGCCTTCGTGCGCGCCGTGACCAAGCGGATGTTGGATGCCGGGAGCAGCGCGGCGCAGCAGCTTCGGATGGACGATCCGTCGCCGCGGGCGGCGGCGCAATTGTTGCGGGCGCAGACGGTGTCGTTCGGCGAGATGCCGGGTGCGAGCGCGGGTGCGGGGGCGAACGGGGTCGCGCGCAAGAAGCGTTCTGGCGAGGTGGGTGAGGGAGAGGGTGCGGATTCGGGTGTGGACGCGAGCGTGGAGCTGGTGACCGATACGCCCACTTTGGTTGCCTGATGTTGCTGGTCTCGCGGCAGTGAGTGAGCGCTTGCCGGAACGGGTGCACGGATTCTCGTGCACCCGTTTTGCTTTGCCGCGAACCATGTCTGTCCACATCTTGATACCTAAATCTCATTATTCGACATGACGGCGTACCGTGAGGCGCATCGGCGAATCGGGATCGCGAGAAGCGAGGGCGTCATGTCGAAGGAATCCGCGGTATATACACACGGGCACCATGAATCCGTGCTGCGTTCGCACACCTGGCGGACCGCCGCCAACTCGGCGGCCTACCTGCTCGACCGGATCGAACCGCACATGAGGATCCTGGACATCGGGTGCGGGCCGGGCACCATCACGGCCGACCTGGCGGCACTGGTCCCCGACGGCGGGGTCACCGGTGTCGACCACGCGCCGGACATCCTGGACCGGGCGCGCGCCACCGCCGCCGAACGCGGGCTGGACAACACGGAGTTCGCGGTCGCCGACGTGCACGCCCTGGAGTACCCGGACGACACGTTCTGCGTCGTACACGCGCACCAGGTGCTGCAACACGTGGGCGACCCGGTGCGGGCCCTGCGGGAGATGTACCGGGTGACCAAGCCGGGCGGGTTCATCGCCGCCCGGGACGCGGACTATCCGGCGATGGTCTGGTTCCCGCCCGTGCCCGGCATGGACGAATGGCTGGACCTGTACCTGCGGGTGGCCCGCGCCAACGGTGGCGCGCCGGACGCGGGGCGGCGGCTCAAGTCCTGGGCGCTGCAAGCCGGTTACCCCGACGTCACCGCCTCGTCGAGCACGTGGTGCTTTGCCGACCCGGCGGAGCGCGCCTGGTGGAGCGACCTGTGGGCGGACCGCACCCTGGCCTCGGCCTACGCCGACCGCGCCGTCGCCGCCGGCCACGCGACCCCCGACGAACTGCACGCGGTGTCGAACGCCTGGCGACGGTGGGGCGGTCGCGAGGACGGCTGGTTCTCGGTACAACACGGAGAAATCCTCTGCCGCAAGGCGCGTTGATAACAGGCTCTTCGAAGGCTGAGTCGGCGACATCCTGGTGCTTGCCGGCGCCGGTGTGATCGAGGCACTGCCGGCCGCGGACGCGGTCGACCGCCTGGCGCTCACCGTGTTCCCGGTCTTCCTCGGCGGCGGCCCGCGCCTGTTCGAGGACGGCCTGCCGACGGCCGAGTGGACGCTCACGGCGCGATCCGCGGGCGAACACGGCACGCTGTGCCTCGTCTACGACCGCGTCCGCGGGGGATTCGCGGGGTGACTTTGGAGCGACCCGGTGTGGTCAGGACGCCGGCGTCGGGGCACGGTGGTGCGGGCCGGCGGTGAACCAGGCTCGGGCCAGGTCGGCGACGGCGGCGAGGGTGCCGGGCTCGGCGAAGAGGTGGCCGGCGTGAGGTACGACCGCCAGCTCGCTTTCGCAGCGCAGCCGGGCGCGGGCCTGTTCGTTCAGGGCGAGGACGCTCGTGTCGTCGCCGCCGACGATGAGCAGGGTACGGGCGGTGACCTCGGGCAGGCGGGGCGCGGCCAGGTCGGGCCTGCCGCCGCGGCTGACGACGGCGCTCACCCGGTCGCCGAGGTCGGCCGCGGCCCACAACGCGGCGGCGGCGCCGGTACTGGCGCCGAAGTAGGCGACGCTCGCCGCCCGGGCCTCGGGTCGTTCGCCAAGTTCGCGGGTGACGGCGACCAGGCGTGCGGCCAGGAGTTCGATGTCGAAGACGTTGCCTCGGGCCTGTTCCTCGGTTTCGGTGAGCAGGTCGAAGAGCAGGGTGCCCAGGCCGGCCCGGTTGAGGACGTCGGCCACGAAGCGGTTGCGGGGGCTGTGCCGGCTGCTGCCGCTGCCGTGGGCGAACACCACGATGCGGTCGGCTCCGGCGGGGACGGTGAGCCGGCCGCGCAGTCGCACGGCGCCGACGGGCAGGTCCACGTCCTCGTCCGTCGGGCCGGCCCCGCCGGACGGGCCCGGTGTCGGGTTCCGGGCGGCGGCGCGGGCCAGGCAGTCGACGACCTCCTCGTCGGTGGTCTGGGAGAAGTCCGAGTAGAACTGTCCGACCGCCATGAAGCCGAGGGGGTTGTGCAGGCAGACCAGTTCGTCGGCGTCCGCTCCCGCCGACCAGCCGGACGGCGCGACGGGCACGGCGAGGACCACGCGGGCGGCGCCGCGGGCCCGGACGGTGCGGCAGGCGGCGAGGGCGGTGGATCCGGTGGCGATGCCGTCGTCGACGATCAGGACGGTGCGGTCGGCGAGTTCGGGGGGTGGTCGGCGGTCCCGGTAGCGGTGCGCGCGCTCGGCCAGCAGGGCCCGCTCGCGCTCTTCGATGTCTCGCAACGTGGTCGCGGAGACGCGCGAGCCGCGCACGACGCGGTCGTTGAGCACGAGCGTCCCGTCCTCGGCGATGGCCCCCATGCCCAGTTCGGGGTGGGACGGCACGCCGAGTTTGCGCACCAGGCATACGTCCAGGGGTGCGTGCAGGGCCTCGGCCACCTGAGCCGCGACCGGTACCCCGCCTCGGGGCAGGCCCAGGACGATCACGTCCTCGCCGGCGAGGTGGGTCAGCCCGGCGGCGAGTTGTCGACCCGCGTCGACTCGATCGGTGAAGAGCATGGTTCCTCCTCCGTGCGAACGCGGGCAAGAGGCCGGGGCTCGGGCCGTGGGGGCGGTTCCGGGGGAGGCGGCCCGGGCGATCGGCGGCGGTCGACCCGACACGGGTGGTTCCGGCGCGGGCGCGGTGGGTGATCGCGGTCGCCGATCTCGGCTCGTCCCGCTCCTTCGATTCTGCGACTCCGGCGCACCGAGTGCCCGTCGTCGCGACGACGGGACGCGCACGCGAGACAGACGGCGGACGGACGAGAGACAGTGGAAGGGGACAGCATCGCCATCGAGGGGGGTTCCCAGGGTTACCGGGAGCTGTCATGACAACCGGACGTCGGCCCGTGGTGGTCGGAGTCGAGAACTCGGCGGCGGGCATGCTCGCCGTCTCCTGGGCCGCCGACGAGGCCGCCCGACACGCGCTGCCGCTGCACCTGGTCCACGCGTCGGAGTGGCCGGCCGATCCGGCGGGCGTGGAGGCCGCGGCGGAGTCGAGCCGGCACGACGGTCGGCTGCATCGCGCGCACGTCTTCGACTGGTCGGTCGAGACGTATCCCGAGGCCGGGGTCCCCGTGGTGCGCCGCAGTTGGGCCGAACGTCGGCGCGCGGCCGACGAGGCGCTGCTGGACAAGGCGCGGGTGGTGGCGGCCAAGCGCAGACCGGACGTGGCGGTGACCACGGCCGCGATCGACGGGCGGCCGGTGGACGTGTTGCGGGTGCAGGCGCGTGAGGCGAGTGTGCTGGTGCTCGGGTCGCGCCGATTGTCCGCGTTCACCGAGTTGTTGACGACGGGCGGCATCGCGGTTCCGGTGAGTGCGCACGCGCCGTGTCCGGTGGCGGTGGTACGTGGGCCCGAGCCGATCACCGGGGAGCCGCCGGTGGTGGTGGTGGGCGTCGACGGGTCGGCCGGATGCGAGCGGGCCGTCGGGTACGCCTTCGAGACCGCCTCGTTGCGCGGCGCGGGCCTGCGGGCGGTGCACGTGCGGCCGCCGACGGCGAGCATGGTGGCCGCGTTCGGCAGCGAGGCCGAGGTGGAGGAGGCGCTGGTCCGGCTGGGCGAGACGCTGGCGGGGTGGGGCGAGAAGTATCCGGACGTGTCGGTGGAGCGGGTGACGATTCTGGGCCATCGGGTGCGCGCGTTGGCGGATGCGGCGGCGGACGCGCTGTGTCTGGTGGTGGGCAGTCGGGGAATGGGCGGTTTCCGCGGCATGCTTCTGGGCTCGGTCACCAACGGGCTGATCCACCACGCTCCCGGGCCGCTGGTGATCGTTCCGCAGGGCGGCGACGTCGGGTGAGCGCGTGGTGGGCTCGGGTACGGGCGGGTCGTGGACGCGTCGCGGTGCGCGATCCGGGTAGGCGGGCGATGGAGTGCTCGGAGCACGAGAGCCGTCGGGGACGCGTCGGGAGCCATCCGAGCGGGAGACGGACGGGAGGCCCCGGGGCGAACCCGGAAAGTGATGCGAGGGAGACAGAGCGATGACCATTCCCATGCCGGTGGACCCGGATACCCGCCCGCCGCAACCGACGCCCTGGCCGGGCCCGGGCCCGGAGCCGGTGCCCGTGCCGGAGCCGGAGCCGCCGCGACCGGGGCCCACGCCCGAACCGGAGCCGGGCCCGGAGCCCGAGCCGCAGCCCGTGTGACCTCGGCGATCGTGTCGGCGTGTGCCGGGCCGGGGACGCGGTGCGAGCGGGTCCGGTACGGGTTGGGGCGGCCCCGAAGACGGGCGTAGCGTTGACGGGTGGGGGTGCCGCACGCAATCCCGAGCGGAACGGATGTGAGCGTCGTGATCGTCATCGGACTCTTCGTCGCGGCGGCGAGTGTCGCGTTCGCGGCCCTGCTCGTCGCGTACAACACCTCCGGGGGTCCCGAGTACACGGTGAGCATGTTCGACACGGACATGGTCACCCTCGACACGCTGGCGGCGTTCCTGGCGGGTCTGGCGCTGGCGCTGTTGTTCTGCGCGGCGCTGGCGATGGTGGCGACGGGCATGCGGACGCGGGCGCGGCGGCGCAACTCCGCGGCCCGCGTGGGGGATTACGACCGGGACGGCCGGTTGGCCCGCTACCGGACCGCGCACGAGTGGCGGGCGGATCCGGCCCGGACCGAGCGTGCGGATGTGCGTGGGGAGCCGACGGCGCCTGCGCCGCAACGGCCGCCGGAGCCGCCGGAGGGCTTGGGTCCGCCGCCGAAGCCCGCGGCGCGGCGCTCGCCACCGCCACCACCACCGGAGTAGCGGGGGGCACTGCCGGAGCGGGTGC
>NZ_JBHTVA010000131.1:0-13084 GCF_042793325.1 Embleya sp. NPDC056575
CCCTCCCCGGCCACCCGCCGCAGGTCGCCCTTCCCCCGACCCAGGCCCCCGCCCCGACGAAACCCCACACCCCGAAGCCCACACCGACGGCGGCCAACCCCCCGACCCTGACCAACCCCGCACCAGCCGGCCCGCAACCGACAGCGCAACGCGCGCCGGAAGCGCCCGGCCCACTCGGGAAGGCCCTCCGGCGGACTCGACCCGAGCGCCCTCCCTCCCCGCCGCTGCCGGCCGGTTTTCGCCGACCAACACACCCGCCTCGCCGAAAGCCGAAGTCTCGGAGCCCCGCACGCCGGCGGCGGTCCATCGCCGAATCGCACCGCCCCGGGCGGTCGCGCGCGTTGCCGACTCGCCGTCTACGGCCTGGTGTTCGGCGGTGTTGTCGGGGTTAGGGGGACTGGGGGTTCAGGTGTGGGACCTGGGTTGGGGTGTTCAAGGTGGTTTCTCGGCTGGTTTGCAACGCGCCCCTCAGGGTGGCTTCCTCGGACAGCTTGCCTGCCGTGATGGTGGGTTCCAGGTGGGGGGCCATCGCGCGGCGGCCGGACAGGGTGGTGTTGATGCCGTCGGTGAGCCAGGGGTACCAGGTTGCCAGGTAGCCGCCGAGGATTACCTCGGCCGGGTCGACCAGGCCGGTGATGGCCAGTACCGCGGCGCCGAGCGCGTGGCCGGCGGCGGTGAGGGCTTCGGTTGCGGTCGGGTCGCCGGCTCGTAGGCGGTGGTCGAGTTCGGTCAGGGCCGCGTCGACGCCCTCGTGTGTGGCGATGTCGGCGAGGCCGGCGGCCGCGGTGAGGGGTTCGGGGCCGACGTACATGGCCAGGCAGCCGCGTGCGCCGCAGGGGCAGTCGGGGCCGTCGAAGGCGAGTGGGATGTGGCCCACCTCGCCGGCCAGGCCGTGTGTGCCGGTGTGGATTCGGCCGCCCACCACCAGGCCGCCGCCGACGCCGGTGTCGGCCTTGATGTACGCGACGGCGTGCGGGAGTTCGCCACCCTGTTCGGCGCGGGCGTGGTACTCCGCCAGGGCCGCCACGTTCGCGTCGTTGACCAGATCCACCGGGCAGGCCAGGTCCGGCAGGTGCGCCGTCACCAGCGCTCGCAGGTCGGTCCTGGCCCAGCCGAAGTCGATCGCGGCGGCGACGGTGTGGCCGGGCCCGGTGACCGGCCCGGCCATGGCGATCACGACCCGCGCGAGGTGTGCGTCGGGCCGCGTGCGGACCACCTCCTCGGCGCGACGGATGGCGTCGGCGAGTACGGCCGCCAGCGGCTCGGGGTCGCCGAACGGCGCGTGGTGCGGGACGGAGGCGCGGTGCACCACGTCGCCGGCCAGGTCGGCCGCCAGTACCTCGACCCGCTCCAGGGTCACCTGTACCGCGATCGCCACCACCCGCCCCGGCACCAGGCGCAACAACCGACGCGGCCGGCCCCGCCCGCCGGAGGATGCCGAGCCGACCTCGGCCACCAGGCCGCGCCCGATCAGTTCGGCGGCCAACGCGGTGACCGACGCGTGGACCAGGCCGGTGGCCGCCGCGACCTCCGTTCGTGCGCACGGCCCGTGGGCGGCGATCTCGCGCAGGACCAGCGCCAGGTTGTGACGCCGCACGGCGGCGGTGTCGGTGGGGCTGGGGCCGGGCCCGGGGCTGGGGCCCGGGCCCGGGTCGGGCGTAGCGGCGGTGTTCACGTCGTCGATTGTGCCCTGGCTCCCCCGCGCTGCGGGGATTATTTTTTTCAACTCTTGCAATATTTATTGGCCCGGGTCGATACTCACCGACAAGACCCTGACAAGACCCTGACAAGATCCCGACAAGACCGTCGTACCAGTCGAACCCCCCGAACCCCCGACCCCGCACCCAAGGATCGCCCGTGTCCCAGCAGCCCCTCGTCACCACCACCCTGGGCCCCGTACGGGGTGTGTGGCAGGACCGGTCCGCCCGCTTCCTGGGCATCCCCTACGCCAAGCCGCCCGTCGGCGACCTCCGCTTCGCCGCCCCCGAGGTCCCGGAGCCGTGGACCGAGCCACTGGCCGCCACCGCCTACGGGCCCACCGCCCAGCGGCGCGGCTTCGGCGAGGGGCCGACGATCATCCCCGAGCCGTCGATCCCCGGCGACGACGTACTCAACCTCAACGTGTTCACCCCCGATCCCACCCCGAACGCCGCGCTGCCCGTACTGGTCTGGATCCACGGCGGCGGCTTCGTGGCCGGCTCCGCCGCCGGCCCGTGGTACGACGGCCGTACCTTCAACCGCGACGGCGTGGTCCTGGTCTCGCTCGGCTACCGACTGGGCATCGAGGGTTTCCTGCACCTGACGGACGCGCCCGACAACCGGGCCGTACTGGACTGGATCGCCGCCCTGCGCTGGGTCCGCGACAACATCGCGGCCTTCGGCGGCGACCCCGCCAAGGTGACGATCGCCGGCCAGTCGGCCGGGGGCGGCGCGGTCCAGACGTTGATGGCCACCCCGTCCGCGCACGAGTTGTTCCGGGCCGGCATCTCGGTCTCCGGCGCGGTGATGGACCCGCAGCGCCGCGCGGACGGCCTCGCCGTGGCCGCGCGCTTCACCGCCCGCACCGGCCTGCCCGCCACCGCCGCCGCGCTGCGCGACCTCTCGCACGAGGAACTACAGCGCCTGCAGGACCTGGTCACCGCGCCCGAGGACGGCGCCGCGCCGCTGCCCGAACTGCTCCTCGCGCCGTTCGCCGACGGCGAGTTGATCCCCGAGGACGTGCACGGCGCGTTCCGGGACGGCTCGGCCTCCCCGGCCCCGCTGATGCTCGGCGCGACCCACCACGAGTTCAACTTCGCCGCCGAACTCGGCATGGCGGACGCCCCGATCGAGGCCGCCGTCGGCGTCCTCGGCTCGATCGGCCTGTCGTCCGAGGGCACCTCGGCCTACCTCGCACTGCACGAGGGCGCGACCCCCGCCGGGGCGATCGGCCAGGCGATCACCGACTCGATGTTCCGGGTCACCGCCTCGTCGATCGCCGAGGCGCGGGCGGGCCAGGACCGGCCGACCTGGATGTACGCCTTCGAATGGCGCTCCACCGCCCCGATGTTCGCCGGCCAGGCGTTCCACTGCCTCGACCTGCCGTTCGCCTTCGACCTGCTGGACGCCGAGCGCGCGGAGGACGCGACCGGCCCCGACGCGCCCGTCGCGCTGGCCGAGGCGATGCACGGGGCGTGGGTGTCGTTCGTCCGCGACCTCGACCCGGGGCGGTCCTGGCCGCGCTACACCCGCTCGGGCCGCGAGACGATGGTGTGGGACACGACGCCCTACGTCGCCGGTGACACCCTGGCCGCCGAACGCGAGATCTGGGCGACGCGCTCGGTTGCGACGACAACCTGATCGGGGACGGCCCATGGCGGGCCGGTACGAATGCCTACGGCGCCCGGTCCCGGGTGGGGCATGCCCCACCCGGGACGGCCGTCCGCGCATGCGGGTCACGCGGTGGCGCGGTCCGCCCGCGGGCGGGTCACGCCGTGGTGCCGGCGAGCCAGTCGCGGTAGGTCGGGCCCGCGAGGGTGGCGTGCGGGCCGGGGAGCAGGCCGCCGTTCTCGAACAGGTCGCGATCCGGGTTGGCCGGGTCGCTCACCTCCTCGACGCGGACCGTGTGGCCGCGCCGCTCCAGCACCAGTCGTGCCATCTCGGCGAGGTTCTCCTCGCGCGGACCGGCGATCTCCGCGAACGGGGTACCCGCCGTCTCCGCGATCGGCCCGTCACCGGTGGCCAGTTCGACCAGACCCTCCGCCACGGCCCGCGCGCCGACCAGCTGGGTGCGCATCTTCGGCACGTAGCACACCTCGCCGCGCATCCCCCAGCCCGCCAACTCCTCGACGAATTCGTGGAACTGCGCCGCCCGCAGGATCCGCACCGGCACCGGCCCGGCCAACACGGCCTGCTCGTGGGCCAACTTGGCCGCGTTGTAACCCGCGACCGAGGCGTCGATCCCGATGATCGAGGCGACCACCATGCGCCGCACGCCGGTCTTGGCACCCGCCGCCTGGAGGTTGCGCGCCGAGGTGGTGAAGAACTCGGTGGCCTCCTGTTGGTCGGGCGAGGGTGTGCTGGACACGTCGATCACGCGGTCCACTCCCTCCAGCGCCTCGGTGAGCCCCGCACCGGTGATCACATCCACACCGGTGGACCGCGAGATCGCGACCACCTCGTGCCCGCGCTCCCGGAGCACGTCGACCACGTGCCGCCCGGCCCGACCGGTGGCTCCGACGACCGCGATCCTCGAACGAGTCTCCATGGTGTTCTCCCTCTTCGTATCCGTCCCGGGTCGCGCGACCCCGATGTACCGCGACACCACGTTGACGATTCCGGGTACCCCCGTGTGACACCCGCGAGCAACCTGTTTCAAACCGAGTCGCCCAAGGTTCGACCCCCTCGGCACCGTCGCGGAGGACCGGGCAGGATGGGGTGGCATGACGCAGAACGTGGACGCCGTCTCGGCATTGATCATCGTGGACGTACAGGTCGCCTTCGTCACCGGCGAGGGTGCGGTCCCGGACTCCGAGCGTGTGCTGGATCGGGTCGGGGCCCTGCTCACCGAGGCACGGGCGCGCGGGTCGCTGGTGGTGCATCTCCAAAACGACGGACCGGTCGGCGCGGACGACGAAATCGGTTCCCCCGGCTGGGAGTTGATGCTGCCGGTACGGCCCGGTCCCCGCGAGGTGGTGATCCGCAAGACCGAGGACGACGGCTTCGACGGTACGTCGCTGGCCGAGGTGCTGGCCACGGCGGAGGTGGCCGGCGTCGCCGTGTGCGGCGTGATGTCCGAGATGTGCGTGGGAGCGACCGCACGGGCCGCGCTGGAACGCGGCTACCGGGTGGTGTTGCCGCACGACGCGCATGCCACGTACGACATCCCGGCCGCGCCCGGGATCAGCGAGGCGGTACCGGCCCCGATGGTCTCGCGGGTGGCCGAATGGGCGCTGGGCGACGAGGTCGAGATCGTCCCGCACGCCGACGACGTCGTCTTCACCACCGCCGGCACGGACACGGCCCGCCCCGAAGGCGCGGAACACCCGGCATAGCGCGGTTCACCGGTGCGGTACCCGCCGCCGCACCGTCAAGGGTGGTCGTCCCTCAGGTCAGGGCCGGTCGGCCCGCGAGTTCGCCGGCTTCGCACAGCCGGTCCAGGCCGTACGCCCGGACCGATTCGGCCAGCCGGTAGCGGGGGCCGTCGAGTTCGATCGTCATCGCGACGAGGGAGCGGTCCACCAGGCGCGTCAGGGCCTCGACGACATCGAGGTCGCCGCCGTCCGCCCCGGCGACCTCGATCACGTCCGGGAGTCGCCGACCGCCCTCGACCACGGACAGGCGGCGAAGCACGGCCTGTTCGGGTGGGGACAGCAGTTCCCAGCTCCAGTCGAGCATGGCGCGCAGGGTGCGGTGTCGGGCCGGGCCGGCCCGACGGCGCGAGGCCACGATCGCGAATCGATCGTCCAGGCGGGCGGCCACCTCGGCGACGCCGAGGCCGCGCACCCGGCCGGCGGCCAGTTCCAGGGCGAGCGGGATCCCGTCCAGACGACGGCAGATCGTGACCACGTCGGCGGCGTTGTCGGCATCGAGACGGAAGCCCGGTACGGTCGCGGCGACCCGCTCGACGAACAGCTCCACCGCCGCATGGCCCATCGCCTCCTCCGGTGCCGCCTCCGACACGGGCACCGGCAGCGGCGAAACGGGCCACAACCGCTCGCCCGGGACGGCCAGCGGCTCCCGAGCGGTGGCCAGAATCCGCAGACCGGGCGCCGCCCGAAGCAGCCCCTCGGCGACGGTGGCAACCGCGTCGACGACGTGCTCGCAGGTGTCCAACACCAGGAGCAGCCGCCGAGACGCCAACGCGGCGGCCAACGGGCGTGGTTCGCCGCCGACTCCCGGGGCCGGGCCCAGCTCCCGGGAGATCGTCGCGGCGACGTCGGCCGGGGTGGCGGCGCGGTCGAGCTCCGCAAGGTCGACGAATCCGACCGCCTCGACGCCTGGGAAGCCGTCGGCGACCGGCGATGGTGCGTCCCGGGCCGCCTCGACCGCCAGCGCGGTTTTGCCCACACCGCCGGGGCCGGTCAGCGTGACCAGCCGTTCCGTGGCCATCAGCGCCCGCACCCGGGCCACCGCGTCCGCCCGACCGACCAACGGCGTGAGCGCGACGGGCAACCCGACCGGCACGGACGCAACAGCGGCAAACGCGACGGAACCCGAGCCGGAGCCCGCACCCGAGCCGGAGCCCGAACCGGGGTCGCGAACAGAACCCGACTTCGCTGCCGAATCCGAAACCCATCCCGGCGCAACGGCCGCCCCCACTGGGGAATCCACCATCACCGAACCCCGCGCAGTCGCCTGCAACCCGGGATCCTGTCTGAGGATCCGCTCGTACAGCGCCGCCAGTTCAGGCCCCGGGTCCACGCCCAGTTCGTCCGCGAGCCGCTCGCGCAGTTCCGCGTACACCGCCAGCGCCTCGCTCTGCCGCCCGGCCAGGTACAGGGCGCGCATGTACACCGCGCGCAGCCGTTCGCACAGCGGGTGACGGGTCACCAGATCGCCGATCTCGTCGACCGGGGACGGTTGTTCGCCCAGATCGAGCCGGGCCAGCGCGTGTTCCCCCTGGGCGGTGATCCGTTCCTTGTCCAGCCGCGCGGCCACCGACCGGGCGAACTCCTCGTCGGCGACGTCGGCGTACGCGGACCCGCGTCCCATCGCCAACGCGTCGCTCAGCAGCGTCTTGCGGGTCTGCGCGTCCTCGGTGGTCCTGGCCCGCTCGACCAGGACCCGGAAGCGGCCCGCGTCCACGGCGTCGGGCGAGACGGCGAGGCGATAGCCGGGCGGCTGCCACACCACCAGGTCCCGTCCGCCCGGTTCGGCGGCTTCCAAGGCGCGGCGCAGTTGGGACACTCGGGTCTGGAGCGTGGCTACGGGGTTGCGGGGGAGTCGGCGGCCCCACAGGTCCTCGATCAGCCGGTCGGCCGGCACCGGTCGGCCCTCGTGGATCAGCAGATCCGCGAGCAGCGCGCGCACCTTCGCCTCCGGGATCGGCACCGACGCGCCGTCCTCCGTCCAGACGGCCAGCGGGCCGAGCACCCCGAATCGCACCCTCGCACGCTACCCGACGCGGACCTACAGCCGATCGGAAGGAAACCGGAAGTGCGGTCCGCCAACGTATGGAGTGCCACACCGACCGAGAGACAGAGACAAGGAAGTCCCCGCGATGAACCCAAAGAACAACAACACCGACAGCGCCGACAGCATCGACGGCGCCGACACCCCGCGTCCCTCCGTGAACCGGGAAATCCACTTGGCGTCGCGCCCGGTGGGCGCACCGGGGCCGGCGAACTTCGCGTTGGTCGAGACGGAGATCCCGGAGCCCGCAGAAGGGCAGATCCTGGTTCGCAACACCTGGATGTCGGTGGACCCGTACATGCGCGGCCGGATGAACGACGACGCCTCCTACATCGTCCCGTTCGCGATCGGCGCCGTGCTGGAGGGCCACGCGGTCGGCGAGGTGGTGGCCTCCCGCAGCGCGGAGGTCGCCGTGGGCGCGACGGTGTCGCACTTCGCCGGATGGCGGGAGTACGCGGTGATCGACGGCGCCGAGGCCACCGTCCTGGACGTCTCGGCCACCCGCCCGCAGGACCACCTCGGCGCACTGGGGCAGGTCGGCTTCACCGCCTACCTCGCGGTCGCCGAGGTCGCTTCGGTACGTCCGGGCGACGTCGTCTTCGTCTCCGGCGCCGCCGGTGCGGTGGGCAGCCTGGCCGGGCAGATCGCCCGAAACCTCGGCGCGTCCCGGGTGATCGGATCGGCCGGCGGGCCCGAGAAGGGCCGGATCCTGACGGACGTGTTCGGCTTCGACGCCGCCCTCGACCACCGGGCCGGTTCGATCGCGGAGCAGTTGGCGGAGGCGGCGCCGGAGGGCATCGACGTATACGTGGACAACGTCGGCGGAGACCACCTGGAGGCCGCGATCGGGGCGATGCGGATGCATGGGCGGGCCGCCATCGTCGGCATGATCAGCGGCTACAACGCCACCGAGCCGGTCCCGGGCCCGAGCAACCTCTACGACCTGGTGCTTCGGCAACTGACCCTGAAGGGCCTGCTCGTGGTCGACCACTACGACAAGTTCCCGGCCTACCTCACCCGGGCGACGAAGTGGCTCGCGAACGGCAGCCTGCACACCCGGGAAACGATCGTGCACGGCATCGACCGCGCCCCGGAAGCCTTCCTCGGCATGCTGCACGGCGCCAACACCGGCAAAATGCTCGTCCGGCTGTGAGGCCCACCCCCGCGGAGCGGGAGCGGGGGTGCCCTCGAGGTGTTCGGACACCCCGCCTGGTGGGCCACCGTGTCCGCACCCGTTGCGGCCGAGCGCCACCGGACTTCGGGCGGCCTCGAACGCCGGGCCGGCGGCCGGAGGGGGTGACGCCCGAAGCCGGGATTCGGACGTCACCCCGTCACGCACCGCCGCGCCCGCCGCGCACCGCCGCGACCCCGCGCCCGCGCTCAGGCCGAGCGCGTCAGCGTGGCCGGTTCCACCTCGTGGGCAAACGGCACGCCCCGGGTGTAGCGGTCCAGTTCGTCGAGGGCCGAGGCGACCATGCGACGGAGTTCACCGCCGAGGGAGCCGGCGATGTGCGGGGTCAGCAGGACGTTGGGCAGGTCGTAGAGCGGGGACGCGGCCGGGAGGACGTCGGGCTCCGTGACGTCGATGACCGCGTCCAGGCGGCCCGCCACCAGCTCTTCCGTAAGGGCTTCCTGGTCCACCAGTGAGCCGCGCGCGGTATTGATCAACGTGGCGCCGTCCCGCATCAGGGCCAGCCGGCGGCGGTCCAACAGGTGGTGGGTGGATTCCAGTTCGGGGGCGTGCACGCTGACCACGTCGGAGCGGCACATCAGTTCGTCCAGGTCCACCCGTCGGGCGCCCATCGCCTCGGCCTGATCGGTGGTCACGTACGGGTCGTGCAGCAGCAGTTCGAAGTCGAAAGGGCGCAGCAGTTCGAGCACACGCCTGCCGATCCGGGACGCGCCCACGATCCCGATGGTGCGCCGGTAGTTGCCGAATCCCGGGAATCGGGCGTCCCAGTCGACCAGGCGCCGCTCCGCGCGGTAGGCGTCCCGGATCCGCAGCACCCGCTTGTTGGCGAACAGCACGGCGGCGACGGTGTATTCGGCCACCGGCAGCGCGTTGGCCGCCGCGCCGGAGGAGACGATCAGCCCGCGCGCCCAGGCCGCGTCGGTGAGGTGGTGCTTGACCGATCCGGCCGCGTGCACGACGGCACGCAGCCTCGGCGCGCGGGCCAGGGCCGCCTCGTCCAGGGGCGCGCTGCCCCAGCAGGTGAACAACACCTCGGCCTCGGCCAGTGCCGCGACCGCGTCGGGGGCGGTGAAGTCGGCCGCGATCAGGTCCAGGTCGACCTCGGCGAGCGCGGCCAGTCGGGTCCGGGCCTCGTCGTCCAGGATGCGGGCGGCCACGGCCGGGTCCATCGCGAGCAATACCCTCGGTCGCCGCCGCTCCGGGCCGCCGAGTCGGGTGGTGGTGGTACTCGTACCGTCGGTCACTTGACGCTCCCCGCGGACAGCCCCGAACGCCAGTGGCGCTGGAGCGAGACGAAGGCGACGACCAGCGGGACGACGGCCATCAACGATCCGGTGATCACCAGCGGGTAGAACTCGGGCGACGCGTGCGCGTTGGTGTTCCACGAGTACAGGCCCAGGCTCACCGGGTAGAGCTTCTGGTCGGAGAGCATCACCAGGGGCAGGAAGAAGTTGTTCCAGATCGCGGTGAACTGGAACAGGAAGATGGTCACGAAGCCCGGCATCATCATCGGCAGGGCCACCGCGCGGAAGGTGCGGATCTCGCCGGCGCCGTCCATCCGGGCCGCTTCCAATACCTCTCCGGGGATGTATCCGGCGCTGAACACCCGCGCCAGGTAGACCCCGAAGGGATTGACGATCACCGGGATGAACACCGCCCAGAACGTGTTGACCAGTCCCACCTTGGAGGCGAGCAGGTACAGCGGCAGCGCCACCGCGGTGGTGGGCACGAGTACGCCCAGGAGCACGCCGCCGAACAACTTCTCCTTCCCGGGGAAGTCGAACTTGTCGAACGCGTAGCCGGCCAGCACGCTGACGAACGAGCCCAGGGCGGCACCGACGCCCGCGTACAGCAGGCTGTTGAGGTACCAGCGCCAGTAGATCCCGTCGCTCTCGTTGTTCACCGCCTTGACGTTCTCGGCGAAGTGGAATCCGTCGAAGGCGAAGCCGTCGCCGCCGAACAGGCCGCCCATGTCCTTGGTCGCGGCGATCAGCAACCAGGCCAGCGGCAGCAGCATGTAGAGGGTGGCCAGGACCAGGGCGCCGTTGACCGCGATCCTGGACATCAGCGCCTCGGTGGCGCGGCCCTTGGCGCGGGGGCGGCGGGCGGGTCGGCCGGTGCGGGCGGGCGTCGGCGCGGGCGCGTCGGCCGCGGCGCCGCCCGGGTGCTGCACGGTGGTGCTCATGCGGTCCTCCGTCCGGACGACAGGCGGGTGACGCCGAACGACAGCGCCGCGGCGAACACGGCCAGCAGCACCGAGGCGGCGGCGGCCAGGCCGAAGTCGTTGGCGCGGAAGGCGGCCGAGTAGGCGTACATGTTGGGCGTCCAGGAGCTGCCGACGGCCGGATTGGCGTCGCTGAGGATGGACGGCTCGGTGAACAGTTGCAGCGAGCCGATGATGGTGAACAACATCGTCATGGCGACGGCGGCGCGGATCATCGGGATCTTCACCGACACCGCGATGCGCACCGGTCCGGCGCCGTCGACGGTGGCCGCCTCGACCACCTCGCGCGGGATCGCCTGGAGCGCGGCGTAGAAGATGATCATGTTGTAGCCGATCCACTCCCACGTGGCAATGTTGACGATCGAGAACAGCGCGGTGTCCGAGGCCAGGAAGTCCCAGTGCAGACCGCCGGACTCGAGCAGGTCGATGATCGGGCTCAGGCCGGGGGTGTACAGGTAGACCCAGATCAGCGCGGCGATGATGCCGGGCACCGCGTGCGGCAGGAACAGCGCGAGTTGGAAGAATCTGCGGGCCCGGGCCAGCGCCGAGTCGAGCAGCAGCGCCAGCGCGAGTGCGGCGCCGACCATGATCGGGATGTACAGCAGGCAGTACAGGCCGATCGCGATGAAACCGTCGCGGAACTTGTCGTCGCCGAGCGCGTCGGCGTAGTTGCCGAGGCCGGTGAACACCCGTCTGGTGCCGCCGAAGCCCAGGCCCGAGGTCTTCTCGGTGAACAGGCTGAGCCAGATCGCGTACCCGATCGGCACGATCATGGTGGCGATGAACAGCACGTAGAAAGGGGTCAAAAACAGGGCGGCGGTGGTCTTCCGGCGCCGGCGGCCGGCGCGCAGGGATGTGTTCATGGAGTGGAGCTGCTTCCTGGTGGCGGTCCCCCGACGCGCGACGGCGCGGCGCGCGTCGGGGGCCTGCGGATCTCGGATCCGAAATCGTCGTCGCCGGGCGGGCCCGGCGCGAGGCGTCGACGGTCGGTCGGCTACTTGACCGAGATGCCGCGCTTCTTCAGCTCCTCGACGGTGGTCTTCTGGGCCTCTTCCAGGGCGCCCACGATGGTGCCGCCGCTGGAGAGCTTGCCGAACTGGTCCTTGAGGATGGTGTTCGTCTGCGTCATCGACGGACCCCACGTCCAACCGGCGCCGACCTTGCCGGCCGCGTCGGTGAACAGCGGGTAGATGTCCTGCTTGCCGAAGTAGCCGGTGTCGAAGAACTGCGAGGCGGTGGGCACCAGTTCGGTGGCGGCCGGGTAGGCGCTGGAGGTGCCGGAGGCGATCCGCGCGGAGATGCCCTCCTTGGTGGTGGTCATCCACTCGATGAAGGTGAGCGCGGCCTTGCTCTTCTTGCTGTCCTTGCTCACCGCGAAGGTCGAGCCGCCGAGCATGGCGTTGGCCGGGGTGCCCCAGTCGGGCAGCGGCGCGACGGCCCACTTGCCGGCCAGGTCGGGCTGGCTGCTCTTGAGCACGCCCGCGCTCCACGAGGCGCCGACGATGCCGACGGTGCCGCCGCTCTTGAGGTCGGCGTTCCACTGCTGGCTGAACGAGGGCTGCACGCGCACCAGGTCGTCGGAGACCAGCTTGTTCCAGTACTCGCCGACCTTGCGCGAGTTGGGGTCGGTGAGCGAGACCTTCCAGGACTCGCCCTCGGTGCCGAACCACGCGCCGCCGGCCTGCCAGGTCAGGCCCGCCATGGTGCTGGGGTCGTCGGGGTAGAAGGTGCCGATCCGGGCGTTCGGGTCGGCCTTCTTGACCTGCTCGGCGGCGGCCCGGTACTCGTCCCAGGTCTTGGGCACCGCGATGTTGTGGTCGGTGAAGAAGTCCTTGCGGTAGTACAGCGCCATCGGCGCGGCGTCCAGCGGCACCGCCCAGGTCTTGCCGCCCAGTTCGGTCAGCTTGTTGACCGACGCGGGGAACTTCGACTTCAGCCCGGACACCTTCGAGGTGATGTCCTGCACCGCGCCCTGACTGACGAAGTCGGGCAGTTGCGGGTACTCGATGGTCAGCACGTCGGGGGCGTTGCCCGCCTTGACCGCGTTGGACATCTTCGCGTAGCCGCCCGCGTTGCCGGACGGGATCTGCTCGTACTTGACCTGGATGTCGGGGTGCGACTTGTTGAACGCGTCCACCACTTCCTGGGTGCCCTTGGTCCAGGACCAGAAGCTCAGCTCCTGCTTCTGCCCCGGGGCGCCGCCCGCGGCGGGGCCGGCGCCCGTGTCCTTCTTCTTGTCGTCGTCGCCACCGCCGCAGGCCGTGACGAGGCTCAGGGCGGTGACTATGCCGACGAGAGCCGTGCCGAGTCGGATGGATGTGCGCTGCATGGATGCTCCTGGGTCGAACCTGCATCGAAGGCGATAGCGAGCATCATTCGTTCAGGAGCGAACAGCGTCAAGAGCAAATGAACAATCGATGAAAAACGAAACTCGCTATGATCGTTCGATCACGCAGGGGTTCGGTCGGTTTCGCTCGTTCGCGAGGGGGTGGTCGGTGTCGGTACTGCGGACAGGATCGCCTCGGTCGGTGCGTCCGGGTCGGCCGGCTCGGTGG
>NZ_JBHTVA010000132.1:0-12064 GCF_042793325.1 Embleya sp. NPDC056575
CCGCTTCGCTCCGGGCCACCCGGCCCGAGTTCTGCGGCTCCGCCGCTCTCCGCGCTGCGCGCGTCGATCCCGGGGGCCGCCCGGGTCGTGGGCGCTGACGCGCCGAAGCCGGCGGCCGAAGGCGGAAGCCGGTCGTCGCTTCGGCCGCAGAGCGACGGACGCCACGTGCGGAGCGCCGCCGGCCGCGCAGTGGACGGACACCACATACCAAGCGCCGCCGCCGACCGCTCAGCGGACGGGGCCACGAGCGGAGTGTCGACGCCGGCCGTGTAGCGGATGTGCCCCCGACACGCAGCCGCGAAGCCATTCCGACCGCGTAGCAAGCGTGCATCCCGACATACGCAGCGCAGCGGGCGAAGCCACAAGCAAAGCCCCGACACCCGCCACACAGCGGACGGGCACCACGTGCGGAGCGCCGCCGCCTACCGTGAAGGGGGCGTGCGTCCCGGTAGCCGCAACGGGGCGCCGTACCCGGCCGGCAGGGGAGCAGGCGTGCAACGCTCCCCTGGGTGCCGCCAGGGCCACCGGGCCGGGCGGCGCCCCCAGGGGCCGCCCGGGGCCTCCGAAGCGCGGGCTTCGGGGTCGGGAGTGCGGGTGGGCCGAATGGGGGGCACACTCGGCGCTCCACCCAACGCCCCCGCAGCCCGCCGGGCGGGACTCGCTCGCCCATCAGGGCGATGCGGCCTCCCGCTTCGCGCCGGCCGCCGTGGCCAGCAACTCCTCCGCGTGTGCGCGGCCCAGTTCCGAGTCCTCCAGGCCCGCCAGCATGCGGGACAGTTCCCGGACCCTCGCCGCGTCGTCGAGGGTGACCACGCCGGAGCGGGTGACCGTGCCGTCGCTGGACTTCTCGACCACCAGGTGGCGGTCGGCGAAGGCGGCCACCTGGGGCAGGTGCGTCACCACGATCACCTGCGCGACGCGCGCCAAACGAGCCAGCCGGCGGCCCACCTCGACCGCGGCCTTGCCGCCGACGCCCTGGTCGACCTCGTCGAAGACGAACGTCGGCACCGGGTCGGCCCCCGCGAACACCACCTCGACCGCGAGCATCACGCGCGACAGCTCACCGCCGGACGCACCCTTGGCCAAGGGCCGCGGCGGCGCGCCCGGGTGCGGGGACAGCTGCAGTTCGACCTCGTCCACGCCCGTCGGCCCATACGCCAGCACCCGATCCCCGACCGCCAGCCCCTCCGCGTCGTCGACCCCGTCGATCGCCACGCCGACGCGCGCATACGGCATCGCCAGCGCCGTCAACTCACCGGTCACCGCCGCCGCGAACTTCTCCGCCGCCGCATGCCGAGCCGCCGAGACCTCGCCCGCGAGCACCGTCAACTCGCCCCGCAACGCGTCGCGTTGGGCGGTCAGCTCCTCGGTGCGGTCGTCGTCGCCGTCCAACTCGGCCAACCGCGCGGCCGAACGCTCGGCCCAGGCCAGCACCTCGTCGATCGACTCGCCGTACTTGCGGGTCAGCCCCGCCAGCGCCGCCCGCCGCTCCTCCGCCGCCGCCAACCGCACCGGGTCCGCGTCCACCCCGGCCGCGTACGACGCCAGTTCGGTGGCCACGTCCGCCACCAGATATCCGACCTCGCCCAGCCGATCGGCGAGCGCCGCCAGCGCCGGATCGTGCGCCCGCACCGCCTCCACCGCCCGATGCGCCGCACCGAGCAGGGTCGAGGCGTCCACCGCGTCCGAACCCGTCTCCGGATCGCCCAGCAACGCCTCGTGCGCCGTGGTCGCGGCCGTACGCAGCGCGTCCGCGTGTCCCAGCCGCAGCGTCTCCGCGGCCAGTTCGGCGTCCTCGCCCGGCTGCGGCACCACCTGTTCGATCTCGGTCAGCCCGAACCGCAGCAGGTCCGCCTCCTGCGCCCGCTCGCGCGCCCGCGTGGTGATCTCGTCGAGCTCCGCGCTCACCTCGCGCAGCCGCCGGTAGACCGCGCCGTACGCCTTCAGGGGCACCGACACCGCCTCCCCGGCGTACCGGTCGAGCGCGGCGCGCTGCCGGGCGGGCCGCAAGAGCCGCTGCTGATCGGTCTGCCCGTGTACCGCGATCAGGTCGTCGGCCAGATCGGTGAGCAACCCGATCGGCGCGGACCGCCCGCCGACATGTGCGCGCGAACGCCCCTCGGCGGAGACCGTCCGGGCCAGCAGCAGCTCGCCGTCGTCGACCTCGGCACCCGCTTCGGCCGCCCGCCGCCCCGCGGGCGAATCCGCCGGCACTCCGAGCCGGCCCTCGACCAGAGCCTTCCCCGTCCCGTTGCGCACCAGCCCGGCATCGGCCCGCCCACCGAACAGCAAGCCGAGCCCGGTGACCACCATCGTCTTGCCGGCGCCGGTCTCGCCCGTGACCACGGTGAAGCCCGGCGCGAGCTCGACTACGGCGTCTTCGATGACACCCAGACCCTGTATCCGCATCTCTTCGAGCACGGGGACGACACTACGAGGTCGCGGGGACTCCACGCGAAGAAAGCAGTTCAACGGCGTGTGTCAGCCACCCCGACCCAGCCTCGCGAGCCCGATCACCCACGCCGCGGATCAAGCCTCACCCGCCCCGCGGGCCGAGCCCCCGCCCGCCCAACGACCTCACCGCCGCCCGCGCCACCCCTTCACCGGCAACGCGAACTTCGCCACCAGCCGATCCGTGAACGGCGCCCGATGCAGCCGCGCCAACCGCACCGGCTGGGTTCCCCGCCGCACCTCCACGCGCGCGCCCGCGGGCAGCTGTACCGTCCGCCGCCCGTCGCACCACAGCGCACCGGGCGGAGTCTCCGCCGCCAGCTCCAGCGCCAGCACCGAGTTCGGCGAGACCACCACCGGCCGCGCGAACAGCGCGTGCGCGCTGATCGGCACCATGATCAGCGCCTCCACCTCCGGCCACACGATCGGCCCGCCACCGGAGAACGCGTACGCCGTCGACCCCGTCGGCGTCGCGCACACCACCCCGTCGCAGCCCCAGCGCGACAGCGGCCGGCCGTCCACCTCGGCGACCAGCTCCAGCATGCGCTCGCGCGAGGCCTTCTCGATCGCGGCCTCGTTCAACGCCCAGTTCGTATGCGCGATCTCACCGTTGACCCGCACCACCACGTCGAGCGTCATGCGCTCCTCGACGTCGTAGTCCCGCGCCACCACCCGCTCGACCACGTCGTTCAGGTCCTCGCGCTCGGCCTCCGCCAGGAAACCGACCCGGCCCAGGTTGACCCCGAGCATCGGCACCGCCGCCTCGCGCACCAGCTCCGCGCCGCGCAGCAGCGTGCCGTCGCCGCCGAGCACGATGGCCAGCTCACAACCCTTGGCCGCGTCCGGCTCCACGGACACCACGACCGCGCCCGGCAGGGCCAGATCGTCCGCCTCCGGCTCCAGCACCCGTACGCCCAGGCCCGCCGCGATCAGCCGCTCCACCACCAGCCGCGCGCTGCGCAACGCCGCGGGACGGCCGGTGTGCGTGACCACCAGTATCGTGCGATCGCTCATCCCCGTATCCCCTCGTCCGCATCGCGCCGACCGCTGCCACATCCGTACGCCATACCGGCGTCGGCGCAGCCGCACCCGTACGCCGTACCACCCTCGGCGCGGCCCCCGACCGACCCCGACCCGCAGGTCGAGCCCGAACCATCCGCCGCACCGCCGTCCACACCGCCCCGGGCCGAGCCCGACCCGTACGCCGCGACGCTATCGCGCACCCCCTTCACCGCGGCCCCTCGGCGACCGCCCGATCGACGTCCGCCGGATCCAGCTCGGGCGCGCCGGCCCGCATCCACAGGAAGTACTCGACGTTGCCCGACGGCCCCGGCAGCGGCGACGCCGTCACCCCGAGCACCCCCAGGCCCGACTTCGCGGCCTGCTCCGCGACGATCCGCACCGCCTCGGCCCGCAACGCCGGATCGCGCACCACACCACCGGCGCCCAACCGCTCGCGCCCCACCTCGAACTGCGGCTTGACCATCATCACCAGGTCCGCGTCCGGCGCCGAACAGCGCACCAGCGCCGGCAGCACCAGCCCGAGCGAGATGAAGGAAAGGTCGCCCACCACCACCTCGGCCGCCGGCCCCACCTGATCCGGTGTCAACTCACGCACGTTGGTCCGGTCCCGCACGGTCACCCGGTCGTCGTTGCGCAGCGCCCACGCGAGTTGCCCGTACCCCACGTCCACCGCGACCACGTGCGCCGCCCCCGCGCGCAGCAGCACGTCGGTGAAGCCGCCGGTCGAGGCGCCCGCGTCGATACAGCGCCGCCCCTCCACGCTCAGCCCCAGCGGGGTGAACGCGGCGAGCGCGCCCGCGAGCTTGTGTCCGCCGCGCGACACGTAGTCCGGGTCGCCCGCGTCGGCCGCGACCACCACCGCCGCCCCCGCGTCGACCTGGGTGGCGGCCTTGGTCGCGGCCTGGCCGCCCACCGTCACCCGCCCGGCCGCGATCAGTTCGCTCGCGTGGTCCCGGGAGCGAGCGAGTCCCCTGCGCACCAGCTCGGCGTCGAGCCTGCGTCGTGCCACCGGTCGTGCCTGCCGTTCCTTGGTTGTGCCGAAGTCGTCGACGAGAACCGCCACTCTCGCGCCGGCGCGGGTGGGTCGCCCGCCGGCCTCCGCGAAGCCCGGTGCCACGCCCCGGCGTACCGGCGAAGCACCCGTTCGGTGGTCCCGATCGAATGGTTCGCCGGTACGGCCGGGCACGGTGCCGGACGTCGCGGAGCCCGACGGGAGAACACGGACCCGCCCTAACGATCCAGATCCGCGAGGGTGTCCCGCAATCCCCGGTGTACATCCTCGTACACCGGCCCGTGCGCCTCGGTGGGCAGGTCACCCACACGGCTCAAGGTGGCCAGCACCGCGTCCACGTGCGGGTCGCCCGTGGGGGGCGGCGGTTCGACGACGCCCGACCCGGTCGCGACGTCCTCGGCGACCGCCCGCTCCGCGCCGTCCGCCGCCGAGGCGTCGCTCACGACTGCCCGTCCGCGTCCGCCGCCGGCTCGGTCGGCTTGCGGATCGCCTTCTTGGCCGGCGCCGACTTCTTCGCGGCGGGCGTCCCGTTCGTCTTACGCGCCGGCTTGCGCGGACCGGCCGTCGCCGCCGAACCACCGTCCACCGCGGGCTTGTCCGCGACGCTCTTCTTCGCCGCCGCCTTCTTCGCGACCGGCTTGCCGGACGGCGGCGTGGCGACGGACGGGCCGGCCGCCGGCGGAGTCGCGACCGGCGTCGCGGCCGAACCGCTCGTCCCCGCCGAACGCCCCGCCCCGCCCGCTCCCGGCGCCCCCGCCGGCCGTGCCGCCCGAGGCGTGGACGCCCGCGCCAACCGGTGCTCCAGATCCGTCACCCGACTCTTCAACCGGGTGATCTCCTCCTCGGCCTTGGCCAGATCCTTGGTCCACGGCCTCGTACGGGTCAGCGCCTTGTCCACCTCGCCGCGCACGATGCCCACGAGCAGGTCCCGGTTCGCCTTGCCGGTCTCGTACAACTCCTCGGCGACCTGCTGCACGAACTGCGGCAACGCCTGGGCCTGTTCCGGAACCTGCTCCAGGTCGAGGCCGCTGCGCTCGACGAGGACCTTGGCCACTTCGGTGACCCGCTGCCTGGTCATCTCGGTCAAGCCACTGGCGATCTGAAGGTAACTGCGCACGACGTCTCGCATGAACCGGCGCCCGCCTTCCTGCTCCGGCCGCCGTATCGGTGCCTGCGCGGCGATACGAACGGCGATGATCGGTCTGCCCCCGACGCTACCCTCTCGACCGGCGCGCGAACGGAAGCAACGACATGCCGCCGACACGAACGAGGCGAACCCGAACCCGAACCCCGCCACACCGCCGGCCGACCGACCGCCACAGACATCGCCCGCCCCCTGGTGGGGTACGGTCGCCAACCGGATCCCACGGAAGGAACGTCCCCGCATGGCCACCGTCGAAGAGTGCCGCACGGCCCTCGAGGAACTGTCCGCCAAGATGGGCCGAGCGGAGGGCGACACCCGCAAGGCCACCCAACTCGACCGCAGCCTCAGCTGCCACGTCACCGACCTCGACGTCACCTTCTCCGGACGCCTGCGCGACGGCGCCCTGCACGACATCGACACCGAGCCGCGCACCGAGAAGGCGCAGATCCGACTGGCCATGACCGGCGACGACCTGGTCGCCCTGGTGGCCGGCACCCTCAACTTCGCCTCCGCGTGGGCCAAGGGCCGGGTCAAGCTTGAGGCGTCCTTCAAGGACCTGCTGATACTCCGCAAGCTGATCTGAACCGAAAAGCCCCGCACCACCCGGCCGCGCCCGGACCGACCCCCCTCCCGCTACCACCCCAACCGCTGCACCACCCCGCCCGTGTCGACCCGAGCCGCCCCCTCCGCGCCCTCGGCCCACACCGCCGCGCACGCCGCCCGCAACCCGTCGATCCGCGCACCCTCGCCCTCGACCGCCAACGCGCCGTCCACCACCCGCGCCGACCACCCGCCGCACACCCACGCGTCACCGTCCCGCCGCGCCGTCACCGCCGGCTCCAGCAACGCCCGCAGGTCCTCCGCGACGAACGTCGGCCGCCGCCCCGCACCGGCCGCCAACAACGCCTCGGGCGTGGTCACCCCGGTCAGCACCAACAGGCTGTCCACGCCGCCGTTGTGCGCGCCCTCGATGTCCGTGTCGAGCCGATCGCCCACCACCAGCGGCCGACGCGCCCCGGTACGCAGGATCGTCTCGCGATGCAGCGGCAACTCGGGCTTGCCCGCCACCACCGGCTCGACCCCCGTCGCCGCGCGCACCACCCCCACCAGGGCCCCGTTCCCGGGCGCGATCCCACGCTCCGTCGGAATGGTCAGGTCCGCGTTCGAGGCCACCCAGAACACCCCGCGCGCCACCGCATAGGACGCCTCCGCCAACGCCGCCCACCCCACATCCGCGGCGAACCCCTGCACAACCGCCGCGGGCCCCTCCCCACCGGAACCCGAACCGGAGCCGGAGCCCGAATCCGCCGACCGCACCGGCCGCAACCCACGCTCCCGCAGCGCGACCTCCAAGCCCTCACCGCCCACCACCAGCACTGGCGCCCCCTCGGGCACCCGCTCCGCGACCACCCGCGCCGCGGCCTGCGCCGACGTCACCACGTCCTCCGGCTGCGCCGGAACCCCCAGCTCGACCAGATGTTCGGCCACCGCCTTGGGCGTACGCGACGCGTTGTTGGTGACGAACGCCAGCCCCATCCCCCGCTCACGCGCCTCGGCCAACACCTCCACCGCGTGCGGCACCGCCCGCGCACCCGTGTACACGACCCCGTCCAGGTCGAGCAGCGCCACGTCGTAGGCCCGCGCCAACGCTCCGCCGTCCCCGCCCGCGTCCGAACCGTCCGTCGCCTTCGCCGAGGTATGCCCGCTCACGCGTCGCCACTCCTGTCACTCGTCTCGTCACCGTTTCGACCGGACCCGCCGTCCCGGCCGTTTGCACCGATCGTCCCGTACGCCCCCGCCCGCGCCCGCAACGTGGCCCGCGCCTGCACCAGCGCCGCCCGGTAGTGCTTGGTCTCCGGCCGCATCGCCACCGCGAGCGCCAGGTGCTCCACCGCCGTCTCGAAGTCGCCGAGCCGCGAGGCGGACAGGCCCCAGCCGAACTGGGCGTAGTCGTCCGCCGGATCCGACTCCGCCACCACCCGAAAGTGCCGCAGCGCCTCATCGTGTCTGCCCGAGTCGAACCAGGCCCGCGCCAGCGCCTCCCGCACACTGCGCGACTCCGGCGCCGCGTCCGCCGCCCGCGCCAGCAACAGCGCGGCGGCGGCCGGATTACCCGACGAGAGCAGCTGCACCCCGCGCCGATACCAGTCGTACACGTCTCCAGTGGGCGCACCGTTCACCCCGTCGGCTCCCTGAGCCATCGCCATGATGCCCTCCCGCATCTCGACCACCCGCCGTCCACCGAACCGACGCCCCCGAACCGGAACGTCCGACGATCCGGAGGCCGGCGACATCGGATGTCCTGATCTTGCCCGCCCTCGGGCCCGTAACATTCGGTCATGGATGACGCAGTGCCGAACGGGCTCGATCTGGCCCCCTTCCGCGGGCTCCGCTACGACCCGGACCGCGTGGGGGACGTCGCGTCGGTGACCTCGCCACCGTACGACGTGGTCGAGCCCGGCGGCGTACCCGCGCTGGAGGACGCCGACCCGCACAACATCGTGCGCCTGGTCCTGCCGCGCAGCGCGGTACACGCCGGCACCACGCTGCGCACCTGGCTCGCCGAGGGGGTGCTGCGTCCCGATCCGCTGCCCACGCTCTACGTCTACGAGCAGCGCGACCACAACTCGATCCAACGCGGTCTGATCGGCGCCCTCTCGCTCGACTCCGCGGTACTGCCGCACGAGGACGTGATGCCCGGCCCCGTCGCCGACCGCGCCGCGATCATGACCGAGCTGTCGGCGAACCCCGAGCCGATCCTGCTCGTGTACACGGGCGGCGGACGCGCGTCGGACATCGTCGAACAGACCACCCACCAGCCGCCGCTCGTCGGCCTGCGCACACCCGACGGCATACGACACCGGCTGTGGGGGGTGACCGATCGCCAGGCGCTCGCCGGGATCCGCGACGACCTGGCGGTCCGCAAGGCGCTGATCGCCGACGGCCACCACCGCTGGGCGGCCTACGCCCGGATGCGCGACCGCGCGCACGCGGACGGCCGCGGCGACGGCCCCTGGGACCGCGGCCTGGTGCTGCTCGTGGACACCATCCGCCACCCGCTGCGGGTCGGCGCGATCCACCGCGTGCTGCCGAAGCTGCGCCCCGCACAGGCGCTGAACGAACTGGCCACCTACGGCGACGCGGGCGCCGGCGCGTTCCTGGCCCGCCCCCTCGACGGCACGCTGCCCGCCGCCCTGTGGGCCCTGGACCAGGCCACCGGCCCGGCCTTCCTGCTCGCCGGCGACCGCCGCTTCCACCTGCTCACCGGCCCCGACCCGGACCTGCTCGACCTGGCCATCCGCGCCGACCGCCCGCGCACCTGGCGCAGTCTGGACGCCACGGTCCTGCACGCCGCCCTGCTCGAACAGGTGTGGCACGTGCCGGACAACTGGGACAACATCACCTACGTCCACGACGCCGCGGCCGCCGTCCGCCAGGCCAACCACACCGGCGGAACCGCGATCCTGCTGCGTCCCACCGACGAACGAGTGGTCCGGGACCTGGCCGAACAGGACATCCGCATGCCCAGAAAATCCACCTCGTTCGGCCCGAAGCCGGCCACGGGCCTGGTCCTCAGAAGCCTCGACCTGACCGAATGACCCCGTAGCCCACAACCCCGAAACGCGAAAAGGGCCCGGCACGAATGCCGGGCCCTTCCCTTCACACCTCTTCGACGCTCGATCAGTCCTTGACGTCGCCGACGACCGCGTCGTCGTCATCCGAGTCGCCCTCGGCCGCAACCTCGGCCTCGTCCTTCGCGCCACCCTCGAACTCGACCGCCTCCGCAGCCGAGTCCTCGATGTCGACGTCGACCTCGTCGTCGTCCTCCGCGTCCGGGTCGAGCGCATCGGTGAAGTCGAGCCCGTCCAGCTCCGCGACCCGCTCGGCCGCACCGGTCTCGCCCGTCGTGTCCGCCTCGGCGGCCCGCCCGAACCAGTCCCTCGCCTCGTCGTCGCGACCCACGGCCGCCAACGCGTCGGCGTACGCGAACCGCAGTCGCGCCACCCACGGGTTCGTCGACGCCGAGTTCAGCTCCGGCACCTGAAGGGTGACCACGGCCGCGTCGAGCTGGTCCAGATCGCGGCGCGCACCGGCCGCGACGATCCGCAGCTCGATCTGCGCGGCCTTGTCCAGCTGCTTGACCTCGTCCGCCCCGGCCATCTGCAACGCCCGCTCCGGACGGCCCAGGCCACGCTCGCAGTCGGCCATCACGGCCCAGTGCTCGCTCGACCCGGTCATCCGCCGGGCCGCCCGCAGCTCGGACAACGCCTCGGCGTAGGCCCCGGCCATGTACGCCGCGATCCCGGCCGCCTCACGCACGGCGGCGACACGCGAGGCGAGCCGCAGCGCGACCTTCGCGTACTTGTACGCCAGCTCGGGGTCCTCGTCGACCGTACGGCCGATCATGACCAGGTTGCGCGCGACCTCGTCGGCGAGCGTCTTGGGCAGCCCACGCAGCTCCTGGCGCGCCTCCGCACCGAGTTCCTCGGCCTGGACGTCCTCCGGAATGAACATGCGCTCGACCGGCACGTAGCCCGGCTCGTCCCGACGGTCGTACGACGGACGCGAAGCCCCGCGGTCGTCCCGGCTCCCGTACGACGACCGACCGCCACGATCGCGGTCCCGGTCGCCGAAGGAGGGCCGGCCACCACGCTCGTCCCGACCGAACGAGGAACGCGAACCACCACGATCGTCCCGAGCGGGCCGGTCCGACCGGAACGGCGGACGACGGTCCCCACCACGCTCGTCCCGACCGCCGCCGGCCGGACGCCCGGAACCCCGGTCGTCCCGTCTCGGCGCCGGACGACGCTCCTGAAACGGCTGCCGCGCACCGGGTCGACCGTTGTAGGTCGGCCGGCTGCTGGCGCCGTCACGGTGGTCACGATCCCCGAACTCCCGCTCGTCCCGAGCAGGCCGCTCCGCCCGCTGCGGCGAACGCGATCCACCACGGTCGTCCCGATTGCCATACGACGGCCGGCCGGACCCACGGTCGTCCCGGTTGAACGGCGCCCGCGACCCACCGCGGTCATCACGCTCGAACGCCGGACGAGACCCACCACGATCGTCCCGAGCAGGCCGGTCCCCACGATCCGAACGGAACGGCAACCGCCCACCGGGCCCCCCGCGGTCGTCCCGACCGTAGGACGGACGCGACCCACCACGCTCATCGCGCGCAGGCCGGTCCGAGCGCTCGGGCCGGTCCGACCGGAACGGCGGCCGACGGTCTCCACCACGCTCATCGCGATTGAACGGCGGACGACGGTCCCCGCCGCGCTCCTCACGGAACCCGGGCCGATCATCGCGCCCGCCCGAGGAACGACGGTCCCCACCACGGTCGTCACGATTGAACGAGGGACGCGACCCACGATCGTCCCGATTGCCATACGACGGCCGACCACCACGATCGTCACGACCGTACGACGGCCGGTCCTCGCGGTTCGGGCGGGCGATCGCGTGGTCGCCGCGAGCCCCGTACGAGGTCCGCGACTGCCCACGATCCCGCTCCGGAGCATCCGAGCGGAACGGCGGACGCGACCCACCACGATCATCACGACCGGGTCGGTCGGAACGCTCGGGCCGGTCCGACCGGAACGGCGGACGACGGTCCCCGCCGCGCTCCTCACGGAACCCGGGCCGATCATCGCGCCCGCCCGAGGAACGACGCTCCCCACCACGATCGTCACGATTGAACGAGGGACGCGACCCACGATCGTCCCGATTGCCATACGACGGCCGGCCGGACCCACGGTCGTCACGGTTGAACGGCGGACGCGACCCACCACGGTCGTCCCGGGCAGGCCGATCCGAACGCTCGGGCCGGTCCGACCGGTACGGCGGACGCGCACCGCCACCGGAACGATCGTCCCGGTTGAACGACGGACGCGAGAACCCACCACGATCGTCCCGCCCACCGGACTGCGGACGCCCCGTGCCCGCACCGCGGTTGCCCCCGCGGTCGTCACGGTTGAACGAAGAGCGCGAACCGCCCCGATCGTCACGACCGCCCTGGCCACGACCACCGGAAGCCGGACGGCCACCACGATCGTCACGGTTGAACGGCCGGCGATCACCGCCGCCACCGCCCCCCGAGTACTGCGATCCACCGGGACGGCGACTCGGCCGTCCTTCGGAGGGGGGATTGGACATGGGATTTGCTCCTCGTGATCGTCGTACGGGTACGCAGTCGCCTGTGGCGCGACCACCATTGTCCCGTATGACGAACGAAGTCGGCGCACCCGACAGTGGCCGTGAACCCCTGTACACAGGGGTCGCCACGATAAATAGAACAGGATAAAAAAATAAGGGGCCCCACCGGGGTGGGGCCCCTTATTCACGTAGATTCCGGCGGCGTCCTACTCTCCCACACCCCTTCGAGTGCAGTACCATCGGCGCTGGAGAGCTTAGCTTCCGGGTTCGGAATGAGACCGGGCGTT
>NZ_JBHTVA010000133.1:0-11653 GCF_042793325.1 Embleya sp. NPDC056575
GCCCGGGAGGCGTCCACCCGCCGCCCGGGCGCGGGCCGCCCGGGGACACCCCGACGGGCCATCGACCCCGGGTCGGCGCGGGTGGGAGGTTGATTCGGTGGCGGACTTCGCGATTGCGCACACGACGACGGCCGACGCCATCGCGCGGGCTCACCACGAAGGAAGGCGACACGCCCGGCGTCTTCGTGGACCGTGACCCCACCTGACCACCCCCACCGCGACCGGCGCATTCGATCCACGCGCTAATCGGGGGGCGACGCGTCGGCGAGCCGGTTGTTGCGGTCGATCTGCGCCATGTGCGTCTCGGCCCAGACCCGTAGGACGGAGAGTGGTCCTTCGAGGGACAGGCCCAGCTCGGTGAGCCGGTAGTGCACGGCGGGCGGCACGGTGGGTTCCACGCGGCGCGCGACCAGGGCATCGCGGACCAGGCTGTGCAGGGTGACGGACAACATCTTCTGGGAGATGCCCGGGATACGGCGCCGCAGTTCCGCGAAACGGAGCTCGCCCGGAGCCTCCTCGGCCAACACCTTGACCACCATCGACGTCCACTTGGTGCCGATGCGGTCGAGCAACCGGCGGGTCGGGCAGTGCGGATCCAACAGGTCCCCGCGCTCACCGGGTCGCCGGTCACCTGCGCCGGGGCTCGACGTGGTCACCTGGGGCTCACCACCTGAAGGGAAAGTGCCGTCTTGGGCGGACCAGCGTAGTTCCCTAGCGTGACCTGGTCACCATCACTCACCGAGTACCGGGAGTCCCGCCATGCCCGAACTGCGACGTGTCCTCGCCAACGGTGTCGAACTGAACGTCGCCCTCAGTGGATCGGGCCCGGCCGTCCTGCTGCTGCACGGCTTCCCGCACACCTGGGAACTGTGGACGGACGTCATGGCCGATCTGTCCGGCCGCCACCGCGTCATCGCGCCGGACCTGCGCGGGTTCGGCGCGAGCGGCCGGGCCGCCTCCGGATACGACGCGGGCACCCTGGCCGAGGACGCCGCGGCGCTTCTCGCCACGCTCGGCGTGTCCTCTGCCGCGGTGGTGGGCATCGACGCGGGCACCGCGCCGGCCTTCCTCCTCGCCATGCGCCGCCCCGATCTCGTCCGGCGCCTGGTCGTCATGGAATCCCTGCTCGGCAGGCTGCCCGGCGCCGAGGACTTCCTCGCCGACGGGCCGCCGTGGTGGTTCGGCTTCCACTGCGCCGCGCCCGACCTCGCCGAGACCGTGGTGGAGGGCCACGAGGCCGCCTACGTCGACTGGTTTCTGAACGCCGGCACGCTCGGCGACGGTGTGCGCCCCGCCCTCCGGGACACGTTCGTCCGCGCGTACACCGGCCGCCAGGCGTTGAGTCGCGCGTTCTCGTACTACCGGGCGCTGCCGAAGAGCGCGGAACAGATCGAGCAGGCGGTCGCCGGCGTGCGCCTGACGGTGCCGACGATGGCGCTGGGCGCCCGGCCCGTCGGTCCCGCGCTGGAACGCCAACTCCGCCCGATCACCGACGATCTCACCGGACACGTCATCGAGGACTGCGGCCACATCATCCCGTTGCATCGGCCGCGTGCCCTGCTCGCGCTGCTGCGTCCGTTCCTGGCCGGCGACGACGCGAAGACGGCGTGACCGGGGCGCGGCCGACATCGACTCAAGGTGCCACGGCGTGCCGCGGTCACGGGTCCCGGCCGGGGGGGTCGGTGTGGCGGCGTGGGCCCACGCGCGGATGCGGGCGGGGGCGCGGGGTGGGACGTCGCCGGCCGGCCGTGGCGCGGCGGGTGGGGTCGTGGCCAGGGCGGGGTGGACGGGGTGGGCGACGTGGGCGGTGGGCCTTGGTCGAGCCGGCGCGGCCGTGTGCCGCAGCCAGGGCCGCCGCGACCGAGCCCATCGCGCCGACCAGTGCCGCCAGCACATCCCGCATGACCCCTCCCGAGGTGCGGAACCGGGTGCTCCGCACAGGGCCCACAGTGCCGAGGGGCGGCGGTGATGCGTGGAGGGGGCGGGCGGGCTGTGGACAAGTCGGGGGTTGTGGAAACCGCGCCTTCGGGTGTGGCCCGACTCAGGCCATGACGGCCGCGCCCGAGAAGCCCGCGTAGGTGGTGGGGCGGGTGCGTTCGGTCTCGGCCACCGCGGCGGACAGGCGGCGGATGGCCTCGGTCAGGGTGGCCGGGTCGTGGGCGTAGGGCAGACGGACGTGGTGTTCGAAGGTGCCGTCGGTGCCGAAGTGGGTTCCCGCCGCCACCCGCACCCCGTGTCGGGCGGCGGTTTCGGCCAGGGTCAGGCTGGAGGTGCCGTCGGTGCGTACCCACAACGACAGGCCGCCCAGGGGCATCGAGAAGGTCCAGTCGGGCAGGTGCTCGGTCAGCGCGTCGGCCAGCGCGCCCCGGGCGGCGCGCAGCGCGGGCAGGCGCGTCTCCAGGATGGCGTCCTCGTGGTCGGTGATCAGGTGGTGGGTGACCAGCTGGTCCAGCACCGGGGCGCCGACGTCGAACGACGCGCGGGTGGCCGCGATGCGCCGGACCAGGTCCGGGGTGGCCCGGATCCAGCCGATCCGCAGGCCGCCCCAGAAGGTCTTCGAGGTGGACCCGATGGTGACCACGTTGTTGGTCCGGTCGAACGCGGCCATCGGCAGCGGCCGATCCGCCGGGTCGAGGTCCAGGGCCAGGTCGAGGCAGGTCTCGTCGATGATCAGCGTGGTGCCGGTGTTGCGGGCCAGATCCGCCAGCGTGCGCCGGATCCCGGGGTCGGCGAGGTGGCCGGTGGGGTTCTGGTAGTCCGGGATCAGGTAGGCCAGTCGCGGCGCCGCGGTGCGCAGCGTGTCGCGCCATGTCTCCACGTCCCAGCCGGTGTCCGTCATCGGCACCGGGACCGGACGGTTGCCGGCCTGCCGGATCGCGTCCAACACATTGGCGTAGGTGGGTGATTCGACCGCGACCCGGTCGCCGGGGCCGGCCAGCGTACGCAGCACCAGGGTCACCGCGGCGAGCGCGCCGGGGGTGACCAGGATCTGGTCGGGCGTGGTGGGCACGCCGCGGCGGGTGTAGCGCTGGGCGAGCGTGTCGCGCAGCACCGGCAGGCCGCCGGGGAGGTAGCCGTGGCCGGTGGTGTAGGTGGGCAGCGAGTCGGTGGCGTCGGCGACCGCCTGGTGCAGCGCGCGGCCGGGACCGGGCAGCGCCGCCACGCCGAGGTCGATCACGCCTGTGGTGGTGCTCGGGCTGAGCCCGCGGGTGGGGATCTCGGTGTGCGTCCCGGGCAGGGTGGTCCAGCTGCCGGAGCCGCGACGGCTGGTCAGGTAGCCGTCGGTGCGCAACAGCTCGTACGCGGCGGCGACGGTGGTCCGGCTGATCCCGAGCCGGTCGGCGAGGCCGCGTTCGGCGGGCAGGCGCGCGCTCAGCGGGATCCGACCGTCCAGGAGCAGGGCGCGGATGCGGTCGGCGAGCGTGCGGTACGCCGGGCCGGTGCGCGCGGCGGACTGGGTCGCGGTGGTCCAGGGGTGCAGGAGGTCGGCGAGGCGGGTGCTGCTGACGGTCAGGTGAGGCGCGCTCATCAGTCCACTCCTGTCGAATTGGCTATGGATCCGTGATCCGGTATCCGCGATTCTTTCACCGTTGGCTCTTTTTTGGCAGTCAGGCGCGGAACAGAGGTGCACGGTGGCTTGGTCGTGGGTCCGACGATTGGTCCAGTTGTACGCGGGGCTCACGCTGTACGGGTTCAGCATGGCGTTGATGATCCGGGCCGAATTGGGCCTGGATCCGTGGGACGTGTTCCATCAGGGCCTCGCCGAGCGCACCGGGTGGAGTTTCGGCGTGGTGACGATCGTGGTGGGCGCCGCGGTCCTGCTGCTGTGGTTGCCGATGCGGCAGCGTCCGGGGCTCGGCACGGTGAGCAACGTGGTGGTGATCGGCCTCGCGGTGGACGCCTCGCTGCGGTGGTTGCCCTCCCCCGACGCGTGGGCGTGGCGCGCGGCGTTCCTGGTCTCGGGTGTGGTGCTGAACGCGGTGGCCGGCGGCGCGTACATCGGTGCCCGGCTCGGGCCGGGGCCGCGCGACGGCCTGATGACGGGGATGGTACGGCGGACCGGGCGTTCGGTGCGGCTGATCCGGACGAGCATCGAGGTCGCGGTGTTGGCGGTGGGCTTCGTGCTCGGTGGTTCGGTCGGGTTGGGCACTGTCTTGTACGCGCTCACGATCGGCCCGCTGGTGCAGGTCTTCCTGCCGCTGCTGACCGTGCCGGAGCGCGCGACGGATCGCCCGGTCGCGGCGGGCGGATCCGGCTCGGGTGAGCCGGCCGCGCCGGCGTCGGGGTCGTCGGGGACCCCGGCGCCGACGCCGGCCTGCTGACCTCGGTCGCGCCGGGGTACTCGCTCGCGCCGGTGTTCGCTCACGCCGGGTCGAGCGCTCCCTCGGCCGCGTACACCGTGGTGCCGCGTACGGCGGTGCGCAGGCAGCGCGGCAGCGGCAGCTCGGGGTCCAGGTCGGGCAGGCCCGGGGTGCCCGAGCGCGGGTCGGTGGACCAGCCGGAGAGCCGGGTGTCGGGGGCCTGGACGACCAGTTCGGTGGTGTCCCACACCGCGTAGGTGGCGGGCGCGCCGGGGACGAGCACACCCGCGTCGTCGCGCCCCGCCGCCCGGTGACCGCCGCGCGTGTGGGCGGCGAACGCGGCGCGCACGCTGATCCGTTGCCCGGGCGTGCGGTGGAAGGCGGCGGCGCGGATCGTGCCCCACGGGTCGAGCGGGGTCACCGGCGCGTCGGAGCCGAACGCGAGCGGGACGCCGGCGGCGCTGAGCGCGGCCAGCGGGTTCATCAGCGCGGCGCGTTCGGCGCCGAGGCGGCGCGCGTACATGCCGTCCGGGCCGCCCCACGCGGCGTCGAACGCGGGCTGTACGGACGCGGTCAGGCCGAGTTCGGCGAACGCCTTCACCGCGTCGGCGTCCAGGAGTTCGGCGTGTTCGACCCGGTGTCGCAGGGCTCGGAACGCGGCCGCGTGCGGTCCGGCGATCAGGTCGCGCGCGGCGGCGAGGATCGCGCCGATCGCGGCGTCGCCGATGGCGTGGAAGCCGGCCTGGATCCCGGCCCGGGTGCACGCGGCGAGGTGTGCGGCCACCTGCTCGGCGTCCAGATGGGTCAGCCCGGTGCCGGGGTCGTCGGCGTAGGGCGCGTGCAGGCACGCGGTGTGCGAGCCGAGCGAGCCGTCGATGAACAGGTCGCCGCCGAGCCCGTGCGCACCCAGATCGGCACGCAGCGCGCGGGCGTGCTCGGCGTCGCGCGCGAGTGCGCCCCAGTAACCGACGACGTCCGGGCCGGCCTCCTCGGCGGCCAGCGCGGCCAATGCGCGGAAGTCGGCCTCGCCGGCGATCTCCGGCCCACCGCACTCGTGCAGCGTCCCGATCCCCAGCGCGGCGGCCTGTTCCCGCGTGACGCGCTGCGCGGCGAGCCGGTCGGCCGGGGTCAGCGCGGCGTAGGCGGCGGCCCGCGCGACGTGGTGCGTGGCACCGGTGAGCGGCGTGTCGCCGTGTTCGCCCGGGACCAGCGCGAGCAGCGCGGGCGAGCAGGCGGCGGAGTGCACGTCGGTCCGGGACAGGTACACGGTCGCGCCGCCGGCGGCCCGGTCCAACTCGGCGGGCGTGGGCGGGCGTCCCTCGGGCCAGCCGGTGTCGTCCCAGCCGTGCCCGAGCACGACGCGGCCCGGCCCGTACAGCCCGCGCGCCTTCGTGTACTCCGCCAGCGCGGTCAGCGCGTGGGCCAACGACGGGGCGCCGGTCAGGTCGAGCCCGGTCGCGGCGAGGCCGGTCGCGGTGGCGTGCACGTGCGCGTCGACGAACGCCGGGGTGACCAGCGCGCCGCCGAGGTCGAGCACCGCGTCGACGGCGTCGACGTGCGCCGCGGCCGCCCCTTCGGCGCCGATCCAGGCGATGGTGTCGTTCTCGACGACCATGGCGGTCGCGAAGGGATCGGCGGGACTGTGCACGGCGCCGTTGCGCAGGAGGAGCGTGGTCATGCCCCCCAGTGTGGCCCGCCCCGGGGCAACGCCGAGCCGGAGGTCACCCCTTCGAGCGGCGCGGGCCCGCCGCGAACCGCGTCCGGACCCGCCCCCACCCGCCCGGCCGCCCGTCGGGGTCGGCTCAGAAGCGGGGTGCGCGGGCCTCGTACGGGGTGGACAGGACCACCGTCGTGCGGGTCGATACGCCTGCCTGAAGCCGGATCCGGGCCAAAAGCGTCTCCAGGTCGCCCGGGGTCGGGACGCGGACCTTGAGGATGTAGCTCTCGTCGCCGGCCACGCTGTGGCACGCCTCCAGCTCCTCGAGGTCCGCCAGCCGTTCGGGGGCGTCGTCGGGGGCGCTGGGGTCGATGGGTTTGACCGAGATGAACGCGGTCAGCGGCAGGCCGATGGCCTCGGTATCGACCACGGCGGCGTAGCCGCGGATGATGCCGCGTTGTTCGAGTCGGCGTACGCGCTGGTGGGCGGCCGAGGTGGACAGGCCGGTGGCCTTGCCCAGGTCGGTGTAGCTCATCCGCCCGTCCTGCAGCAGCAGTTTGACGATCTGTCGGTCCAGGTCCTCCACATGAGGAACCTATGGCATCGGAGGTGGGAGGTGCGGCCCCGGTGCGGTTCGGGCGCGCTCCGGGCGCGGCCCCGGTCGTGCTCCGAGCGCGCTCCGGTGTCGGCGCACCGCCGCCGAGTGCGCCCCCGCGCCGCGAGTCCCCCGTCCGGCGGCGGTCGGCGCGGCCGGTTCGTCGGTGGCGCCGGCTACAGTGCGGACATGGCCACCGAGGAGCGCGCGCCCGCGCTCGATCAGCTCGACCGGGCCCTGCTGCGCGTCACCGCACGGGCCGACACCTCGGCCGCACGCGCCCGGCAACTGCGCTGGGTGGTGGGCGAGTTGCGCCGCGCACTGGTACAGGAGGGCTTCCCGGCCGAGGCCCGTGCCTCGCTCGCGGCGCTGCTGTCCGCCGAGCCGACGCGGCGCTATCTGGAGCTGGCCCAACGCGGCCGGCTGCGCACCCGCGCGGTCGCGGGCGCCGGCATCTCGACCACGGCGAGCATGCGCGTGCGGATGGACTGCCTGGAGATCCTGGCCCGGGCCGGATCGGTGCCGGTGGAACTGCCGGAGCGGCCGGCCATGCCCGAACTCAAGACGCCGGTGGGCGCCCGGCAACGCTCGCTCCTTTTGAACTGGCTCGGCGAACACGCCGACCGGGCGGGCGCGGACGCGGGCCGAATCCGACTGTTCGCCCTGATCGGGGTGGTCCTGGACACCGGCGCGCGGGCGGGCGAACTGTGCGCGATGCGGCTGGAGGACCTGGGACCGCACGAGCACACCGTCACGATCGTGCGACACCCGCAGGCCCGCACCGTCAATCCGGCCGTCACCGAGGTGCTGCCGCTGTCCGGCCCGACCCGCGCGGCGCTGCGCCGCTGGTTGGACGTACGCGCCGACCTGGTGTGGCCGCTGCGCGGCGAGGTGGCCGCCGTGTGGGTGTCGGTGCGGGGCAACCACTCGGGCATCCCCGACGAGGACGGCAACTCCCGGCCCCGCCCCGCCGGAATGCCGCTGATGCCGCGCGGCCTGGCCCGGGCGTACACGCGCACCGTGGTCCGCCTGAACGTGGACATGGTCGGCCGCCCCGGCTGGGAACCCCTCCCCTACCGCCTGGAACAACTGCGCCGCGCGATCGACGCCGCCCCGATAGCGGCCACCGTGCCCGACACGGCGGCGGCCACGTAGCCGGCGCCGGTAGGCAACGCGGCGCGTGAGCGCGGAAATCGACCCGGATCGGTACTGCAACGTTCCGGTCGGGCGGACTATCGTCGGCGGAGCGCGCCGTCGCCTCGGCGCCGTGGCGACAGGGGGAGCCCATGAGCATCGCCGTCGACCCATGCTCCGGAACGGTGCAGCGGGACCTCGTCGAGGACTTCGACGACACGAACCACCCCGAGCGATCCTCGGACACCCCCGCCGCCCCGAGCGTACGGCGCGCGTGCCCGGAGTGCGGCGTCGTACTGGTCCTGGACCCGGTCGCCGACGGCGCGACGGTGCCGGACCACGTGGTGTGCCCGAGCGTGCGGGACCCGTTCGGCATCCGTCCCTGCCCGGGCTCGGGCACGACCGTCCCCACCCCGGCCGACCGCCCCGCCGCCGGCCCTCCCCCGGCGCTCCCGGAGCCGCCGATCCGGACGCTGCCCCCGGGCCTGGACTGGCGCGCGCAACCCTTCTCGCACACGGCCTGACCCACCCGGGCGCGCGGCCGACTCGGGCGCGGGCGCTCACCCACCACCTCCGCCGGGCGTAGGCCACCGCCGCCCGGCGGCCGTGGCATGCCCGCGGCCACGCGGCGTTGACAGCGCTTCCGAGGCGTTACTAGCCTGCAAATAGATTTGCTTTCAAAGCAAAGCTACTTACGAAGTCTGCGCCGATCCCGGAGACACCCATGTCCGAAACCACCACCCACACCGACTCGAACGCGCCGATCATCGCCGAGTTCCGAGCCCACAACGGCCGCGTCGGCGGCATGTTCGAGGGCGTCACCCTGGTCCTGATCACCACCGCCGGCCGACACACCGGCAAGCCGTGGACCACCCCCGTCGTCGCCGCGCGGGACGGCGACCGGTGGCTGGTCTTCGCCTCCAACGCTGGTGGCCCGCGCGACCCGCACTGGTACCTCAACCTGGTCGCCAACCCCCAGGTGACCATGGAGATCGGCACCGACGAGGGCCGCGTGAAGCCGTTCGCCGCCCGGGCCGTCCCGCTCACCGGCGACGAACGCGATCGTCAATGGGATCGCCAGTGCGCGCGAAACCCGGCCTTCCGCGACTACGCGGCGGCGACCACCCGAACCATCCCCGTGGTCGCCCTGCATCCCCTCGACCTGACCGGGGACCCGGCCCGCGCGCGGCTGATCGCGGAGCAGTTGATCCGTCACCACGAGGATCTGCGGGCCGAGATCGACCAGGTCCGGAAGCGGTTCGAACACGCCCTTGCCGGCGAACCGGAGCCGGATGCCCCCGACAACGACTCCGAAGACGCCGACGACGCCGCCCGACGGCTGCGCCGCCACTGCCTGACCTTCTGCCGACACCTCCAGTTGCACCACATCCGCGAGGACGGCGCCTTCTCCGCCTTCGAACGCGAATACCCCGAGCTGGTCCCGGCGATCACCCGGCTGCGCGCGGAACACGCGGTCGTGGAACGGGCGTTGGCCGCCTTCGCGGCGCTCCTCGAACGAGCCGCCGGGCCGGACCGGGGGCCGGACGCCGAGCCGGCCCACCTGCGCGCGGAGTTCGAGGCGGTGTCGGCCGGTCTGGAGGAACACTTCGCCTACGAGGAGGCCCACCTGCTTCCGGCGCTCCGGGGCTGACCGCTCACCCCTTCTCGCGCGCGGCCCCGTTCTCATAGGCCCCGATCGTCCGCACGAACATCGCCCGATCGGCCGGCGACAGCGGGTCGAAGGCCCGGCGCCAGGCGTCGGCGCCGTTCGCGAGCCAGTTCTCGATCGCCGTCCGGGTCTCGGGGTCGTCGGTGATCGCCACGATCGACCGCCGGCGGTCGATCGGATCCGTACGTCGTTCCAGCACCCCCTGGCGGCCCAGGTCGCTGACCATCAGGCTCACCGTGGTCGGCGCCACCTCGAGGCGCGCGGCCAGCTGATTGACCGGCATCGGGCCGTCGAAGAGCAGGTACGCCAGCAGCGACAGGTGTCGCGGCGCCAGGTTCATCGACCGCAAGCGCTCGGGGATCCGGGTGCGCTTGAGCCGGGCGGCCACACGCGGCATCAACAGCAACATCGCCCGAATCGCCTCGTCGGTGCTGAGCCCCGCATCGGGCCCCTCGCCCGCCGCCGACCCCGCGTCGGACCCCGGCCCGGACCCCGCGGCGTGCTCCGTCGTCATCTCCGCGGCCTCCTCGCCTCGACCCGTCCGGCTTCGGAAACGAAGCGCGACCCCCCGGATCCCGCCACCGTACCCGACCCCCGCGCCCACCCCCGAAGGCACAAACCGCCATGCCCGGATCACCCTCGCCGGACCTCGCTCACCCGTTCCGCAGCAAGTCACGGGCGATGACCATGCGTTGGATCTGGTTCGTGCCCTCGACGATCTGCAGGCATTTGGCCTCGCGCATGTACCGCTCGGCCGGGAAGTCGGTGGTGTAGCCGTAGCCGCCCAGGATCTGTACCGCGTCCACGGTCACCCGCATCGCCGTGTCGGTACAGAAGAGCTTGGCCATCGCCGCCTGTCGGCCGAACGGCAGCCCCGCGTCGCGCAGGCGGGCGGCGGCCAGGTACAGCGCGCGACCCGCCTCGATCGTGGTGGCCATGTCGGCGAGCATGAACCGGATGCCCTGCTTGTCGGCGATCGGCCCGCCGAACTGGGTGCGATCCTGCGCGTACTCGGCCGCCACGTCCAGCGCGGCCTGGGCAACCCCCGTGGCGCACGCGGCGATGCCGAGCCGGCCGCAGTCGAGCGCGGCGAGCGCGATGGAGAATCCCTGGCCCTCCGCGCCGATCCGCCGCTCGGCCGGAACCCGGGCGCCGTCCAGGTGGATCTGCGCGGTGGGCGAGGAGCGCATGCCCATCTTGTGCTCCGGCGCGGCGGCGGCCAGGCCCGGGGTGCGCGCGTCGACCAGGAACGCGCTGATCCCGTGCGCGCCTTCGGGCGAGGTACGGGCCAGGACGGTGTAGAAGTCGGCGACCCCGCCGTGGGTGATCCACGCCTTGGTCCCGGTGAGCGTGTACCCGTCGGCGTCGGCCGCCGCCCTGGTGCTCAGCGCCGCCGCGTCGGAGCCGGAGTGCGGCTCGGACAGGCAGTAGGCGCCGAGCAGTTCGCCGCCCAGCATCGCGGGCAGGTGCGCGGCGCGCTGCTCGGGCGTGCCGAACGTGGCGAGCGGATGGCAGGCCAGCGTGTGCACCGACACGCCGAGGCCGACCGCCAGCCACCCCGCGGCCAGTTCCTCCAGCACCTGGAGGTAGACCTCGTAGGGTTGCGCGCCCCCGCCGTATTCCTCCGGATAGGGCAGCGACAGCAGTCCGGCGGCGCCGAGGGTGGCGAACACCTCGCGGGGGAAACGTCCATCGGCCTCGTCGGGCGCGGCGCGTGGCGCGATCTCCCGGGCGGTGAGGTCCCGGGTGAGGTCGAGCAGGGCACGGGACTCGTCGGTGGGCAGCGTGCGCGGGACAGCCATGGGAGACGTCCTTCCGTGCGGTCCGGGGGTGGCCGGACCCGGCGGGTGGCCGGCGGCGGATCGGGGGGGTTCGCCCCCCGGCCGTTGCGCACGATCGTACGGTGACGCCGCGTGTCCGCCGGGCACCGACGCGGCGCACCCGCGCCCCGCGTGGTGGGCTCGCCGACCGCGTCGGCCGCGCCCGAGGCCGACCGCGGCGGCGGCGGCCGGCCTCCGGCCCGGTGTCCTCAAACGCCGGACGGGCTGATGTGGCGTGGGCTTTGCAGGCCGGGCCGATGTCGCGTGGGTCATGCACGCCGAGCCGATGTCGCGAGGGCCTTGCACGCCGGTCCCCCATCACGCTCGGTCCCCGGGAGTATGCCCGGCCGACCCGTCCTCGGCGTCCGTCCCCGGACTCCGGGCCGCCCGGCCCGAGCCGGCGGGGTACCGGGGCCGTTGGGCGAGTAGACCGGCCCGCCGCGGGAAGGTCGGTACGGCTTCGAAAACCCGTCGGAA
>NZ_JBHTVA010000134.1:0-8616 GCF_042793325.1 Embleya sp. NPDC056575
GTCGGCCCCTCGCGCGTCGCGGGTCCGGCTACGGGTTGGTGTTTATCACGTACAGCAGGAAGCCCACGTACCACCCGGAGAACGCCGCCCCGGCCACCAGGATCGAGATCACCACCCCGCGCGGCCACTTGACCATCAGTCGGGCCAGCGGCAGCAGGATGGTGAACGCCGGCAGCATGAAGCGCGGCTTGGAGTGGAAGAACCAGCCGTTGCTCGTGGTCAGCGCCAGGAACATCACCACGGCGCCGTAGACGTGGACCGACAGCGGGATCCGGCGGTCGCGGAAGGACCAGATCATCAGCGCCACCGACAGGATGATCACGAACGTGCAGACCACGTAGATCGGTCGGCCCAGGTGGGTGAGGTACTTGTTCATCCACTGGACGGTGCTTATGCCGCCGTCGAACCGCAGGTTGAAGGCCTTGTCCTGGATCCACATCCACCCGTCGGGGCGCCCGGCCAGCCAGCCCACCCACGCGATGAAGCCCACGCAGGCCAGCGGCGAGATCAGCGTGGCCAGCACCGGGCGCCGCGCCTCCGGGGCCAGCAGACCGACCCGCGCGCCGTCCTCCCGCCGCTGGAGCACGACCGCGAGGGCCGTCACCCCCAGCGCCGCGACCAGTGCGAACGCGGTGTTGCGGGTCAGCCCCGCGAGCAGGCACAACACGCAGGCCAGGGTCCACTGCCGGCGCACCACCGCCAGCAGGCCCCACGAGGCGAACGCCACGAACAGCGCCTCGGAGTAGACCATGGTGAGCACCATCGAACCCGGCGCCACCCCCCAGAGCAGCGCGAACAGGGTGGCCACCCGGTGGCTGCCGGTCAGTTCACGCCCGAGCGCGTACAACCCCCACGCGGCCACCACGCCGGCGATCGTGGTGACCACCATCCCGGCGTTGAGCGCGGACAGCCCGGTCAGGTCGCAGACCAGGCGGACCGCCCACGGGTAGCCGGGGAAGAACTCGACGTTGGTCCAGTACGGCTTGCCGGTCGGGGAGACCGGGATCTTGTCCACGTAGCCGAAGTCGGCGATGTCGCGAAACCACACGCCGTCCCAGGAGCCGAGCATCGACCAGAACGGCTTGCCCGTCGCCAGCGCCATCAGGCCGAGCACCACGAGGTTGACCGCGCGCGCGATCAGATACCCGAACACCGCCGTGCGGGCCGGGCGGAAGGACACCCGCGCGCGGCCGAGCACTTCGGCGCCGCCGAGGCGCACACGCTCGGCGAGCCCGTCCGCGAACACGATGTCGGGGGCCGCCGGCATCCTGGTCGCACCCTTCTCGGCGGCCGGCGGGGTCACCACGACCGGCATGGACGGCGACGGCATGAAAACCTTCCGGGCGGCGAGCGGGGAGCAGTCTGCAAGCGACCCTAGCGCTGCCCGTGCGGGCTCCCCGTCGGCGACCGGGCCGCTTGGGGAACGATCGTCACAGGGCTGTCATCGGGGCGTTATCGATCGGGACAAGCGTACGTGTCGCTCGAACGAGTGATCACGGAGTGGCGATACCGAGGGGATCGGCGCGCCTGCACTAGGGTTTCCTCGGGCGAACACGTGTTCGTATCGAGTGCCGGTCACCACGACGCGACAGGCGACGACGCGGGAACCACACGGGAACGCCGCGAACGCGACGCGAAGACGACACGAGAGGGGCGCGGCATGCGGGTCTTGGGGGTCGACCCCGGTCTGACCCGATGCGGCGTGGGGGTCGTCGACGGCGCGGTGGGCAAACCGCTGCGGATGATCGAGGCCGGCGTCGTGCGCACACCCGCCGACGCCACGATCGACGCCCGACTCCTCGGCATAGAGCAGGGCATCGAGGAGTGGCTGGAGCGGCACCGCCCGGACTGCGTCGCGGTCGAGCGGGTGTTCAGCCAGCACAACGTGAGCACCGTGATGGGCACCGCGCAGGCCTCCGCCGTGGCCATCGTGTGCGCCGCGCGGCGCGGATTGCCGGTCACGCTGCACACGCCCAGCGAGGTCAAGGCCGCGGTGACCGGCAGCGGGCGCGCCGACAAGGCCCAGATCGGCGCCATGGTGACGCGTATCCTGCGCCTGGACGGCCCGCCGAAACCGGCCGACGCCGCCGACGCGGTGGCGTTGGCGATCTGCCACATCTGGCGCGGCGGCGCCTCCGACCGGCTCGCGGCGGCCGTCGCCGCGGCCCGCACCCCGGCCGGCCGGCTCCCGCGCGGCACCCGCCGCTGATCGGCACCGCCCCGGCCACACCGCCCCACCTCACCAACCACGCAGGAGCACTCGGGTGATCGCGTTCGTCTCCGGAACGGTGGCCGGCATCGGCCCCGACACCGCCGTCGTCGAGGTAGGCGGGGTCGGCCTGGCCGTGCAGTGCACGCCCACCACGCTCGCCGGCCTGCGGGTCGGCGCACCGGCCCGACTGGCCACCTCGCTGGTGGTCCGGGAGGACTCGCTCACCCTGTTCGGCTTCGCCGACGACGACGAGAAGCGCACGTTCGAGGTGTTGCAGACCGCCAACGGGGTGGGCCCGAAACTGGCCCTCGCGATGATCGCCGTCCACAGCCCCGACGCGCTGCGCGCCGCGGTCGCCGCCAAGGACGCCAAGGCGCTGACCGCCGTGCCCGGGATCGGCCCCAAGGGCGCGCAGAAGCTGCTTTTGGACCTGAAGGACAAGCTCGGCGTGCCCACCGGCGCGGTCGGCGTCGCCGGCCCGGTGAGCGCGGGCTGGCGCGACCAGCTGCACGCCGCCCTGGTCGGCCTGGGCTACGCCGCCCGCGAGGCGGAGGAGGCGGTCGACGCGGTCGCCCCCGAGGCGGACGGCGCCGCGACCCCCGACATCGGCGCCCTGCTCAAATCGGCCCTGCGCGGCCTGAACCGCCGATGAACCCCTCCCGGCGAGCCGGCCACGACGCGGCACGCGCGGTGCCGGGGATGTCGCCGGCGTCCGGCAGGATGAACGCAGGCCGTACGACCACGACCCTGGGCGGAACACGATGACGCAGGACGGCGAACGCCTGGTGACCGCCGAGGCGGACGGCGAGGAGCAGGCCGTCGAGGCCGCGCTGCGCCCGAAGAACCTGGACGAGTTCATCGGGCAGGAGCGGGTGCGCGAGCAGTTGTCCCTGGTACTGACCGCGGCGCTCGGCCGCGGCGCGACCGCGGACCACGTGCTGCTGTCCGGCCCGCCCGGGCTCGGCAAGACCACGCTGTCGATGATCATCGCGGCCGAGATGGGCGTGCCGATCCGGATCACCTCGGGCCCGGCCATCCAGCACGCCGGCGACCTGGCCGCGATCCTGTCCTCGCTGTCCGAGGGCGAGGTGTTGTTCCTCGACGAGATCCACCGCATGTCGCGGCCCGCCGAGGAGATGTTGTACATGGCGATGGAGGACTTCCGGGTCGACATCATCGTCGGCAAGGGACCCGGGGCCACCGCCATCCCGCTGGACCTGCCCCCGTTCACCCTGGTGGGTGCCACCACCCGGGCCGGACTGCTGCCGCCGCCGCTGCGCGACCGGTTCGGCTTCACCGGACACATGGACTTCTACGCGCCCGCCGAACTCGAACGGGTGCTGAATCGTTCGGCAAGATTGCTCGACGTCGAGTTGTCCGCCGAGGGCGGGGCGGAGATCGCCGGCCGCTCGCGGGGCACGCCGCGGATCGCCAACCGGCTGCTGCGCCGGGTCCGCGACTACGCGCAGGTGCGGGCGAACGGCAAGGTCGACCGGGACATCGCGGCCCGCGCGCTCGACGTCTACGAGGTGGACGCGCTGGGCCTGGACCGGCTGGACCGGGCCGTGCTCCAGGCCCTGACCACGCTGTTCGGCGGCGGCCCGGTGGGCCTGTCCACGCTGGCCGTGGCGGTGGGGGAGGAGACCGAGACGGTCGAGGAGGTCGCCGAACCGTTCCTGGTCCGCAGCGGTTTCCTGGCCCGCACGCCCCGCGGCCGGGTGGCCACCGCCAAGGCGTGGGCGCATCTGGGACTGAACCCCCCACAGGGGGCGCTGCCCAATCAGCACGGCGCACAACAGAGCGTGTTGTTCGACAACGGCGCCGTGACCGGTAAGGATGCAACCGAGTGAGGCCGCTGCGTGTCGGGAACGCATGCGGCCGGTAGTCGTTGTTCCTGTAGTAAGTACCCGTCTAGACTCCGCCGAGGCTGCCGCGCCGTGGCCGGCCGAGTGTCACCGTCCGGGCCGCCGCGCGGCCTTGGGAAGGAATCGTTTCAAGCCGTGGACCCGCTTACCCTCCTCCTGCCAGTAATCATCGTCGTGGTGTTCTACTTCCTGATCATCAAGCCCGGGAAGGCACGCCAGCGACAGGCCATGGAAACGCAGAACTCGCTGGTTCCGGGGGCCGAGGTCCGTACGATCGCGGGTCTGTACGCGACGGTCACCGAGGTCGAGGACGATTCCGTCATCCTTGAGGTGGCCCCCGACGTGCACTGCCGCTTCGTGAAGAGCGCCATCGCGGCGGTCCTGTCCTCCGGCGACGAGCCCGAGGACGACGAGGCCGACGACGAGCACGACGACGCCGCCGAGACCGGCGACGACGCCGTACGTCTGGACAAGAAGCCCGAGGCCGGCGAGGACGCCGACGCCGCGGACGGCAAGACCGTGGACGTGACCAAGGCCGAGGGCGCGAGCAAGGCGCCCGAGACCGGCGACCGGCTGCGCAAGGACGACAAGCAGGACTAGCTCGGCTCGTGATGGCCGCGGTGGTCCCAGGGCCACCGCGGAGCAATACAGTCATGTGACCGGGGGTGACACCCCGGATACGAGAGCGCCCGACCATCCGTCGGGCGCCGTGCCGTGCCGGCGACCGTGGGGCAATCCCGACGCGGCGGCATCGAGAGGGAGATTGGGCGAAGGTGGCAGCACCGAAATCGAGTTCCCGAGGGCACCCGGGACGGGTCCTTGCCTTTATCGGGGTCGTGATCGTGGCGTTGTACGCGATCATGTTCTCGACCGGGGACAAGACCCCACGTCTGGGCATCGACCTCGCGGGCGGCACGAGTGTCACGCTCACCGCAAAGGCCGACCAGGGCCGTAACGGCGCGGTCAACAAGACGAACATGCAGACCGCGGTGGAGATCATCCGCCAGCGCGTCAACGCGTTCGGTGTGTCCGAGGCGGAGGTGCAGACCGAGGGCGACAAGAACATCGTCATCAGCATCCCCAAGGGCAAGAACGAGAAGGAGACGGCGGAGCAGGTCGGACAGACCGCGAAGCTCTTCTTCCGTCCCGTGCTCGAGGCGGCCCCGGTCGCTCCCCAGAGTGGGACCAAGCTGCCGCTGACCCCGCCGTCGACGCCGCCCGCGAGCGCGCCGCCGGCGAGCACCCCGCCCGCGGGTACGCCGCCGGCGGCCGAGTCGAACAAGCCGCAGGGTCGGGTGATCCCGAACCTGAAGGACGCGTCCGGTGCCCCGACGCCGCCGCCGACGACTCCGCCCGCGACCACTCCGCCCGCGACGCCTCCGGCGAACACCCCGCCGGCCGGCGCCGACGCGAACGGCATCACGCCCGAACTGCGCGCGAAGTTCACCAACCTGGACTGCAACCTCCCGGAGAACCGGGGCCTGGGTACGGAGCCCATCCCGGAGGACAAGCCCACCGTGGCGTGCAGCCGCACCCAGGGCGAGAACGCCGAGAAGTACATCCTGGGCCCGGTGCTGATCCCCGGCACCGACGTGTCCTCGTCGAAGGCGCAGCTGCCGCAGAACGGCTCCGTCGGCGGCTGGGAAGTCGAGCTGAAGTTCAGCGACTCCGGCACCGGCAAGTTCACCAAGATCACCGGTGACCTGGCGCAGGGCAAGTATCCGACCAACCGCTTCGCGATCGACCTGGACGGTGTGGTCGTCTCCGCCCCGTCGGTCAAGGCGGAGATCCCCGGCGGCAGCGCGGTGATCTCGGGCGACTTCTCGCGCAGCTCGGCCAAGGACCTGGAGAACGTGCTCAAGTACGGCGCGCTCCCGCTGTCCTTCACCAAGAGCGACGTGACCACGGTGTCCGCCTCGCTCGGTGGCGACCAGCTCCGGGGCGGTCTGATCGCGGGTGCGATCGGCATCGTCCTGGTCATCCTGTACTCGCTGTTCTACTACCGCGGCCTCGGCCTGGTGAGCATCGCGAGTCTGATGGTCTCGGCGGCCCTGACCTACGCCATCATGTGTCTGCTCGGCCGAAGCATCGGCTTCGCACTCAACCTGCCGGCGGTCTGCGGCGCGATCGCCGCGATCGGTATCACGGTGGACTCGTTCATCGTGTACTTCGAACGCATCCGGGACGAGATCCGCGAGGGTCGCACGTTGCGACCCGCCGTGGAGAAGGCGTGGCCCCGTGCCCGGCGCACCATCCTGGTGTCCGACGCGGTGTCGTTCCTGGCCGCCGCGGTGCTCTACATCGTCTCGGTCGGCAAGGTCCAGGGCTTCGCGTTCACCCTCGGCCTGACCACGCTGCTCGACGTCGTGGTGGTGTTCCTGTTCACCAAGCCGCTCATGACGATCCTCGCCCGGCGCAGGTTCTTCGCGGACGGCCACAAGTGGTCCGGCCTCGACCCCGTCGCGCTCGGCGCCAATCAGCGCCAGTCGTACCGCGGTCGTCGCCCCCGTGGGCGCGCCGCCGGCGTGAAGGAGGCGTGATGAGTCGCTTCGGTGACATCAAGAACATCGGCGTCCGGCTGCACCACGGTGACGTCTCGTTCGACTTCGTCGGTCGCAAGAAGCTCTGGTACTCGATCTCGGCGCTGATCCTGGTGCTCGCGGTCGGCGGCCTGCTCGGCCGCGGGCTGCACGAGGGCATCGAGTTCAAGGGCGGGTCCGTCTACACCATCCAGGACACCCCGGCCTCGCAGGGCGACGCGCGCAAGGCGGTGGAGCCGTTCACCGACGGCACCGAGGCCATAGTGCAAAAGGTCGGCGGCAGCGGTCTGCGCATCCAGCTCGCCGAGTCCGACGCGGACAAGACCAAGCAGATCGCGGCGGCCATCGCCAAGGATCTGAAGGTCGCGCCGGACAAGGTCAACACGCAGGTGGTCGGCCCCAGCTGGGGCAAGGAGATCTCCAAGAAGGCCCTCCAGGGTCTGGTGATCTTCATGATCCTGGTGGTGATCTACCTCACCTTCGCCTTCGAGTGGCGTATGGCCGTGGCGGCGTTGGTCGCGCTCATCCACGACATCGTGATCACCATCGGGGTGTACGCCCTGGTGGGCTTCGAGGTCACGCCGGGCACGGTGATCGGTCTGCTGACGATTCTCGGTTACTCCCTGTACGACACGGTCGTGGTATTCGACACGGTCAAGGAGAACACCAAGAACATCACCAAGCAGACCAAGCGCACCTACAGCGAAGCGGCCAACGCGGGTCTGAACCAGACCCTGGTGCGCTCGATCAACACCACCGTGGTCGCCCTGCTTCCGGTCGCCTCGCTGCTGTTCGTCGGTGGCGGGCTGCTGGGCGCGGGCATGCTCAAGGACATCGCGCTGTCGCTGTTCGTGGGTCTGGCCGCCGGCGCGTTCTCGTCGATCTTCATCGCCACGCCGATACTGGCCGACCTCAAGGAGCGGTCGCCGGAGATGCGGCTGCTCGCGAAGAAGGTGGCCCAGCGTCGGGCGTCCGAGGCGAAGGCGGCCAAGGCCGCCGAGGCCGCGGGCATCCCCGCGGACCGGGCCGAGGGTCACCCGGACGTGGACGAGGAGACCGAGGCGGACGAGGACGAGACCGTACCCGCGCAGGGCGGCGCGCCTCGCGCCGGCGCCGCGCGCGGCCGGGCCCGTACCCGTCCCGGCGGCAAGAGGAAGCGCTGATGGCCACCGACCCCGACGAGCTGCGCAAACTGCTCGACAGCCGGATCCGGGACGTGCCGGACTGGCCGAAGCCGGGCGTGGTGTTCAAGGACATCTCGCCGCTGCTCGCCGACCCGGTCGCCTTCGCGGCCCTGGTCGACGCGCTGGCCGAGCGCTGCGCCGGGCGGGTGGACAAGGTGGTGGGGATCGAGGCCCGCGGCTTCATCCTCGCCGCTCCGGTCGCCCTGCGGGCCCGGGCCGGCTTCGTGCCGGTGCGCAAGGCGGGCAAGCTGCCGTGCGCCACCCACGCGCAGTCCTACGACCTGGAATACGGCTCGGCCACCCTGGAGGTGCACCAGGACGCGTTCGAGGCCGGTGACCGGGTGCTCGTGATCGACGACGTGCTCGCCACCGGCGGGACCGTCGAGGCCACGATCGACCTGATCCGGCGGGCCGGAGCCGAGGTGGTCGGGGTCGAGGTCCTGCTCGAACTCGGCTTCCTGGCCGGCCGGGCCCGGCTCGCGCCGGTATTGCCGGACGACGCGCTGGAGTCGTTCATCGTCGTGTGACACGCCGCCCGCGGCCGGTGTCCGGAGGCCGGAGGCGCCCCAGGTGGGGAGCCTCCGGCCTCCGACGTTTCGGCGGCCGCCGAACCGGATGGCCGAGTGTCGACGGCGCGGGTCAGTACGATGGAATTTCCGTCATCTGTGGGAGGAGTTCCCTTGCCGGACGAGGTCGCGCCCGTCGCGGGGGCCGCGGGGGGTGCCGGCGTACAACACGCGCCCACCGACGACCCCACCCCAGCCCCACCCCCGCCCCCCCGGCAACCAGCACCCGGACCCGCGCCCCCCCCACCG
>NZ_JBHTVA010000134.1:8626-11533 GCF_042793325.1 Embleya sp. NPDC056575
GTCCTCGGGGGATGCCGTCGAACACGCGGCTCCCTCGGACGACGCCACACGTGCCACACCGGGACCCGCGGGTCATCCGCCGGTGAGCGCCGGAGGAGCCGAGGAGGCTCCCGCCCGGGCCCGCGCCGACGCGCACGCCGAACCGCCGCAGGAGCGGCCCGCGGCGTCGACCGAGCCGCCCGCGAACCGGCCCGACGCGGGTGACACCCGCGGCCCCGCGTCCGAGGACAGCGCCGACGGCCCCCGCGGCAGCGACGGCCACAGCGGCCCCGCCGCCGGTGCGGCCGGACCCGAGGCCCGAGGCCCGCGACCGGTCGCCAAGGCGGCACCCGGCGCGGCGGGCGCCTCGCGCACCGGCGAGCGCTCGCGCTCGTTGCGGGTGGACGGGCCCAGCCGGGTCCGCGCCCGCCTGGCCCGCCTGGGCGTGCAGCGCAACAGCGTCTACAACCCGGTCCTGGAGCCGCTGCTGCGGGTGGTCCGGGTCAACGACCCCAAGGCCGACCTGCGCCAGATCGAACGGGCCTACACCACCGCCGAGCGCTGGCATCGCGGCCAGCGGCGCAAGAGCGGCGACCCGTACATCACCCACCCGCTCGCGGTCGCCACCATCCTGGCCGAGCTGGGCATGGACCCGCCGACGCTGATGGCCGGACTGCTGCACGACACCGTCGAGGACACCGACTACGGGCTCGACGCGCTGCGCCGCGACTTCGGCGACACCGTCGCGATGCTCGTGGACGGCGTGACCAAGCTGGACAAGGTCAAGTTCGGCGAGGCGGCGCAGGCCGAGACCGTGCGCAAGATGGTCATCGCGATGGCCAAGGACCCGCGCGTGCTGGTGATCAAGCTCGCCGACCGGCTGCACAACATGCGCACCATGCGCTACCTCAAGCGGGAGAAGCAGGAGCGCAAGGCCCGCGAGACGCTGGAGATCTACGCCCCGCTGGCGCACCGCCTGGGCATGAACACGATCAAGTGGGAGCTGGAGGACCTGGCCTTCGCCATCCTCTACCCCAAGATGTACGACGAGATCGTGCGCCTGGTCGCCGAGCGCGCGCCCAAGCGGGACGAATACCTGGCCCTGGTCACCGACCAGGTGCAGGGCGACCTGCGCTCCGCGCGGATCAAGGCGACGGTGACCGGGCGGCCGAAGCACTACTACTCGGTCTACCAGAAGATGATCGTGCGCGGCCGCGAGTTCACCGAGATCTACGACCTGGTGGGCATCCGGGTCCTGGTCGACTCGGTCCGCGACTGCTACGCGGCGCTCGGCACGATCCACGCGCGCTGGAACCCCGTGCCCGGGCGGTTCAAGGACTACATCGCGATGCCCAAGTTCAACATGTACCAGTCGTTGCACACGACGGTGATCGGGCCCGAGGGCAAGCCCGTCGAACTGCAGATCCGCACCTTCGACATGCACCGCCGCGCCGAGTACGGCATCGCCGCGCACTGGAAGTACAAGGCCGAGGCGGTCGGCGCCAAGGGTGCCGCGAAGACCGACACCAAGTCCGCGCGCAAGGGCGAGGACCCGGCCAACGACATGGCGTGGCTGCGCCAACTCCTGGACTGGCAGCGGGAGACCGAGGATCCGGGCGAGTTCCTGGAGTCGCTGCGCTTCGACCTCTCCAGCCAGGAGGTCTTCGTCTTCACGCCCAAGGGCGACGTGATAGCGCTGCCGGCCGGCTCGACCCCGGTCGACTTCGCCTACGCGGTGCACACCGAGGTGGGACACCGCACCATCGGCGCCCGGGTGAACGGGCGGCTGGTGCCGCTGGAGAGCCGGTTGGACAACGGCGACCTGGTGGAGGTGTTCACCTCCAAGAGCGAGACCGCGGCGCCCAGCCACGACTGGCTCGGCTTCGTGAAGTCGCCCCGGGCCCGCAACAAGATCCGCCAGTGGTTCTCCAAGGAGCGCCGCGAGGAGGCGATCGAGCAGGGCAAGGAGGGCCTGACCCGGGCCATGCGCAAGCAGGGCCTGCCGCTGCAGCGGCTGATGTCGGGCGGCGGGGACACGCTGGTGACGCTGGCGCACGAGTTGCGCTACCCCGACATCTCCTCGCTGTACGCGGCGATCGGCGAGGGGCACGTCTCGGCGCAGACCATCGTGCAGCGCCTGGTCGAGTCGCTGGGTGGCGAGGAGGGCGCGACCGAGGACCTGGCCGAGGCGACCCGGCCGACCACCACCCGGCGCCGGCCGCGCTCGACCGGCAATCCGGGCGTGGTGGTCAAGGGTGTCGACGACATCTGGGTCAAGCTGTCCCGCTGCTGCACGCCCGTGCCCGGCGATCCGATCATCGGCTTTGTCACCCGGGGCAACGGCGTCTCGGTGCACCGCCAGGACTGCGGCAACGTGGAGTCGTTGTCCCGGCAGTCGGAGCGCATCGTCGACGTCGAGTGGGCGCCGACCGCGTCCTCGGTGTTCCTGGTGGCGATAGAGGTGCAGGCGCTCGATCGGTCCCGGTTGTTGTCGGACATCACGCGCGTGTTGTCGGACCAGCACGTGAACATCCTGTCCGCGTCGGTGGCCACCACGCGCGACCGGGTCGCGGTGAGCCGGTTCACCTTCGAGATGGGCGATCCGAAGCACCTGGGGCACGTGCTCAAGGCGGTGCGCGGGGTCGAGGGCGTGTTCGACGCGTACCGGGTGACCAGCGGGCGGCAGCAGTAGCCCGTAGCGGGGCGCGAGGCGGCGTCGGGAGGGTTTTCCGGCGCCGCTCGGTCATTGCATCCGGGGGAGCGGGGCGGGGGGCCGTGAGCGGCGCTCGGGGCCGCCGCGACGCCTGCGAGCGGGGCGGCCCCGGGAGCGGACGGCCCGGGTCGTGACCGGGCGGGGACTCGAACACGGTGGCCCGGTCTTGGCGGGGGCTCGATAACGGGCCGACAGCAGCGCGGGCGGATCCGGAC
>NZ_JBHTVA010000135.1:0-11243 GCF_042793325.1 Embleya sp. NPDC056575
CCAGCCGGTCCCGCAACCACAAACGCAGCTTCCGCCGAAAACACCCGGCCCACTCGGGAAGGCTGCCCGGAAGACTCGACCCGGCCGCCCTCCCCGCCCGCCGCTGCAGGCCGCTTTTTCGCCGACCAACGCGCCCGCCTCGCCGAAGACCGGCAGTCTCGGCGCCCCGCACGCCGGCGGCGGCCCACCACCGACTCTGACCGGCCCCGCACCAGCCACCCGCAGCCAAAGGCGCGACGTGCGCGGGGAACGCCCGACCCACTCGGGAAGGCCCCTGGGGGCCGACTCACCTCACCCCACCGCCGCCACCGCCGCCACCGGTCGTCGGCCGTCGCACGCTTTCGATGATTCGGGCGAAGCTTTCCTTGCCGTGGCCCGTTGCGATTTGGCGGTCGATCAGGTGTTGCACGACGGCGATCACCTCCGTCCCCACGCCTTGGTCTCGGCCGGCTTCGGCGATGGTGTCGACGGCGGCCTTGTTGAAGGCCAGGCTCTGGGTCTCGGCGGTGTAGTCGGCGCTGTCGAAGTACTCGGCGTGGCCGGCCAGGCCGCCGGTCATCGCGGTGAGCCAGGGGGTCGCCAACTCGGCGAACTCGGTTGCCGGGACGCCTTCGCTGCCGACCAGGGCGGCGCCGTAGGCGAAGCCGGCGAACATCGAGTACATCGAGCCGAGCAGGGCCAGGTCGTAGAGCGAGGCCAGGCCCGCGTCCTCGCCGAACCAGCGTGCGCCGCCGAGCAGTTCGAGGAGGTCGCGGTGGGTGTCGAAGGCGGCCTGCGAGCCGCTGTACAGGAGCGAGGCGACGGGCAGGCCGATCATCTCCGGGATGGCCATGATCGCGCCGTCGAGGTATTCGATTCCGTGCTCGGCGGCCCACGTCGCGGTCTCCCGGGCCTGCTTCGGGGTCACCGTGGTCACGTTGACCACCAGGCGGCCGGCGAGCGGGTCGGCCAAGGCGGCCAGCGTGTCGCGGACCGACGCGTCGTCGAGGAGGCACACCACGACCACCGGCGAGGCGCGGACCGCTTCGGCGGCACTCGGGGCGAGGGCGACGCCCCGGGCGGCCAGATCGTCGGCGCGGCCTGCGGAGCGGTTCCAGACGGTGGTGGGGTGGCCACCTCGGTGGATCGCGCCGGCGATGGCCCGGCCCATCGCGCCGAGGCCGAGGACGGTTACGGGGGTGTGGGAGTGGGACTGCTGCGCGTGCACAAGGTTCTCCGGAGGTTGCGAAGGAGGGAAGGGTGGAGGGGGTGGAGGCGGGTGAGGTGACGGTGTTCGGCGCCGGGATTCATCCTTGATCGGTGCACTCCAGTGGGCAAGTACCTACTAATAAGTTAGGTACTGACGAAAAGGTAAGTATTGAGGCGAGCGGCCATGGTGGCGGCCGTTCGGGCTGCTGTCCGGCTCGGAATCGGGGGAACTCCCCACGTCCTGCGAACAGGTGGTCGGTTTTCGCTCGGACGTCTTTCGGCGTCCATCCGGGACCGGCACAATCGCCGCCATGGCGATGATCGAGACCCGCGAATCCGTCGGCGAGCGGTTGAAGTCCGGCGCGCTCGGATTTCTCTCCGGCGGCGTGATCGGCGCCGCGCTGGGCTGCTTCGTGGTCGGGTGCATCCTGGAGAGTTGGCGGCTCTGCGTGCTCGGGGTCGGGCTCTTCCTGTTCAACATGGCCGCGTGGGCCGTCCGCGGGCGCGTCCAGGGGGCCCGGGACGTGCGTGCGCCGGCTCGGCTTGCCCTCGCCGTGATCGAGAGCCGGCGTGCCCTCGGCAGCGATACGGCCGACATCCCGGTCGAGTTCGAGCTGACCGTGGCGCCGGACGAGCGCACGGCGTACCGGGTGAAGATGCGTCAGGACCTCAACCTGGTCGACATCCCCGACTATCGGCCGCGTGGAGTCGTGGTGGTGGAGTACCGCCCCGACGACCTGTGGGACGTCAAGCTCGTGACCGAGCCGACCGAGGAGTGGGCCCGGCGGGCGAGTGTGGAGACGGTGGACTCGGCGCCGGCCTCCGCCATGGTCGAGGCCCCGGGCGGCGACGGCGCGTTCTGCCTGCTCGTCATGCTCGGCCTGCTGGTCGGCGCGGGGATCGTGGTGCTGTTTCTCCGGGCGGAACTGGCCGACGAGATCGGCGACTCGCATACCAGGACCACGTCCTCCTCGTCCTCGTCGTACTCCGAGACGAAGGTCACGAGCAGCGTCTCGACGGGCACGACCGTCTCCGGCACCGCGTCGTCCGACTCGATGCTGGCCGACGGCGAGCTTCGCCGGCTGGTCGGTTCGCTGGTGAAAGGGATGCACACGGGCAACGCCGCCACGTTCACGATCGACGAGCACGGCATCTCGATGCAGGGCGTGCTCGGCGCGCCGGCCGATCCCGGCGCGCTGATCGACGTGAATACGCTGCCGTTGGAGCGGTTGCCCGGACTGGTCCGCATCGCGCAGACCAAACTGGGGGTCGCCGAGCCGAATTCGTGGCGGATCACCTTCGAGCCGGTGGCCGGGTCCGTGGTCGTCCGGGTCACCGTGACCGGAGCCGAAGGCAAGGCGTCGCTGGAGGCGGACACCGAGGGCCGGATCACCAAGCGCAACCCGCGCTGAGGTCGCCCCCGCCCGGCGCGGGATCATCGGGTTCGTGATCCGTCGTCCCCGTCTGGCGAACCCGGGTGAATCCTTTTGCGCCCGCCGCGCCTCTCATGCGTGTGCGGACGAGCACCTCGTCCGCCCCGCATCCCCTCGGGAGGACCCCATGACCGTAGTCGTCATCGTCGTCGCGGCAGTCGCGCTGCTGCTGTGCGTGTGCACCGTCACGCTGCGCCGCCGGAAGCGTCAGCGTGGCTGACCACACCTGGCCCGGCGCGGTCCTGGTCGCGGCGGCGCAGCGCGGTGACGTCGACGCGCTCACCGCGCTCGTGCACGGCTCCCATCCGCACGTGCGCCGGTTCGCGCACACGTTGTGCGCCACCCCCCAGGACGCGGAGGACGCCGCGCAGGAGGCGCTGATCATCCTCTACCGCAAGATCGGCATGCTGCGCGCCTCGGGGGCGTTGGCGTCGTGGATGTTCCGGATCGTCCGCAACGAGTGCCTGCGTCGCACCCGTGCCCTGGTCCACCACGCATCGGCCGCCGAGTCCGACCCGTTCGACACCCCCGGCGGTACGGCGCGCTCCGCCGAGGAGGACGCCCTGCTGCGCCTGGAGGCCGAACGCGTCGCGGCCGCCGTCGCCGCCCTGCCCGACGACCTGCGGCAGGTGCTGGTCATGCGGGACATCCAGGGTCTGCCCGGCCGGATGGTCGCCGACCGGCTCGGGATCAGCACCGCCGCGATGAAGTCCCGCCTGCATCGATCCCGTTCGGCGGTACGCGAGGCCCTGCGCGACGAACCGTCCCGTAGTGAGGAGAACCGACGATGACGCTCGACTCGACCACGACCACGACGACGACCACGCTCACGAAGACACGCTCCGCCGAGCCCGTCTCCCCGTCCGCCGATCCGGTGCGGCCGGCCGCCCACGACGCGCGGGCCGCCCTCGCCGCGCACGCCGTCCACGTCGTGCCCAAGCCCGCGGGCTTCGCGAGTGCCACCGTCCCGCGCCATCTGGCCCGCGGCGCCGTCGGGTTCGGCGCGCTCGTCGCGTCCCTGGCCCTGCTGCCGGTCGCCGGCTGGGTGAGCCTGCTGCTCGCGCCGGTCGGCCTGGTCGCGCTGCGGGGTTGCCCGATGTGCTGGGCGATCGGCCTGATGGAGACCATCTCGGCCGGCCGCCTGCGCCGCTCTTGTGCGAACGGGAGGTGCGAACTCACCCGTCCCGCGAAATAGGCGCCGCGACGCGCCGCCCGGCGGATCCTGCCGAGTCGGGATCCGCCGGGCCGGGCCCGGCCCCGGACCCGAGCCCGGCCCCAAGCCCGAGTCCGGCCGCAAGCCCGGCCCCGCCCGCCCCCGGGCACCGCGAACACGCGCCCCCGGCCTCACATCCACGACATGGCCGACTCGTCCCCCCTGTTGTCGTAACCCGGGATCACGTGCTCGTAGCTCTCGTACGGACTCGTGACGTCGAAGATGCGCGGGTTGTCGAACTGGACGTAGAGCGTGCGCCGACGGGCGGCGCCGGTCGCGGCCGGGCCCGCGTGCATGCCGCACCCCATGTGTACGGTCACGTCGCCCGGGTCGGTGGTCATCCCCACCACCGGCAGCCGGTCCCACTGCTCCGCCGTGTAGCGCTCGTGCGCGACCGTGCCCCACGACCCGGCCAGCGCGTACAGCTGTGAACTGTCCTGGGTCACCGCGTCCAGCCGGATGCCCACGTGCACGCGCGGACACGTGATCGGACAACCGCCGAGCGCGCAGTCCTTGTGCCAGGGCAGGTCCGGGATGGACAGCGGCTCGGGCGCGGTGCCGAACTCCTTGAGCACGGCGATCTGTCCGGAGTCCCGGTCGGTCACCGCGACCACGTCCTGGCCCGCGAGGCCGCACAACATGCGCACGGTCGGGTCGTCGGCCAGCGCGGCGATCCGCGGCGAGCGCATGCCCAGGTAGGTCAACCGGTAGGGCGAGCGCCGGCCGGCCGGGTCCGCGGCCCACAACGAACCCCGGTCGCCCTCACGGCACAACCCGCGAATCCGGTCCACCTCGCCGGCCAACTCCTCGACCCGGTCCGCGTCGAAGACCTGACGTACCACCAGATAGCCGGTGGTACGCAGGAAATGCGCCATCTCATCGGGTTCGTCCCGAGTGGTGAAGTCGCGGTGCAGGTCGATCGGCCGATCCGCCAGGTCGCGCAGATCGAGGGCCTCGGGGTGGTAGATCGGCGTCCCGGAGTACATGCAGCGGATCGCCGGCTCCCAGGTGTCCCAGTCGGCGAACGTGCCGCGCACGAAGCGCACCGCGTGCGACTCGACCAGGCCGCGGCTGGTGCGCAGTTCGTACAGGTAGTCCTGCCACGCGCCGGACGCCAGCTCGACGACCAGTTCGGCGTCCGCGCTGACCCCCGGCACGATGCGCACCTGGCCCCGGTCCTCGACATAGCTGTATGCCGAACCGTCGGGCATGCACAGGGCGATCGGGGCACGGCCGGCCACGTCCCAGGCGACCCGCTCGCCGAGACCGCCCTCGAGCCGGCGTGGCAGTTCCACCCGATGAAACGAATCGAAGCACACGACCGGCCAGCCCAACACACTGAACGTGCCCCGGTCGGCGTCGTGCGCCACCGCCGATCCCGCGCCCGCAATCCCCATTGCCCCGTCCTCCCCGTTGTGCACCCGGCACATCGGCCGGGTCGTCACCAACGGTAGGCAAACAGCGTCAGAACAGCGTCAGAGCAGCGCGAAAGCGCAAGGTGACAGCCAGTCAGCTCCGCGGCGGTACGCCGGCGTCCGGCGGGTCCCCGAGCAATCGCACCGCGTCCTGAAGCGTACGCTCCGCGTGTCCGGACAGGCCCAGTTCGACGCAACGCGCGTGCGCCGCCGCGAAGTGCGCGCGGGCGGCGGCCTCGTCGCCGGCCAGCGCGGCCAGGCCGCCGAGCACCCGGCGTACCGGGCCGAGCGAGGAGCCGGTCCAGTCCAGGTGGTCCGCGTACGGCGCCAGCGCCTCCGCCACCAGCAACCCCCGCTCGGTGTCGCCCAGTTCCAGCGCCACCTCGCCGAGCCGCATCAACGAGCCGGTCCACAGCAGGTCCACCGGGATGGTCGCGAAGCCCGGTACGCACAGGGCGTGGAACTCCTCGCGCGCCGACTTGGGATCCGCCGACGCGGACGCCGCCCAACAGGCCTGTACCCGCCACCAGGACACGTCCCGGGACCAGCCGGCCGCCACCCCCGCCCGACGCGCCATCACGCCCAGCCGGCCCTGCTCCCAGCGCACCGCCAGGATCTGCGACAGGTTGAACGAGCGCACCGCCTCGCGCGGCAGCCCCGAACGGCGGGCCAGACGCAGCGCGTCGGCCAGTACGTCCGCGGCCCGCGCGGTGCGTCCGCGCAGCAGTTCCAGGCCGCAGCGGTAGATCAGCACCTCCCACGTGAACCACGGGTGGCGCAGCCGCCGGGCGACCCGCTGCGCCTGCGCGTACTCGCGCTCCGCGGCCGGGATCGCGCCGCACACCACCAGGTCGTAGGCCTGGTTCAAGTGGCTGCGAAACAACGACTCCTGATCACCGGTCAGCCCGGACAACACGGTCAACTCGCCGCTCATCCGCAGCCGTTCCTCGACCAGGTCGGGTCCGGACGCGGCCAGATGGTGTGCCTCCAGGCCCTGGGCCAGCGCGTCGTGCGAGCCCGATTCGCGGGCCGCCTCCAGGGCTTCGTACAGCATGCCCAGCCGGGCCTCGCGGTCCTGCCCGAAGGTGAGCGCCACCGCGAGCGCGGCCAGCAGCAGCGAGCGCAGCGCGATGTCGGCGGGCAACGCGGACGCGATCGGCAGCGCGGCCAGCGCCTCGCGCAGCAGGGCGACCAACTCCAGGTCCACGCCCACCTGGTACACCTGCCCCAGGCGGACCATGGCCAACGCCACCCGACCGAGCCGGCGCGAGTCGGACAGCGCCCGGGCCTCCTCGGCGGCGCGGCGCAGCACCTCGCGGCAGCGCCGGTCGCCGCACCGGTCCAGCGCGGCGCCGCGCGAGAGCAGCAGGTCGCAGCGGGTCTCCGGGGCCGGGTCCGTGACCATCGGCAGCACCTCCAGGGCCTGCCGGTAGTGCTCGGCGGCGACCTCGAACGCGCCGCCGTCGCGGGCCTCGTCGCCGGCGCGGCGTGCGTAGTCCAGGGCCCGGCGGGCCTCGCCGAAGCGGCACGCGAGCCGGAAGTGGTGGGCCAACTCGGGCAGATGGGCGTCCCGGTCGCCCCGGGCCTCCAGGGCCAGGCCGACCTTGCGGTGCAACTGGAGGCGGCGCGCGGTGGGCAGTTCCTGGTAGAGCGTGGAGCGGACCAGGGCGTGTACGAAGGTGAAGCGGCCCGGACGGTCGGTCTCCTCGCCGCGCACCACGTGCGCGCGTTCCGCGTCGTCGAGCGCGTCCACGACGGTGTCGAAGCCGCCGGGGTGCACCGCCGCGACCAGGTCGATGTCGAACGACGGGCCGACCACCGCGGCCACCGTGAGCGCCTCCAGGGTCGACTGCGGCAGGCCGAGCAGCCGCTGGCGCAACACGTTGCGCACCCGGCGCGGGACGTCGGCGGGCACGCTCTTTCCCAGCGCAGACCAGTCGCTGACGTCGGCCCACTGGCGCAGCAGTTCGGTGGCCAGGAGCGGATTGCCGTCGCTGAGTTCGCGCAGTACGTGGGCCCGGACTCCCTCGGCGCGCGGCGGCAGCGGGCCGGCCAGTACGTGGGCCAGTTCGACCAGGGCGGCCACGTCCAGGCCACCGAGCGGCACATGCAGCGGGTGCAGGTCGCGGTAGAGGTCGGCGATCAGCCGGGTCATCGGATGCACCGAGCCCAGACCGGTGTCCCGGAAGGCGATCACCACCACCGCACGGGTGCCGACCAGGGCGCGGGCGACATGCCGCAACATCAGCATGGTCGAGGTGGAGGACCAGTGCACGTCGTCGAGCAGCAGGATCAGGTCGCGCTCGTCGGCGGCGTGCCGGAACACCCCGGCGACCGCCTCGAACAGCCGATAGCGCTCGGTGTCCGAGTCGGGCGGTCCCTGAGGCTGGGTCAGGCCCGCGGGCTCCAGCGGCAGTTCGGGCAGCAGCCGGTGCAACTCGCCGCCCAGGTCACCGACCCGCTCGCGCAGTTCCTCGGCCGCGACGTCGCCGAGATGGGCGCGCAGCATGGTCACGAACGGTTGGAAGGGCGCGGCCACACCCTCGTCGCTGCGTCCGGTCAGCACCAACGCGTTCCGGCCGGCGCGGGTGGCGAACTCGTTGAGGAGGAAGGACTTGCCGATCCCGGCGTCGCCGCTGACCAGGATCACCCGCGAGCCGACCTCGGCCCGGGTGGACTCCTCGAGCAGGCGCAGCTCGGCGGAGCGGCCCACGATCGGCCCGGGCGCGCCGTGCGGGAACACGTCGTGCGCCGAGCGGGTCGGGGCGGGCGCGGGCGGCGCGTCCAGGCCGGGTGTCGGTGAGGCGAAGCGGGCGGCGGGCGCGGGCACGGGCAGCGGTTGCGGCGTGGCGTCGCCGAGCAGGCGCAGGAACGCCGACTCGGTCTCGGGGGAGGGGCCCACGCCCAGTTCGGAGTTGAGCAGCCGCCGACACCGCTCGTAGGCGCGCAGCGCGGCCGCGCGGTCGCCGCCGGCGGCGTGCGCGGTCATCAGCAGGCGGTGGCTGCTTTCGCGGAACGGGTCCAGGTCGACCAGTTGGGCGGCGCGGGTCACGGCCGCGTCGGCGCGACCCAGGTGCAGTTCGGTGGTCACCGACACGGCGAGCGCGCGCAGTCGGGCCGAACGCCAGCGGGTACGCCGCTCGTTCACCCAGTCGCCGTCCAGGCCGGGCAGAAACGGCAGGGCGAGGATCTCGTGCGCGTCGTGAGCCCGCGTCCTGGCCTGCGCGAACGCGCCGTGCACGGCCAGCGCCTCGGCCTCGATCAGGGCGCTTTCCGCCGCCTCCACGTCGACCTCGGTGCCCTCGGGCAGGGACAACACGTAGCACCCGGCCCGGTGGCGCAACACCGACGACGCGTCGTAGCCGGCCTGCCCCAGGAAGCCGCGCACCCGGCTGAGCACTCCGCGCAGCGCGCCCTCCCACGACTTGGGCGCCTGCTCGGGCCACAGGAGCGCGGCCAACTCCTCGCGCGGCACCGGGTGTCGGCGACCGAGCGCGAGCGCGGCGAAGACGAGCCGGGCCTGCGGTCCGCCCAGCAGGTCCTCCGCGGCGCGACCCGCGGGGCCGTCGACGCAGACATGGCCGAGAACACGTACCCGGACCACCATGCGACGGACCCCCCTCCTGCTGTCGTCGACGCGACGACCGATTCCCCGGCGCCGGTCCGGGAGCGGTTCGAAGGACCCCGCGCGCCACATCGTACGAACCGAACGGTGCGCCCGGCGCCCAATTGCGCCGGCGCCCAGGTCACAACCCGGCCAATCGCTTGATCCCCACCAGGGTTTGTCGCAAGCTTCGATCCGCACACGCGCGCTCCCGGCCGGGCCGTCGATTGGGCGGTCGCACGGGTCCGTTCGTGGGCCGGGCCCGCCGGCGTGGACGATCGACGGCGGGGCAGACGGTGGGTGGGCCCGGATCCGCGGGCCGGGACGGGTTGTCGACGGGATCCATGGGATCGGTGGGGTCGAGCGGGCCGCCGGGGACGGCAGGGCCCGGTCGAGTCCGGTCGGGGAGGAGCTGGGATGAGCCTGGACGATTGGCAGTTGCCCCCGGTGCGGGAAGGGCGGGCCGCGCCGGAGGAGTTGGAGGCGCGGCGACGCGGCACGGCGGCGTACCGCGAGGAACCCGAGGAGGGGGTGGCGGTCGCCCGACGCCTGGTGGGCGGGGTGCCGTGCACGTTCCTGGAGGTCCCGGTCCCGGCGCTGACGCTGCTCTACTTCCACGGCGGCGGCTACCGCATGGGCGACGCCGAGGGCTGGCTGGGGATCGCGTCGCGGATCGCGCTCGCGGCCCGGGCGCGGGTGATCCTGGTCGAGTACCGGCTCGCGCCGGAGGCGCCGTTCCCCGCCGCGCTCCACGACGCGGCGAGCGTGTACGACGCGCTCGTGACGGTGGAGGAGGAGGGCCTCGACGCGGCGCCGTTCGTGGGCGGCGACTCGGCGGGCGGCGGCCTGGCGGCGGCGCTCGCGATCGCGGCGCGGGGTGCGCGGGTGCCGATGCCGGCGGGCCTCGTGCTGTTGTCCGCGTGGTTGGACCTGACGGTGACCAAGCCCACATACGACTCGAACGCGGCCACGGACCTGTTCATCTCGAAGCGGTCGCTGCGCGAGGCCGCCGAAATCTACCTGCAACTGCACGACCCGAGTGATCCGTTGGCCTCCCCACTGTTCGCCGACCTGTCCGGCCTGCCGCCGATACTGCTGATGGCTTCGTGCCACGAGGCCCTGCTCGGCGACACCACGGCCTTCGCCTCCCGAGCCGCCGCAGCCGGCGTCCAGGTCCAGGCCCACCTGATCCCCGACGTCCCCCACGCCTGGCCCGCCATCGACCCGGACATCCCGGAATCCACAACGGCGATCGGCGCGATCGCAAGGTTCCTGACGACACCGTCGGCGTCTTGAGCCGGACGCCTCCGGGGGGCGTTGCGCGTGGGGCCGCGGGTGCCCGGTGCGGGGCTGGTCAGACCGGGTGATGGGCCGCCGCCGGCGGCGGCGTGCGGGCTCCGCGCCTTCGGCGCCCGGCGAGGCGAGCGTGTCGGTTGGCGAAACCCGGCCTGCAGCGGCGGGCAGGGGGCGGTTGGGTCGAGTTCCCCGGGAGACCTTCCCGGTGCGCCGGGTGCTTCCGGCGGGCGTTGCGTCTTTGGTCGCGGGTGGCTGGTGCAGGGTTGGTCATAGTCGGTGATGGGCCGCCGCCGGCGTGCGGGGCTCCGCGCCTTCGGCTCCCGACGAGGCGAGCGTGTTGGTCGGCGAAAACCGGCCTGCAGCAGCGGGCAGGGAGGCGGCCCGGTCGAGTCCTCCGGGTGGCGTTCCCGGGTGAGTCGGGCGTTTCCGGTGGGCGTTGTGCTGTTGGTTGCGGGTGGCAGGTGCGGGGTTGGTCTGAGTCGGTGGTGTGCCGCCGCCGGCGTGCGGGGCTCCGAGACGAGGGGTTCCCGACGAGACGAGCGCGTTGCTCGGCGAAAACCGGCCGGCAGCGGCGGGCAGGGGGGTGGCTGGGTCGAGTCCCCCTGGCGACCTTCCCGAGTGGGTCGGGTGCTCCCGGCGCGCGTTGCGCTGTTGGTTGCGTGATGGCCGGTCCGGGGCTGGTCAGAGTCGGTGAAGAGCCGCCGCCGGCGTGCGGGGCTCCGAGACCCGAAGTTCTCCACGAGACAGGCGCGTTGCTCGGCAAAAACCGGCTGGCAGCGGCGGGCAGGGAGGGCGGTCCGGTCGAGTCTTTCGGGTGGCCTTCCCGGTTGGGCCGGGTGTTTTCGGCGGAGGTTGCGTTTGTGGTTGCGGGTGGGCTGGTGCGGGGTTGGTCTGAGTCGGTGGTGGGCCGCTGTCTGGGTGGGGGCTTCGGGGTGTGGGGTTTTGTCGGGGCGGGGGCCTGGGTCGGGGGAAGGGCGACCTGCGGCGGGTGGCGGGGTGGGGGGTCGGGTTGGGTTCCGCCGGGCTTGCGTTCGCGGGTGGGTCGGGTTGTTGCGGCGTGCGTTGCGGCTTTGGTTGCGGGCCGGCTGGTGCGG
>NZ_JBHTVA010000136.1:0-10239 GCF_042793325.1 Embleya sp. NPDC056575
CTCCGGTCGTCGTCGCTCTACAGCGTGAGCAACGCGCGGATCGGTCGGGTCGAGTCGGTCAGCGGGCGCAGCGCGAGCCGCAGGAGGGCGAGTGGATTGTCGTCGCCCGCGATCCGGTTCGCGCCCAGCTCACCGCAGGACTGGCACTGATGGATCAGCTGCCACTCCCCGTCCGCCCGAACGGACATGCTCAGCACGGTCATCCGTCCCCGGCACTCGGCCGCGCGGTCGCCCGGGACGCGGCGGTCGAGGTGCAGGCTGGTCAGACAGTGCGGACAGTGATTGCGATGGGCCGTGCCGGGCGCCGCCAGTGGTACGTCGAGCCGGCACGCCACGCACCGGAAGGCGTCGCCGCGCCCGGTCCGGCCGTGCGTGACGTCCTTGTACCGCTGGGGGCGCCGGCCGCTCGACCTGTGTCGACCCATGCTCACAGCTCCCCGAACACTTCGAGCGGGAACGGTGGTTGGGCCAGCGGTCGCACGGCCATCCGGATCAGGATCAGCTGGTTGTCGTCCGGCGCGATGGCGCCGGAGGTCAGCTCGTCGCAGCGGATGCACCGATGCACGAGCATCCAGTCGCCGTTGCGCAGCACCGCGATCGAGATCGGCGACATGCGCGCGCCGCACTCGGACGGGCCGCCCTCGACGTGGTCCACCACGTGCCGCGAGTGCAGGCAGCTCGGGCAGTGGTCGCGCCGGTCACCGGCGGGGTCGACGGTGGTGACGGTGAGGCCGCAGCGGACGCACCCGAAGGTGTCGACGCGCGGTGAAGTGGGGTGATTCCGGCCGGAATCGGTGGTGCCGGTGGACACTCGGAAATCTCCTTGCCGGGAGGTGGGGGCACTGACAGCAAGGAAGCGCCGAGCGGTCTCGGAAGGGTCGTCGCCGCGGTCCGGCACGCGCCGCGCGGTGCGCCGCGTGCGGGGACGGGCGAGCCCACCGGGGGATCAGTGCGGCCCGGGGGGTTTCCCGGTGTCGGATCCGACCGCGGTCGTACGAGGCGCGCTCGGCGCGGGCACGGACATCAACACCTGATTTCGGTGGAAGGGGGCCGCGCGGGTCGGCGCGGGCAGGACGCGGCGAAGGTAACAGCGGGCGCGGAGCCGGGGCCAACGATTTTCCGTGGGACGGGGCGCGACGGGTGCGGCCGGGCCGCGGACGTGCGACGGGGCCGCCGGCCGGGCGATCGTTCCTGGCAGACTCGGCGGATGATCGTCAGACTCGCGCAGCAGGCCGATCGGCCCGGATTCCTGACCCTGGCCGCCGAGGTGGAGCACTGGTTCGGGCCGATGGTCGCGGAGCCCGGCTTCCACGCGGCCCTGGACGAGCACGTGCGCGACGATCGGGCGCTGGTGGTGCCCGACGACGGGGATCGCGCCGGCCGGCTCCTGGGCGGCCTGCTGTTCGGCACCGAGGCGCCCGTGTACCGGGTGCACTGGCTGGTGGTGTCGGAACTCGCCCGGGGGCGCGGGGTGGGTCGTGCGCTGATGGCCGAGGCGATGCGCCGATTCGGTCCCGGCACCGTCGAACTGGTCACCTTCGGGGCCGACCACCCGGGCGCGGTCGAGGGCGGCTCCCGCGCCTTCTACACGTCCCTGGGCTTCACCCCCGCCGAACCCGCCGCAGCGGGCCCCGAGGGCGGCTCCCGGCAGGTGTTCCGCCGCACCGTCGAGCGGGACGTGCCCGTGCGCCCCGCGTAAGTCGGGCCCGCCGCCGGCGTGTGGGCGGCGGGCCCGGTGGGTCACACCACGCCGAAGGCGGTCATCGCCTCGGCGACCCGCAGGAAGCCGGCCACGTTGGCGCCCAGGACGTAGTCGCCCTCGCGGTCGTGCTCGGCGGCGGTGGCCAGGCAGGTGGCGTGGATGTCGCGCATGATCGCGCCGAGCCGGGCGTCGGTGTCGGCGAAGCTCCACGAGGTGCGGGCCGCGTTCTGCGCCATCTCCAGCGCCGAGGTGGCCACCCCGCCGGCGTTCGCCGCCTTGCCCGGCGCGAACGGCACGCCCGCCGCCTTGAACACGTGCACCGCCTCCGGGGTGCACGGCATGTTGGCACCCTCCGCGACCGCCATGAGACCGTGCTTGACCAGGTGCGCCGCGGCGGCCCCGTCCAGTTCGTTCTGCGTCGCGCAGGGCAGCGCGACGTCACACGGGACCTCCCAGACGGAGCCGCCGTCGACGTAGCGCGCGTGCGGCACCCGGTCGGCGTACTCGGCGATCCGCCCGCGCCGGGTCAGCTTGATCTCCTTGAGCAGGTCCAGGTCGATGCCCTTGTCGTCGACGATGTAGCCCGCCGAGTCGGAGGCGGCGACCACCCGCGCGCCGAGTTCGCGGGCCTTCTCGATCGCGAAGACGGACACGTTGCCCGACCCGGAGACCACCGCCCGCCGGTCCATCAGGTCGTCGCCGCGCACCCGCAACATCTCGGCCAGGAAGTAGACGCAGCCGTAGCCGGTGGCCTCGGTACGCACCTGCGACCCGCCCCAGCCGAGCCCCTTGCCGGTGAGCACCCCGGCCTCGTAGCGGTTGGTGATCCGCCGGTACTGGCCGAACAGGTAGCCGATCTCCCGGCCGCCGACCCCGATGTCGCCGGCCGGCACGTCGGTGTGCTCGCCCAGGTGTCGGTACAGCTCGGTCATGAACGACTGGCAAAAGCGCATCACCTCGGCGTCGGAACGACCCTTCGGGTCGAAGTCCGAGCCGCCCTTGCCGCCGCCGATGCCCAGGCCGGTGAGCGCGTTCTTGAAGATCTGCTCGAAGCCGAGGAACTTCACCACGCTCAGGTTCACCGACGGGTGGAAGCGCAGCCCGCCCTTGTACGGGCCGAGCGCGCCGTTGAACTCGACGCGGAAACCCCGGTTGACCCGCACCCGACCGGAGTCGTCGGTCCACGGCACCCGGAACATCAGCTGCCGCTCCGGCTCCACCAATCGCTCCAGGAGCGCCGCGTCGGCCAGCTCGGGACGCCTGGCCAGCACCGCGCCGAGGCTTTCCAGCACCTCGTGCGCGGCCTGGTGGAACTCGGGCTCGCCGGGGTTGCGGCGCAGCACTTCGTCGAAGGTCGCCGCGGCCGGTCCGGTCAGCTCGGCGAATGCCTGGAGGCTCATGGGTGGTTGTCCTTTCGTCGAACGGGCCCGTCGCGCGCGATCGGGTGCGGTTACGCTATCCGCCGCGGGGCCCGTTCCGGTCCGCGCCGGGCCGCGCCGCCGGTCAGAGGGAACGCCCTCAGTGATCGCGAACCGCGACCTGGGATGCTGCATTCCGTGTGGCCCAAAAGACTTGATGCAGCGTCACTTCCCGTGGCGGCCCTGGCGACGGTGCTCCTCGCGTCCGGATGCGGATCCGGCGGCGGGGGTGACTCCGGTGCGCCGTCCATGCCGCCTGCCCGATTTGCACCGATCGAGGTGGGGGTGCCGGATCCCAAGCTCGCGTCGCCGGTTCCGGCGCCGCCGTGCGACCCGAGTCGGAGCCTGACCCCGGCCGGCCCGCCCCGGGCGGGCGCGATGCCGGCCGGCTCGACGATGCGCGCGATCCAGGACCGGGGTCGGCTGGTGGTCGGCGTCGACCAGAACACCCGGATGTTCGCCGCGCCCGACGAGGACACCGGAGCACTGGAGGGCTTCGACATCGACCTGGCCCGGAAGGTGGCCGAGGCGATCTTCGGCGACGCGGAGCGCGTCCAGTTCAAGACCATCCCGCCGGGTCGACGGATCGACGTCTTGCTCAAGAACGAAGTGGACATGGTGGTGGACGCGATGACCATCACCTGCGAGCGCCGGCAACAGGTGGACTTCTCCGCGGTCTACCTGGAGGACGCGCTGCGTTTCCTGGTGCCGAAGCACTCGAAGGTGCAGAGCCTGGACGACCTGGCCGGGAAGTACGTGTGCGTGTCCTCGAACACCACGCCGGAGCGCCGGGTGGCCGAGTCCAAGGCCAAGGTCTACGCGGTCTCCGACCGCACCGACTGCCTGGTCGCGCTCCAGGAGGGCCGGGTCGCCGCGGCCTACACCAACGCCTCGCTCCTGGAGAGTCTGCGTGAGCAGGATCCGAAGCTGGAGGTGACGGGGCCGAAAACCGTGGAGGAGGTCAAGGGCATCGCGATACCCAGGGGTCAGGACGATTTTGTGCGTTTTCTCAACGCGGTGATGGAACGCGTGAAGACCGACGGCACCTGGCAGCGGCTCTACGACACGTGGCTCGCTCCGTCGCTGGGCGCGGCCAAGCCGCCGGCGACCACCTATCGCGACTGACCGGGGCCGGGCGGGGCAGGTGCCGATCGTGGTGCCGCGATCGGGGTGGACGGCCGCTGTGGCAGCGGTTACTGACGATGCGTCAGGTCGCTGCTACGTTGCCGCCCATGTTCCTTTCCCTCGGACTGCCCACGCACCTGGTCGAGGCCGGCGCCGATCTGATCGGCGCCGAGGCCGTGATGGAGATGTCCCGCGCGGCCGAGGCCGCCGGGTTCGACGCGGTCTTCACCACCGACCACCCGTTTCCCGGCGACCGCTGGCTCGCCCACGGCGGCCACCACACGCTGGACCCGATGGTCACGCTGTCCTTCGCGGCGGCGGCCACCACCCGGCTGCGCCTGCACACCAACCTGTTCGTCCCGGCGTACCGCAATCCGTACCTGTCCGCGAAGATGATCTCCTCGCTGGACGCGCTCTCCGGGGGCCGGCTGATCCTGGGTGTGGGCGCGGGCTACCTGGAGCCGGAGTTCGCCGCGCTCGGCGCCGACTACGCGAATCGCAACGACGTGCTGGACGACGCGCTGCGGGCGATGCGCGCGGCCTGGACCGGGGAGAGCGTCGGGGGGAACACGATGCGGCCGCGGCCCGCGCAGGACCGCATCCCGGTGTGGGTGGGCGGCAACAGCAAGCGGGCGATCCGCCGGGTGGTGGACCTGGGCGACGGCTGGCTGCCGATGCCCGCCCCCGCCGGCGCGTCGCGCCACCTGAAGACCCCCGGCCTGGAGACGCTGGCCGATCTGGCCGCCCGGCTCGACTACGCCCGCGAGTACGCCGCCTCGGTCGGCCGCACCGATCCGATCGACATCACCTTCATGCCGCGCGGGATGAGCATGTTCGACGGCGACGGGTTCGATCCGGAGGCGATCGTGGCCGACCTGACCGAGCAGGCCGAGGCCGGGGTCACCGGGGTGACGCTGACCCTGCCGGCCACGACGCGGGCGCGATATCTGGAGCAGACCGCGGCGCTCGGCGAGTCGGTGGTGCCGAGGGTGAAGGCGCTGGTGGTGCGCCCGCTGCTCGGCTGAGCGCGCACGTCACGACACGCGGGCCCGGCGTCGTCGCGACGCCCGGCCCGCGCGCTCGCCGAGCGGCCGGCGCCGGATCACTGCCGGTAGGACCCGATGAACTCGCCGATCCGGGTGATCGCGTCCGTCAGGTCGTCGACCTGGGGCAGGGTCACCACACGGAAGTGGTCCGGCTGGTGCCAGTTGAATCCGGTGCCCTGCACGACCAGGATCCGCTGGCTCTGCAGCAGGTCGAAGACGAACTTCTCGTCGTCGGCGATCTTGCACACGTCCGGGTCGATCCGGGGGAACGCGTAGAGCGCGCCCTTGGGCTTGACGCAGGTCACGCCGGGGATCGCGGTCAGCGCCTCGTACGCGGCGTCGCGCTGGGCGTGCAGCCGGCCGCCCGGCAGGATCAGGTCGTTGATGCTCTGGTAGCCGCCGAGCGCGGTGGCGATCGCGTGCTGCGAGGGCACGTTCGCGCACAGGCGCATGTTGGCCAGGATGTTCAGGCCCTCGATGTAGCTGGTCGCGTGCCGCTTGGGGCCGGACAACATCAGCCAGCCGGACCGGAAGCCGGCCACCCGGTACGCCTTGGACAGGCCGTTGAAGGTCAGGCACAGCAGGTCGGGCGCGAGCGAGGCGATCGGGACGTGCACCGCGTCGTCGTAGAGGATCTTGTCGTAGATCTCGTCGGCGAGGAGGAGGAGTCCGTGCCGGCGGGCCAGGTCGACGATGCCCTCGAGGATCGGCTTCGGGTAGACCGAGCCGGTCGGGTTGTTCGGATTGATCACCACGATCGCCCGGGTGCGGTCGGTGATCTTGGCCGCGATGTCGTCGAGGTCGGGATACCAGTCGGCGCCCTCGTCGCACAGGTAGTGCACCGGGGTGCCGCCGGACAGGCTCACCGCCGCCGTCCACAGCGGGTAGTCCGGCATCGGCACCAGTACCTCGTCGCCGTTGTTCAACAGCGCCTGGAGTGCCATCACGATCAGCTCGGAGACGCCGTTGCCCAGGTAGACGTCGTCGACGTCGACACCCTCGATGCCGCGTGTCTGGTAGTGCTGGACCACGGCCCGGCGGGCGGAGAGCACACCCTTGGAGTCCGAGTAGCCCTGCGCGGCCGGCAGGCTGCGGATCATGTCGTGCAGGATCTCGTCGGGTGCCTCGAAACCGAACGGCGCGGGGTTGCCGATGTTCAGCTTGAGAATCCGGTGCCCCTCGTCCTCGAGGCGTTTCGCCTCGTCGAGAACCGGGCCCCGGATGTCGTAACAGACGTCCGCGAGCTTGCCCGACTGGCGCAGCTCGGGCATCGGACGATTCTGTGGCTGCGACAACTCTTCGACGCTCACCTGGATATCTCCTCCTCGCAGGGCGGTCGCCCGCGCGACCTCGAACACACGGCGAGCGGGCGATCCTGCGAGTGTTCCACGCCGGCGGTGCGAAACGCAGTGGGATATCTGCCACGTGGGCGGCTCGGAGCCCGCTCGTGACCGGTCCGGCACCCCCTCGTGATCGGTCCGACGCCCCTTCGCGACCGGTCCGGTGCCCCCTCGTGACGCCGTCGATCGGCCGCCAAGTGTTCATCCGAGCGTTGCCCGCGTGGCAGATCCAAATCACTCCGTGGCGCCCTCGTGGTGTCACCCTGCCGCACATGGACGTGTCGTACTTCTACGGAACAGCGGGCGAAATCGACGCCGCGAGTCTGTACCGGCTGCTGACGCTGCGCAGCCGGGTCTTCGTGGTCGCACGCCGGCAGCCCTGGCTCGATCCCGACGGCCGCGACATCGAGCCCGGGACCGCGCACCTGTGGGCGGAAGCGGACGGCGTGGTGGTGTCCACGCTGCGACTGACCGAGGAGGGGGACGGCCTGTTGCGGATGGGCCGCGTCTGTACGCTCCTGTCCCATCGACGCCAGGGGCACGCGACGGTATTGGTTCGGCACGCCCTGGTCCTGGCCGGTCCGCGACCGGTGATCGCCGACGTGTACGCGCGCAGCGCCGACTGGTTCACCCGGCGCGGCTTCGAGCCGCGCGGCGGGCGCACGGTGGTGGAGGGCGAGGCGCACACCTCGATCCAGCACGTGCCGGCGGCCCGGCGCGCGGCGGCGGTACAGGCCGGCGGGAGCGGGGCCGGGCAGCGCGGCGGCGGGTACGTGCCGGCCTGGGCGTCGACCTGAGCCGAGGCCGGCTCCGGGAGGGCGGAAAACCGGCGGCCTCGGCGACCCCACGGCGCGGCCTCGACGTGTTTGGATGGGTCCTCGCGTCGGGGAGGGATCGGCCATGCGATTTGTGGTTCTGGGGGCCGGAGCGATCGGCAGCGTCCTCGGCGCCCGCCTCGCCCGGGCGGGGCACGACGTGCACCTGGTCGGTCGGCGGGCGCACGTCGACACGATTCGTGCCCACGGCCTGCGGGTCCGCACGCCCGACGGTGAGGACGTGGTCCGCCTCGACGCGGTGACCACGATCGCGGCCCTCGCGGCGCGGCCGATCTGGTCCGAGGTGGACGCGGTCGTGTTGTGCGTCAAGTCGCAGGACACCGCCGGCACGCTGCGCGAGCTGGCCCGGCACGCCGAGCCCGGGCTGCCGATCCTGTGCGCCCAGAACGGGGTGGCCAACGAGGACACCGCGCTGCGCCTGTTCGCCAACGTGTACGGCGTGCTGGTCGCCTGTCCGACCGCGTATCTGGAACCGGGCGTGGTGCACGCCTACTCCGCGCCGGTGACCGGGGTGCTGGACATCGGGCGGTATCCGCACGGCCGGGACGCCTTCGCGGCCCAGGTGTCACGTGTCCTGTCCGGCGCCGGATACGGCTCCGAGGTGTACGCGGACATCACCGCGTACAAGTACGGCAAACTCGTCACCAACCTGGGCAACGCGGTCGAGGCGCTGTGCGGCCCGAACGCGCGCGGCGGGAATCTGGACCGGCTGGCCATGGACGAGGCCCGCACGGTGCTCTTCGCGGCCGAGATCCACGCCGAGTTCGCCCCGGTCAGCCCGCTCGTCCAGGTCCGCCCGGTGGGCGGCGAGCGGCGGCCCGGCGGCTCGTCCTGGCAGAGCCTGTACCGCCGCACCGGCGGCATCGAGACCGACTACCTCAATGGCGAGATCGTGCGCCTCGGCCGACTGCACGCGGTGCCGACGCCCGTCAACGCCGAACTCCAGCGGGCGGCCAATCGCCTGGTCGTGTCGGGGGGCGAGCCCGGCTCGGTGTCCGAACTGGAACTGCTGCGAGCGGTGGTGGACGGGCGGGGGCCGGGCCCGGGGCGTCGAGAGGCGGACTGAGCGACCGGGCCGGGCGCGTCGCGTGCGGCCGACCCGGGCCGTGTCCACCGGGGAAAAGCCGGTGACCCCCGGCGCGTGGGATCGCTAGCCTGACGGTCCGTCGGCGGTGTGCCGACGTGCCGACCGGTGTCTCGGGCGGCGCCGTGCCCACGACGCGTGCGCGAAGGAGTGAGCCCATGGGAGAGCAGCCGACACATTCGCCAGCCGTCCCCCCGGCGGCCGGCTCCGAGCCATAGGGCCGGTCGCCGGAGCCGCCGCAATGCCCTCGGGGGGACCCCACGATGACCGACGCGGACACACTGCCCACCACCCCGTCCCTCGAGGATTGCCTCGCCGTGCTCGGCGCGCTGTCCGACCTCGCGCCGGACGCCCCGGAGCGGCGCGCGATCGAGCGGGCCCTGGCCTCCTTCAACCGCTCGGGCCGCCATCGTCGCCGCGCCGAGCAGCGCGAACTGCGCACCCGGGAGCGGAGCGAGGTGACCGAGCGGACCGCGCTCGGCGCCGCCGACCGGGTCGAGGACGTCGCCCTGGACGACACCGGGCTGCCCACCTGCGTCGGCGTGGTCGAGATGGGCCTGCGCTGCTACATCTGCAAGCAGCCCTATCGACGCGTCGACGGCTTCTACCACCGGCTGTGCCCGTCGTGCGCCGCGGAGAACCGGGAGCGCCGACACGCGCGCACCGACCTGGGCGGCCGGCTGGCGCTGGTCACCGGCGGGCGGGTGAAGGTCGGCCACGAACTGGTGCTCAAACTGCTGCGCGACGGCGCGGAGGTGATCGTCACCTCCCGGTTCCCGCACGACACGCGCCGACGATTCGCCGCCGCGCCCGACCACGACCGCTGGGCGCACCGACTGCGGGTGCACGCGATCGACCTGCGCGATCTGGGCGGGCTCGTCGCGTGGTGCGATCGCCTGGTGGCCGAGGGACGCCCCCTGGACATCCTGGTCAACAACGCCGCGCAGACGATCCGTCGACCCGCGTCGGCGTACGGGCCGCTGCTCGCGGCCGAGCGGGCGGCGTTGGGCGCGGGCGCGTTCGTCCCCCGGTTCGAGCTCGGCGCGGCGCCGGGGGCGCTCGTGCCCGGGTACGAGCCGGGGTCGGATCCCGTTCCGGTGGACCCGGCCGGGCTGATCCCGGACCGGGCCCCGGCCAACTCCTGGTCCAAGCAGGTGGACGAGGTGGATCCGGTGGAACTGCTCGAGGTACAGCTCGTCAATGTGACCGCGCCGTTCGTGCTGGTGGGCCGGCTGCTGCCGCTTCTGCGCGCGGCCCCGGCCGAGCGGCGCTACATCGTCAACGTGTCGGCGGTGGAGGGCCAGTTCGGGCGCGCGTACAAGTCGCCCGGGCACCCGCACACCAACATGGCCAAGGCCGCGCTGAACATGCTCACCCGCACCAGCGCCGAGGAACTGGCCGCGCAGGGCGTGTACATGACGAGCGTCGACACGGGGTGGATCACCGACGAGAAGCCGGCCCCGGACAAGGAGCGGGTCGCCGCGGCCGGGTTCCGCACACCCTTGGACATCGTGGACGGCGCGGCCCGGGTATACGACCCGATCGTGCGCGGCGAGCGGGGGCAGGCGCCGTTCGGCTGCTTCCTCAAGGATTATCGGGTCGCGCCCTGGTGATTCGGGTCGCTCCGGTGATCGTTCACCGAGCCGGGCGTATTGCCCCGCGGCGCGCCGCGGCGGTCGGTCGTGACC
>NZ_JBHTVA010000137.1:0-9530 GCF_042793325.1 Embleya sp. NPDC056575
GGCCCGGTTCCTGAGAACCGGGCCTCTCGCGTTTTCACCAAGTAGCGGGGACAGGATTTGAACCTGCGACCTCTGGGTTATGAGCCCAGCGAGCTACCGAGCTGCTCCACCCCGCGATGTGTTGTGTCCCGAGCTTACGTGACCCGGAGCCGCACACCAAATCGACAACACGACGGGCCCGCTCCCCGAAGGAGACGGGCCCGTCGTGTTCACGCGTCGACGATCACGGCTTCGGCGCCCCGGTCGCGGGCGGCGTGCCGGTCGCGGGCGGCGTGCCGTTGGCCGGTGGCGTGCCGTTCGCGGGCGGCGTGCCGTTGGCGGGCGGTGCCTTCGCCGCGTTCTCCGCCGCGATGGCCTTGTTCACCGCCGCCTGGAGCCGCTTCTGCGCCTCGCCGTACTTGCCGAAGTCGCCGGCCTTCAGCGCCGCGTCGGCGTCCTTGAGTGCCTGGTTGGCCTCGTCGAGCGCCTGCTTGACCGTCGGGTTCTCGGTCGTCGTCGGCGGGGTGCCCGTCGTCGGCGGCGTTCCGGTGGTCGGCGGGGTGCCGGTGTCGGTCGGTGGCACCGTGGTCGTCGGCGACCCGCTGAACACCTTGGACAACGCCAGATCGAGGGTGTCCTCGAAGGCGATGCTGCCGCCGTAGGAGACCAGCACCTTCTGCAGGACCGGATACGATCCGGGCGCGTTGGCCTGGACGTACACCGGTTCCACGTACAACATGCCGCCGCCCACGGGCAGGCTGAGCAGGTTGCCGTAGACCACCACCGAGTCGCCGCGCTGCAGGATGTTGATCACCTGGGCGACCGCGGCGTTCGACTTGAACTGGTTCTGCATCTGATCCGGACCCAGGATCGCCGTGTTCGGCGGCAGGCTCAGGAGTCTGATCTTGCCGTAACCCGGTGATCCCGGTTCGGAGTTCACCGCCATGAACGCGGCCAGGTTCTGCCGTTCCTTCGGCACGAAGGTGCTGGTCAGCTGGAACGACTGCTGCGCGTCCGGGGCCCCGCCCGGCGTCGCCGACGGCATCTTCATGGACAGGTAGTACGGCGGCTGGTCGCCCGAACCGGCGGTGCGACCCGTCGGGTCCTTGGGGACCTTCCAGAAGTCGGAGCCGTTGAAGAAGGTCCGGGGGTCGGTCACGTGGTACCGGGTGAGCAGATCGCGCTGCACCTTGAACAGGTCCTGCGGGTAGCGCAGGTGCTCCATCAGGGTCGGCGGGATCGTGCCCTTCTTCTTGATCGTGTTCGGGAAGGCCTTCATCCAGGTCTTCAGGACCGGATCCTTCTCGTCCCACTGGTACAGCTTGACCGAGCCGTCGTACGAATCGACCGTCGCCTTCACCGAGTTGCGGATGTAGTTGACGTTGCCGGTGTTGCCCACCGCGCCCCGGGCCCGGTCCTCGGCGTTGAGCGAGTCGGCGGTGGCGGTGCCGAGCGTGGTGCGGGTCGCGTACGGATAGCCGTTGCTGGTCGTGTACGCGTCGACGATCCACTGCACCTTGCCGTCTATCACGGCCGGATACGGGTCACCGTCGATGGTCAGCCAGGGCGCGACCGCCTCCACCCGCTCCTTGGGCGTGCGGTTGTACAGGATCCGGGAATCCTTGTTGATCGTGTCGGAGAGCAGGATGTTGCCCTCCTGGAACTTCGTCGCGTACAGCAGCTTGTTGAACATGCCGCCGATCGGCACGCCGCCCTTGCCGTTGTACGTGTATGTGGCCTGCCCCGCCGCGGTGTCGGTCGGGTAGTCCACCTCGGTGGGCGTGGTGTTCTTCGGCGCGCCCACGATCGAGTACTCGGTGGTCGACTCGCCGAAGTAGATCCGCGGCTGGTACGGACCGAGCGGGCTGGGGGTCTGGGCCTCCTGCGCGTCGGTGCGGATGTTGCCCTCGATGTAGACCGGCTTGCCCTCGCGGTCGACCCGGGTGCCCTCGGCCGCGACGACGCCGTACCCGTGGGTGTACTTGGTGTGGTCGTTGACCCAGTTGTGCGTCTGACCACCCCTCGGGTTCAGCTCGCGCAGCGCGATCACGGTGTCCTGCATCTTGCCGTCGATCATGTAGCGGTCGACGTCCAGCGTGGTCTGGAAGGCGTAGTACTGCCGCAGCTGCTGCATCTGGTTGAACGTCGGCGAGACGATGTTCGGGTCGAGCAGCCGGATGCTGGCCGTGTTCGCGGCCTGGTCCTTCAGCTCGGGCTTGGCCTCGACGTTGCCGTCGTACTTCTCCGGCTCCACCTTGTCGATGCCGTACGCCAGCCGGGTCGCCTCGATGTTGCGCTGGATGTACTTGGATTCCTTGGCCTGCTGGTTCGGCTTGACCTGGAACCGCTCGACGATCGCCGGGTACAGCCCGCCGATGAGCACCGCGGAGAGCACCATCAGGCCGAAGCCGATGATCGGCAGCGCCCACGTGCGGCGGAACACGTTGACGAAGAACAGCGTGGCGCAGATCAGCGCGACGATGAACAGGATCGTCTTCGCCGGCAATACCGCGTGCGCGTCGGTGTACCGCAGGCCGGTGAATTGCGAGGCCTGCTTGAAATCACCGGACGAGACCGCGAGCGAATAGCGGTCCAGCCAGTACGCGACGGCCTTGAACAACACGAAAAGGCCGAGCAGCAGCGAAAGATGCGCCTGTGCGGCGGGGGTGGCCCGCGACCCCGGGCTCTGCACCCGAAGTCCGCCGTAGAGGTAGTGCGTGATCACCGCGAGGACGAGGCCGACGACGACCGCGACGAACGCGAAATTGACCAGGAATCGATAGAACGGCAGATCGAACGCGTAGAACGAGACGTCCTTGTGGAACTGCGGATCCTTGGCGCCGAACGAGACGCCGTTCACGAACTGGAGCCACGTCTTCCACTGCCCCGACGCCGAGGTTCCGGCGATGATGCCGATGATCACCGACAGCGCGATCAGCAGCCAGCTACGGAACGGCGTGATGGCCGAGCGGTAGCGGTCGAGGCTCTGCTGTTCGAGCGACATCCCGCGGAACGCGGGACGCAGCCGATAGGCGACGTAGATGTTGGCGCCGACGGCCGCGGCCATGAGCAGACCGAACACCAGGAACAACCCGATGCGCGTCCACAGCTTGGTCGTGAATACGTTTCCGTAGCCGACCGACTTGTACCAGAGCCAATCCGTCCAGAAATTCGCGAACAGCACCCACGCGACAACGATCACCACGAGGATGGCCAGCGTCAGGAGCAGTGTTCTGGACCTGCGGGACGGAGCTCCCAATCTGATCCGACGGCCACCTGAGCCGCCTCGTTCGGGCATCTGAAAAACCAAGGGTGCGCACCTCGATCATTACCTGGACGCGCCCGGTCGGCGCTCGATGGGTCAACTTACCGAGACAGGACGTGGTTCCCCACGGACACGGCCGATACAGGCTCGTGATCCGTCGTGGGGCGGAGACGGGAAGATGGGGTCATGACCGTTGCACTCACCCAGGCCCTCGTCGAGATCGAACGCCACGTGGCGGGGTACGGCTGGGACCAGCAGCCCCGCCTGTACGCGCTCGTGGACACCGGGGAGCTGGCCCGTACCGAACCCGATCTCGCCGCGCAGCTCGGCCTGTCCGCCGACCGTGACGCGCCCATCGACACCCTTACGCCGATCGAGCAGGAGGAGATCCCGGAGCACGTCGCGATCGACGAGTTCCTGGCGAGCATCGCCTGGCCGGACGCCGTGCTCGGCTGCGCGCTCGTGGTCGAGCGGCTGATGTTGCCGCCGTCCGCCGAGGCCGGCATGCCCACCGTCGGCAGCGACGAGGAGATCCACGACTGGGTGGCGGCGCACCCGGAGCGCCAAGAGGTGCGACTCGCGGTCGGCGTGCTGCGCGACGGCTCGCGCGAGTCGGCGGTGCGGCTGCGGGCCAAGGACGACGACTCCGAGGTGCTCTCCGGCGCGGACCTGGTGCCCGGCCTGGCCGAGGCACTGCTGGCCACGTTCGGCGACACCGACGAGGAGTAGGGGCCGAGCGGGTCCGCACCGGTCACGCATGACATTCCGTCAAAGTGCCCTGACCGGTGCGGATCGTCTCCAGCGCCTTGAGCGCGTCGTCCAGCGTCTCCACCTGGACGAGGGTCAGACCGCCCGGCCGGGTCTGCGCGGCGGCGGCGCAGTTGGCCTTGGGGGTGAGGAAATACTTGGCGCCCTGGCGGCGGGCCCCGATGGTCTTCATCTGGATGCCGCCGATCGCGCCGACCTTGCCCGCGTCGTCGATGGTGCCGGTGCCGGCCACGAACTTGCCGCCGGTCAGGTCGCCCGGGCTGAGCTTGTCGACGATGCCGAGCGCGAACATCATCCCGGCGCTGGGGCCGCCGACGTCCTCCAGGTGGATCTCCACCTTGAACGGGAACTTCGGCAGGATGCCCGGGGTGATGCCGACCAGCGCGCGGCCGTCGTCCTCGGCCTTGCCGGTGACCACCTGCACGTCGCGCCTGGTGCCGCGGGCGTCGGCCGGGTCCACGGTGAGCGTGACCGATTCGCCGGCCTTGTGCTTGGTGATCGCCCCGGCGACGTCCTCGGTCTTGGTGATCGGCGCGCCGTCCACGGCCAGGATGATGTCGCCGGCGTGCAGCTTGCCGAGCGCGGGCGCGTCCTTGGCCACGGTCGAGACGATCACCTGCTTCTCGATCGGGATGTTCAGGGCGGCGAACGCGGCCACCTTGGCGTGCTCCTGCGAGGAGCTGAACTCCTCGGCGTTCTCCCGCTCGACCTCGGCCGCCGACTTGTCGTCGGGGTACAGCGACTTCTTCAGCACCACGTCCGCGTCGCCCTTGACCCAGCCGGCCAGCGCGTCGAGCAGCGGCATGTCGTAGGACTTGTTGGTCACCGACACGGTGGTCATGTTCAGGTGCCCGCTCGCGGGATACGTCTCGTGGCCGGAGATCTCGATGACCGGCTTGCCGCCCTCGTCGCCGAGCGTGTTGTACGTGGGCCCGGGGCTCAACTCGGCGTAGGGCACCGGCGCGAACAGCACGGCGCAGGCCAGGGCCAGGAGCAGCAGCCCGGAGACGACCAGGGTGGCGGTGCGGCGCGACATGCGCCCGACCCTACGGCACCCGGATTCTCGCGGTGCGGGCCGGGCCGTCACGGGTTGTCGGGGGCCGTTCCCGGAAGCGTCGGGTCGGGCGCCTCGACGGTGGGGTCGTGCACGATCGGGGTGGCGGTGCGCACCCGGTCCAGCGCCGCGCTCCACTCCTCGAAGGCGGACATCGAGTCGCGCATGCTCGGCGTACGCAACGCCCGACCCGTCCACGCGGCCCAGCTCACGGCGATCACGAGCGCGACGCCCGGGATGGCCCACCACCATGCGACAGCCGCCATGACGTACTCCATCGACACGAGAGGGAGGGTGACGGCTTAAATCATATGTATGTGGTGGTGATGGTGCATTTCCGCTACTCCGAGGTGCCCGGGGCGCCCGGGGACGGGTGGGATGAACGGGGCGGATGGGGCGTCGGAGCGGGTGCGTGCGGGGTCAGCAGGCGCCGACCCAGTCCGCGTCGCCGTCCGTGAAGTGCTGGAGCTTCCAGATCGGCACCTCGTGCTTGAGGTCGTCGATCAGGCGGCGGCACGCGGCGAACGCCTCCGCGCGGTGCGGGCAGGCGACCGCGACCACGACCGCCAGGTCGCCGATCTCCAGCCGGCCGACCCGGTGTACCGCCGCCATCGCCAGCACCGGTTGGTCGGCGGCGATCTTCTCCATCACCCGACGCAGCTCGGCCGCTGCCGACGGGTGGGCGGAGTATTCGAGCGCGGTGACCGTGCGCCCGCCGTCGGCGTCACGGACCGTACCGACGAACAGGTCGATGCCGCCGGCGGCGCGGTCGCCGACCGCGGCGAAAACCTCGTCGACGGACAACGGCGTGTCGCGGATCTCGGCGATGCGGATGACGTCCATACCGGGCAGTATCGCGCGCCGCGCCACGGACTCGGACACCCCGGTCCCCGACGGCGCGGGCGGCCCCGTGCCGGAGCGGGCCGAAACCCGGTCGCCACGGGGCCGCGCGGCTCAGAACCCCCGGCGCCGGCGGCGCACCTTGCGCACGATCGCGGCCGTGCCGACCAGGGCCACGGTGGCACCGGCCGCGCCGAGCGTGGTGGCGTCCTTGCGGCCGAGCCGGCGGGCCACCAGCGCGTGCCGGCCGGCGACGTCCTCCAGGAGCGCGGCGAACGCCGCCTCGTTGGTCCACGCCGGCCGCCAGCCCGCCGCACGCAGCCGTTCCGCGGAGACCACCCAGCCGTGCATCGTGTAGGCGAGGTCGCCCGCGGGGGCGGGCGTGATACCGAGGCGGTGCAGCCGTTCGGCGGTGCCCAGGGCGAGCGAGGCGGGCAGCTCCATCCGGCGCATGCCGGACAACTCCTCGATCTCCTCCTGCTCCAGCCAGCCCTCCGAGCCGACCGTGACCACACCCTCGACCCGGCCGAGCGCGGCGAACTCCAGCGCCGAGGCCAGGTCGTCCAGGTGGCAGAACTGCCAGCGGGGCTGCCCACCGGAGACCACGAGCAGGCGCGGCGCCTCGAAGTGCCGGGTCATCACGCTGTCCGCCTCGGGACCGCCGACCAGCGTCGCCGGCCGCACCACGGTGACCTTGACGTGCGGATGGGCGCGCGGGGTGCGCTCGGCCAGTTCCTCGATCTCCAGCAGATCGCCGACCAGCGACGCGTCGGCCGTGGCGCGCAGCGGCGCGTCCTCGGCGAGCGGTACGTCGTTGTCCGGCAGCGCGCCGTAGACCATCGCCGAGGTGCACAACACCACGCGCGGCACCCGGGCCGCGGCGGCGGCGGTCAGCACGGTCTGGGTGCCGCGCACGTTGCGCGCGCCCCGGGACCGGGGCTCGGAGTCGAGCGACATGTCGAGCGCGAGGTGCACCACCACGTCCACGCCCTCCAGCCGACCGGCCAGCGCGGGGTCGCGGACGTCCATGATCCGCCACTGCGCGCCGGGGATCTCGCCGCGCCGCTCGTCGATCGCGATCAGACGTTTGACCTGGTCGTTCGCGGCCAGAAGCGAGGCGACGCGATGACCGAGCCCGGCGGCGGCGCCGGTGACCGCGACGACCGGGCGCACCCGGGGCACACTGGTGGCCGAGGGCTGGTCCTCGGGCCGGCCCGAGGGCTGGGGATCGCTCTCCGGAGCGGTCTGCGCGGCATCGGTTCCGGTGCCTTCGCTCGTGCTCTCCCGCCCGCTCCGCCCAGAGCGAACGCGTGGGGGCTGGGAACTCACTGGCGGTCTCCCGTGGTTAGTTTGGTACGAGCGGTTCGTCAAGAAAGGTACGCGCGACTGCTTGCCTTTCCTGTCAGTGTCCGCGATCCATCCTGCCGGAGGTGTTGTTGTGATCTTCACGCCAGGCGCGTTTCGGCGCCTGTGCGGTGTCGCCTCCGGCCGGGGCGGCGGGCGGCTCGAGCGAGACGAGGTAGCCGTGAGTCGGCATCGAATGGTCGGGCCCGAGGGCGCCGCGCACATGGAAAACGTAGAGGGGCCCCACCATGGCTGACTTCCCGTTCGGCTTCGGCAAGCCCTCGGGCGACGACGATCCCAACCGCCCCGGCGGCGGGTCCGGTGGTTCGAATCCGAACGACCCCTTCGGGTTCGGTGCCGCCGGCGGTGACCCGAACAACCCGTTCGGCGCGCTTTTCGGACAGATGAATCAGGCCGATCTCGGCGCGGCCTTCCAGCAGCTGGGCAAGCTGCTCTCCTACGAGGGCGGGCCGGTCAACTGGGATCTGGCCCGCGACATCGCCCGGCAGACCGTGGCGCAGCAGGGCGACGCGTCGATCGGCGCGGTGGAGCGCTCGGGCGTCGAGGAGGCGGTGCGGCTCGCCGAGCTGTGGCTGGACGAGGCCACCTCGCTGCCGTCCGGTGTGAGCACCACCGCGGCCTGGAGTCGTTCCGAGTGGATCGAGGCGACGCTGCCCCAGTGGCGCGCGCTGGTCGAGCCGCTGGCGACCCGGGTGGTCGCGGCCATGGGCGAGATGATGCCCGACGAGATGCAGAGCATGGCCGGGCCGCTGCTCGGCATGATGCGCGGCATGGGCGGCGCGATGTTCGGCGCCCAGGTGGGCCAGGCGCTCGGCGCGCTTGCCGGCGAGGTGGTCGGCTCGACGGACGTCGGGCTGCCGATCGGTCCGGCGGGCAAGGCGGCGCTGCTGCCGGCCAACCTGACCGCGTTCGGCGAGGGCCTGTCGCTGCCCCAGGAGGAGGTGCGGCTCTACCTGGCCCTGCGCGAGGCCGCGCACCAGCGCCTGTTCGTGCACGTGCCGTGGTTGCGGCAACACCTTTTCGGCGCCGTCGAGGCGTACGCGCGGGGCATCAAGGTGGACATGAGCCGCCTGGAGGAGGCCGCGGGTCGGATCGACCCGAGCAACCCCGAGGCGCTGCAGGAGGCGTTCTCGCAGGGGCTGTTCGAGCCCGAGGAGACGCCGGAGCAAAAGACCGCGCTGTCCAGGCTGGAGACGGCCCTCGCGCTGGTGGAGGGCTGGGTCGACGCGGTCGTGCACAGCGCGGCGGCGCCGCGGCTGCCCTCGGCGGGCGCGCTGCGCGAGACGCTGCGTCGGCGGCGGGCCACGGGCGGTCCGGCCGAGCAGACCTTCGCCACGCTGGTGGGCCTGGAGTTGCGCCCGCGCCGACTGCGCGACGCGGCCCGGTTGTGGGCCTCGCTGGCCGACGCGCGCGGCGTGGACGGGCGCGACGCGGTGTGGCAGCACCCCGACCTGCTGCCGACCGCGGCCGACCTGGACGACCCCGACGGTTTCGTGCACCACGCCGAGCTGGACCTGTCCGGTCTCGACGCCGAGTTGGACGCGGACCTGGACTCGCTGGAGTCGAAGGGCGAGTCGAAGGCCGACGACGCCGAGCGCGAGGCGAACGGCGACGACGACAAGCCGAAGGGCGCCGACGGCGACAAGGGTCCCGCCGCGTGAGCCTTCGGGTGGCGACGGTCGACGCGTTGTCCGCGTGGCACGCGCCCGACGAGCGTGCCGACGGGCTGCGCCGGGCCTACCTGGATCATCTGGCCAGGTACGACGACGGCATGCTCAAGGCGTGCCGCGCCGGGCATGTGACGGCGAGTGCGCTGATCGTGGACGCGGCCGGCGGTCGGGTGCTGCTCACCCTGCACGCGAAGATCCGCCGGTGGTTGCAGACCGGTGGGCACTGCGAGTCGGGTGACCGCACACCGGCCGAGGCGGCGCTGCGCGAGGCCCACGAGGAGTCCGGTATCGCCGGTCTGACCCTGCTCGCCGACGGCGCGCCGGTCTGCCTCGACCGGCACGACACACCGTGCGCGGTGCACTTGGACGTGCAGTACGCGGCGCTGGCCCCGCCCGGCGCGGTCGAGGTGATCAGCGAGGAGTCGCTGGACCTGCGCTGGTTCGCGTTCGACGCGCTGCCGGCCGACACCGACGACTCGGTCCGGGCGCTGGTGAACCGGGCCCGCGCCCTGGTCTGAGGTCCGCGCTCCGCGCGGCGACACGGGAAATCCACGAGGACATGCCGAGGGGCGCCCGACCGGTGATCGGT
>NZ_JBHTVA010000138.1:0-9305 GCF_042793325.1 Embleya sp. NPDC056575
CAGCCCGGGTCGTGGGCGCTGACGCGCCTGGGGGTGGGTGGCTCGTGGACGTCCGAGTCGGGGACGGCGGCCTCGGGCTTTGGTGCGTCGCGCCGGCTGTGGTCGACCCGCAGCCGGTTCGCTCCGCTCCTCCGACCCACACGTCGCGGCTTCGCCGCACTCCGTGCTCCGCACGGCGATCACCACGCGTTGGCCCATGGTCGTTGGCACTGACGCGCCGGGGCATGGGCGGCTTGTTGGGCTGCCCTGGTTGCGAGGCCGGCCCGGGAGGTTCTACCGCGTCAAGCCGGCTGCGGTTGGCTCCCGGCTCGTGGGTGCTGACGCGGCTGGGTGTGGGCGGCTCGGCGGACCTCCAGTCGGGGCGGGGGCCAGGAGCGCCGGCTGTGATTCGCTCCCGGCCGGAGCGTGGGCCGGGCCGGTGTGGTGCCCGACCGTGGACGGCGTGACTGGTGGGTGCGGACACGGTTGAGGGGGGCGGCTCGGTGGATGCCCGGGGCGGGGAGGGCAGCCTGGAAGGTTCTCGCGTCGCGTCCGCTCCGGACGGCGTGCGAGGGCCGGGCCGGTGCGGTGCTCATCGTTGACGGCCCGACGCGTGGGTGTCGACGTGGTCGGGGCGGCCGGGCAGTTCGTACGGGCCGGGTCCGCGGGTGATGAGCCGGGTGGCCCGAACGAACTACGCACCGGGTCGGATGAATCGACCGTGGTCTCGATGCCAGACTCGGGCGTCGGTTCGGTGCCGAGGTCGGGGGACGAGCGCATGGACGAGGCCGGATGACGGACACGGCGCGACGGGTTGTTGTGGGGCTCACGGTGGTGGCCGGAATGCTGGTCGGCGCGTGCGGCCTCGGAGACGGTGACGACAAGGACGAAAAGGCGGCGCACCGCTGTGAACCGACGAGTTCCGGCACAGCCGACCTGTTGGCGGTGTTCCCGCAGTTGGGTTCCGTGACCTCCGCCAAGTGGTGCGTCCGGGCCATGGGTACGCCCGATACGGCGCGGGTGACGGTGCCCGGGCCGCACGACTGGGGCTACTACGGCGTCGTTCATCTCGCGGATACCGTCGCCGCGGAAGGGTGGGGGCAGTGGCAGGCGATCGCCGGGCCGCCGATGGAGGAGATGCCGAGCGCCCTGCGTTCGCTCGTACCCGAACATGGCCGGTGGTCGTACAACGGGGCGGGTGCCTACTTGGATCGTTCCTCCGCGACGATCGTCCTCAGCGGGGCATCCGGCTGACGGCTCGGCTTCGGTTGTGTGCATGGTGATCACCACCCGGGCTCCGAGACGGGAACTCCCGTGCTCGCGTAGGGGAGTTCGGCCCCGAGGGGTGGTTCTCCGCTCGGTCGGGTGTCCATCGCTTCGGTAGGGGGCGCACTCGGCCGACGGGGCCGCGCCGTTCGCTAAGACCCGCGGTCCGTCCGTACAGGAGGTGCGGGTCGCCGTTTGGAGACCGAGCTTCGTCGACCGGATGGACGTTCGCATCCAGCGTTGCCGCTTTCGTGCGGCGGCGCATGCCGTCACACCGCCGGTCGGTCGTCGGTGTCGAGTGGGGAAGTGGGTCTGGTTTCCCCAACTCGGCTGTGGCACGATCCGTCACCTCTGGTCGTGGGTGCGTTGTCGTGCCCCTTCGATCCGTCTTCCGAATCCTCGTCCGATGGAGTGAACGCATGTCGATAGCTCATGTGTCCGGCCGGTTCGACGGTAAGACCGCGGTGGTCACCGGAGCCGGGTCGGGGGTCGGGCGGGCCACCACGTTGCGGTTGGCGGCGGAGGGGGCCAACGTGTTCGCGCTGGACATCGCGGCGGCGTCGTTGGCCGAGACCGCCGAGGCGGCGGTCGGGCTTGCGGGCAAGGTGGCCACTCGGGTCACCGACGTGGCGGTACGGGACGAGTGTTTCGCCGCGGTGGCGGCGGCCGTGGCGGAGTTCGGTGGGATCGACGTGCTGGGCAACGTGGCCGGCATCGCGCGGGCCGAGCACGTGCTGGAGGTCACCGAGGCGGACTACCGGCGGATGATGGGCGTCAACATCGACGGCTACTTCTTCATGTGCCAGGCGGCCATCCCGCACCTGCTCGAACGGTCCGGCAACGTGGTCAACATCGCGTCCAACGCCGGTGTGATGGGCCTGGCGTACGGCGTCGTCTACACCATGAGCAAGGGCGCCGTGGTCCAGCTGACCCGGTCGCTGGCCTGGGAGTTCGCCAAGCAGCCGCTGCGGGTGAACGCGATCGCGCCGGGTGGTATCGACACCAACCTGGTGGCCAACTACCAGATGCCCGCGGACGTGGACTGGGATCTGGTCGGCCGCGCCATGACGCCGCGCCCGATGGCGCAGCCGGAGGACATCGCGGCGATGTTCTCGTATGTCGCCTCCGAGGAGGCCCGGAACGTACACGGCGCGATCCTGCACAACGACAGCGGTCTGACCGCCGGCTGAGCCGGCGAGACGACGCGGGACGCGGGACGCGGGACGCGGGACGACAAGGCTCGACACGGGACGACACGAGACGACGCAGGACGGTTCGACTCGGCATCGGGCGACTCGAGACGACACGACTCGATACGACTCTCGATACGACTCGACACCGGACGGCGCCGCTCCGACGTGTCCTCGGTCAGGGTCGTCTCGACCCCGTGATGGTCGTCGTGGAGCCGGCCGGGATCGAGGGCACGTCGAACCCGTGGGTGGCTGCGCCGGAGGCCAGGCCGCGTACTACCGGGCCGCGCGAGGTGCGGTCGCGCGGCGGCGCGGGTGAAAGTCGGGCTCCTCGACGACGGCGACGAAGTATTGCAGCGATTGCAGCGACCCCCGCGATGCTCGCGGCCCCCTCACCACCACCGCTGAACGTCGGGAATCGGCCGTCATGTTCGACGGACTCTCCGTCGAGCACACTGGAACTCCCGCTCCCTATACGCGGGTTGATGCGTACACCGACGTGGCCGCGCTGTCCACCGACGAGCCCGTCGCGGCGTTGCGGGACAACGCCGAGCACCCGTGGAAGCCGCCGAGCCGGCCCCGCCGGAGCGGCCGCGCCCGCCGCCGGCCACGATCGGACCCGAGGTCTCCGGCTCTCAAGGCGAACCCGGCCGGTGTGCCCGGCGCCGGCCAGGACATCCTCGGCGCCTTCGGCCGCAGGCTTCACCACCACCTGAGACCCGCCGCCTACACACCGTTCGCGCCCGCCACTCCCGCGCACCCCCGGCATCCGCGCGGCGGCGTGGGTCGGAGTTGCGACGGGCGGGGGAGGAGCGAAGAGTGGTTCTTGTCGATCCATGTGCACTGTTCGATACACGTGCACTGTCACGCGTGCACCGTTCGACACATGTGCACCGTCTTGTGTGCACCGTCGAGGCTCGGGTCTCCGGTGCCCGCAGGCAGCCGCCGCGGCGATCGAGCCGACAGCGGCCGAGCCGACAACGGCACAGCAGCAACGTCCCCACTCGACTGGATTCGTCATGTCCAAAACTGCCCGGCGACAGATATCCCGCATCGTAGGCACGTCCTGTCTGGCTGCCGCACTGGCACTGCCGACCGCCGCCGCCGCGGCCGCCGCGCCCCGGGTCGCCTCGCCCGGTCAGGCCACGAGCCGTGTGCCGGCCGATACCCCCGAACCGCCGAACACCCCGCAGGCGCCGGCGTACACACCGCCCCCGCCCAACACCCCCAACGCGCCGAAGACCCCGAATACGCCGAACTCCCCCAACGAGCCGAACCAGCAGAACACGCCGGGGACGGGGACGCCCGGCGCCCCGGGCACCCCCTCGGCGGGGACGCCGAGCACACCCGGTCCGGGCGGATCGTCGCAGCCGCCCAACCAGCTGCAACAGGCCGCGCCGCCGCCGGATCCGAAGACGGACCCGGACGGCGCGAAGCGGGAGGTCGAGGCCGAGATCGACAAACTGAACGTCCCGCCGGATGTGAAGCAGAAGCTGAAGGAGGGGCTGAACACGGCGGTGAACGCGATCAAGAATCCCTCCACGTCGCCCCAGGACCGGAACATGTACGCCGAGGCCGTCTCGGCGATCAATCAAACGCTGAAGGCCATCCAGGACCCGACGACCTCGGCGCCGGACCGGGCGCTGTACACGAAGGTCGTGCAGGGCGTGAACGAGGCGCTGCGGCGGAGCCAGGACCCGAAGTTGGCCGTGGGGGAGCGAGCCGATTATCTGAGAACCGCGCAGGGTGTGGCCCAGCTCATGGTGCAGCTCCAAAGTCCGACCTTCCCGGCGGCCGACCGGGGGTTCACCATCCAGGTCGTGACGCTGATCACCGACGCGTTGCTCGCCTCCAAGGACCCGAAGACGGCGCCGAAGAAGCCGGTGGACCAGCAGCAGATCCAGAAGGTCATCCAGACGACCGCGACGGCGGCCACGCAGGCGACCGCGACGCTGCAGGACCCGAACGCGTCGCCGCAGGCCAAGGACGCGGCCCGGCAGACCCTGGCCGCGCAGGCAAACGTGCTCCAGAACCCCAAGTATCTGGAGTTCATCAACGAGCTGAAACGCTACAACCCGAGCGCGGAATGCCTCACGACGATCGAAACGCGCACGCGTCAGGCCGGTTGGCCGGACGGATCCCTCTGGGGTCTTGCCGACGACACGTGCAGCGACGCGCTGACCACGGCCGTCGCCGACAGCAGCAGCAAGTGGAACGCGCTGTTCACCTGCGTGCAGCAGAACGCGTTCTCGACCTGTCCGACGTACATTCCCAAGGACTGACCGACTCCCGAGAATCGACCGAAGCGGCTCTCCACGGCCCCGCCGGCTCCTGGCCGGCGGGGCCGTGCCGGCGTTGCGGTGATGGCTCGGCGCCGGGCGTCGTGGAGCCCGACGGGGGTTCGAAGACACCCGCTAGGCTCGACGAAATGACCCGAGACTTCCTGCCGCCCGAGCAGTGGTACGAGCAACTGCCCTCCCTCTACGCCGCCGCCTCCGCGCTGATCACCGACGCCGACGACCGGGTCCTGGTGGTCAAACCCAACTATCGGGACTACTGGAACCTGCCCGGCGGGTTCGTCGACCGCAACGAATCACCCCACGACGCCTGCGCGCGCGAACTGCGCGAGGAACTCGGGCTCGACGTGGCCGTCGGCGAGCTGCTGGTGATCGACTGGGTACCCGAACTCGAGCCCCGGCCACGCCCGTTGACCGGTTGGACGTTCGACGGCGGTACATTCACCCCCGACCGGATCGCGGCCATCCGGATCCAGGAGGACGAACTCGACGACCACGCGTTCGTCACGGTCGAGCGGGCGGCGGAGTTGCTGCCGAGTACGGTCGCCCCGCGCGTGCCCGCCGCGTTGCGCGCCCGGGCCCAGGGCCGGACGGTATACCTGCCCAGGGACTGAGCGGACCGTCCTCGATCCCCGCCCCAACGCCCCCACCCCAACGCCTGTACACCAACTCCCGTCCCCATGAGGCGATTTCGCCGTTAAGGCCGCATCACCGCCCGCCGACCCGGTACGTTTCGGGCGATGCACCGACGAATCGCGGTCCGTGATTCGCGGCCGTCCGGCACCACGACTCGGCACCGTTGCCGGGCGTGGCGCCGGATTCGGGTGGGGGCCCGAGTGCTGCACTGCGGGGTGGGGATCGGTGTGCCCCGATGGAGCCGGCCGGGTGCGCTCCATCGTCAGGGAGGGGATCCCGATGTCACACGATCTCGCAGAACCCGCCGACCGGTTACGGCACCCGCGCCGCCCGGCCCGGCCTCACCGTCCACCGACCCGCCCCGCGCCGCCCGGCCGGCTGATCGCCCTCGTCGCCGTCGCGGCCCTCGTGCTCGCCGGCCTGATCGCCCAGGCCGTACCCGCCGCCGCGGCACACCCGGGCGTGGCCGTCTACGTGGCCAACTCCGGCTCGAACACGGTCTCGGTCATCGACGCCGCGAACAACACCACCACGGCCACCGTCCCGGTGGGCCGGGGCCCGTACGGGCTCGCCGCGAACCACGCCGGCACCCGGGTGTACGTCGCGAACTTCGACTCCGGCGGCATCTCGGTGATCGACACCGCCACCGACGCGGTCGTCGCCACGATCGCCACCGGCGGTGCGCCGTTCGCGATGGCGGTCGACCCGACGGACACCCGGCTGTACGTGGCCCAGGGCAACTCCGTCCTCGCCGTCGACACGGCGACCGACACCGTCGCCGCCACGATCGCGGTGGGCACCAGCCCGATCGCGGTACTGGTCGCGCCGGACGGGGCACACGTGTACGCGGTCAACAACGCCGGACGCAGCGTCTCGGTGATCACCGCCGCGACCGGTGTCGTCGGCACGACCATCACGCTGCCCGGCACGCCCGACGGGGCCGCGCTCAGCCCCGACGGGCGTCGGCTGTACGCGGTCGACAACCAGTCCGGACTGTGGACGCTCGACCTGACCGCCGGCGGCCTGCTCGTCGCGACCGTGCCGATCACCGACGCCAGCAATGTCGCGGTGGACCCGACCGGAAGCCGGGCGTACGTCTCCGCGTTCCCGGCCGAGGTCAAGGTGGTCGACCTGGCCACGAACACGGTGGTCGACAGCGTGGCGGTGGGCGCGTACCCGGCCAACCTGACCCTGCACGTCGCGGGCCGATACGTGTACACCACCAACACCCAGTCCGGCGACGTGTCCGTGATCGACGGCACGACCGACACCGTGGTGGCCACCGTCCCGGTCGGCTCCACCCCCTACGGCGTCGTCGTCGTCGGCGTCCCGCAACCGCGCACCGTCACCTCGGTGCGCCCCAACTCCGGCCCCACGGCCGGTGGTACCTCCGTGACCGTCACCGGCACCCACCTGACCGGCACCACCGCCGTCGTGTTCGGTACGACCCCGGCCGCCGCGTTCACCGTCGTCGACGACACCACCCTCACCACGATCGCGCCCCCCGGCGCACCCGGCACCGTCGACATCACCGTGTCCGGCCCCGGCGGGACCAGCGCGACCTCGGCCGCCGACCGCTACACCTACCTGCCCGCCCCCACCGTCACCGCGGTGAGCCCGAACTCCGGCCCCGACACCGGCGGCACGGTGGTCACCGTCACCGGCACCGACCTCGCGGGCGCGACCGGCATCACCTTCGGCCCGGGCCGCCCCGCCACCGCCGTGTCCTGCACCGCCACCACCTGCACCGCGACCGCGCCACCCGGTCCGGCCGGCCAGGTCGACGTCCGGGTGAGCACCGCCGGCGGCACCAGCGCGACCGTGCCGGCCGACCGCTACACCTACATCGCGAGCGCGGCCGACGTGTCGGTGGTGCTCCAGGCCAACGGCGTCGGCGGCCTGTTCGGCGCACACATCGACTACACCGTCACCGTCACCAACCGCGGCCCGAACGCACTCGCCTCGGCGACCGTCACCGCGTCGCTGCCGTCCCCGATGACCGCGACCTCACCGGACTGCGCGGTGGCCAACCGCACGGTCACCTGCACGGTCGGCCCACTGGCCAAGGGCGCGGCAACCACCCGCCACTTCACCGCCCCGGTCGACCTGCTCAACCTGGGCCTCGGCTACGAGGTCACCGCGACCCGCACGGCGAGCACACCCAACGACCCCAACCCGGGCAACAACTCCTCGTCGGCATCGTGCACGGTGGTCACATCGCTACTGATCCTGTGCTCGTAAGCACCTGAGCCCAAGCGCCCAGGCGCCAAGCGCCCAGGCATCAGGCGCCCGGGCACCAGGCACCCCACCCCCGCGGCGGACCGGAAATCCGGTCCGCCGCAGCACATCCCGGCCCATCTCCGCGCGTCCGGGATACGCCGACCGCGAACGTGATGACTTCCGCTGTCCCGGAACGCGCCGCGCGGTGATGATGGGCCCTCGCACGTACGACCCGAACTCGACCACCCGCGCAGGTTCGGGCGGCCCGACCGGCTCGCGGCCGGTGGCCGCGACGCGTGTCGGGATCGAAGGACGCATGCTCGCAAGACACCTGGAAGTGACCGCATGAACCCCTCCCCGGCCCCACCGGACCGCGACCCGCACGACCACCCGCCAATCACCACCGCCGCCGGGCCGGCCACGGCCCCCGCCGAGCCGGCCCTCTCCATCCCCATGGACCTCCCGCACGACCCGATCGAACCCCCCGACGAGCCGGCGCAGTCCACCGGCGTCACGCCGATCGAGCTGTTCTTCGACCTCGTCTTCGTCTTCGTACTCACCCAGGCCACTCACCAGGTGGAGTCCCATCCGGGCTGGTCCGGCCTGTTCCAGGGGATGTTGCCGCTGGCCGCGCTGTGGTGGATGTTCGGCGCGTTCAGCTGGCTGACCAACGCGGTGCGGCCCGACGCGGTGGTGCATCGGCTGCTGCTCGCGCTGACCATGACCGCGTTCTTCGTGATGGGCCTGGACCTGCCCTACGCGTTCGACCCCGACGGCTGGGCGTTCGGACTCGCGTTCCTCGTCGCGGTCGGGATGCACGTCGCCCTGTTCCTGACCGCCGCCGAGCCGTCGGCCCGCGCCGGGATCCTGCGGCTGGCCCCGTTCAACGCGGTCGGCGGCGTACTGATCCTGATCGCGCCGCACCTGTCCGACGTCGGGACCTGGGTGTGTTGGGCCGGTGCGGTGACGGTGTTGTACCTGTCGATGGTGATCGGCCGGATCCGCGGATTCGTGGTCGAGCCGCACCACTTCGTGGAGCGCCACGGCCTGATCATCCTGATCGTGCTCGGCGAGTCGGTCGTGGCGGTCGGCATCGGCGCGGGCGGGCGACCGGTCGACTGGAGGCTCGCGGGGGGCATCCTGCTCGGCATCGCGGTCGCCACCGGCATCTGGTGGACCTACTTCGGCGGTGACGACGAACGCACCGTACGGGCCATGTCCGAGGCGTCGGTGGAGCGCCGGCAGATGCTCGGGTACGTGGCGTTCGGCCTGGCCCACGCGGTGATGATCGCGGGCATCGTGCTGGTCGCGGCCGGCATCTCCGACGGCATCCACCACCTGGGCACCGACACCAACCGCTGGTGGCTGGGCACGGGTGTGGCCGTCTTCCTGCTCGGCCACGCCTGGCATCGCCACGTACTCGGCACCGGTTCGATCGCGGCACGGATCGGCGCGGCCGTCGTGGTCGTACCGCTGACCGCCCCACTGGCCGGCGCCGGTTGGGCCACGCTCGCCACCGCCACGGTCGTACTCGCCGCCATGACCGTGGCGGACCACCTCCTGCAACTCCGCATGGTGATGCCGAGGGAGGAGCGGGAACCCACGGAACCCAGGGAGCAGCAGCCGGTGGCGACCTGATCCCACCGACCGCGGATCCCACCGACCGCGCGCCACCCACCACACCCACACGACGGCGGGGTGTGCCCGCGCCGAAGCC
>NZ_JBHTVA010000139.1:0-8644 GCF_042793325.1 Embleya sp. NPDC056575
GTATCCGCCGCGGATACCGGGGCCGACGTTTGTGCGGAGACCGGCTCAGAAGGTGAAGTCCGCCGAACCGCCGCTCTGGCTGCCGACGCAGTGGATGTCGTTGCCCGCCACCGGATTGTGCACCTTGATCGACCAGTTCGCGGCACTCGGCGTGCCGGTGGTGGTCTTCAGTCGCAGGGCGGTGCCGGCGGGGATCCGCACGGGAGCGGAGAGCGGGCCCATGACCATCGGTGGGACCGGGCCCCAGGCCGGGTGGGTCGTGCCCGCGAAATCGAACACCGTCCCGACGCCCGATCCGCCGCTGCTGGTCTGCACGGTGCGGAACACCATCGTGGCCGAGTTGGGCGCGATGTTCGCGGGGTTGCTGATCGTCAGGCCCAGTTTGAGCTTCTGCGGCAGGGAGGGGCTGGGCGCGCTCGACGTCAGCGCCCCGGAGACGAACGCGGGACCGGCGAAGACCATGCCACTGGAGTCGTCGCAGCTGATGGCGACCGACCTCGATTCCGGCGGAATCGCGTACGCGGACGTGGACAGCACGGTCACCGCGGCCCATGCGCCCGCGGTGCACGCGACGGCGGTCGTGGCGAGCCTGGAACGAATCATGTGGGGTCCTTCCCCGGTCGGCCGATCATCGAGGCGGTCGGCGAAGTGCCGATACACGGGCAACGCCCGTCGCGGCGACCCGAAGGCCGCCACGACGGGCGCGAGGTGCGTTCGGAGCCGAGGGCTCCGGCTCCCTGGTCGAGAGCCGGTCGGATCAGAACGTGAAGGTCCCGGCCTGGCTGCCGGTGCAACGGATGTCGGCCGCCGGCAGACCCGGGAACGACGCCTGGATGCGCACCGAGTAGTTCGTGGCGGTCGGGGTTCCGGAGGTCGAGACCATGTTCGTCGTGGTGCCCGAGGCGATGCGAGAGCCGGCGGCGACCGGGCCGAGGGTGATCTGGCTGCCCGGGTTGGGCGGGATCGGCCCGTTCATCGGCGGGTTGACCGTCCCGGAGAAGGTGATCCCGCCGGTGAACAGGATCGTGGTGGTGAGCGTGTTGGGCGCGATGGAGACGGGCGCCGTCATCGACGACGTCAGCTTCATCTTCTGCGCGTTGGGCGCACCCGGGTCACTGGAGAAGAGGGTGCCCGTGCCACCGGACGCCCAGACGGTGCTGCTGAGAATGTCCACACACGTCATGCCGCTGACGCCGTGACTTTCCGGCGGCAGGGCCGAGGCGGTACCCGAGAGGGCCATCGTGGCCGCGAAGGCACCCGCCGTGCAGGCGATGCCGACCGAGGCGATCTTGGAACGAGACATGAAGGTAGTGCTCCTTTCACGGCTTTCCGAACGAAGACACGCCCGCCCGACCACCCGCGGTGGGCAGGGCTTTGGTACCGCCGGCCGGTATCTCGACATCGACAGGTGCAGCGATGCCGCTGTTACCGCAGAAGGATCCGCATTGCTTCGAGTTCGGTTCCCCGGCAAGGGAGAGTGAAGCGGGATGCCGAAAAGAAGTCAATGCCTATTGTCCATCTTTGCATTGCCAAGTGATCATCGACTACCTTCCAACCATATTGACCAAGACCTGTCGCCCATTGCCAATGATCATCAATTACATATTTTTGATCATGGTGACACGCGTCACTATACAGGCTCGATTACTTACTGTGATTCCAGTCGTTTGAATGCCCATCGAAAACAAAAAGACAGCGTCGCGCGGATGACTTCGGCCCTCGGATCCGCCGCTTTCCGATCATGTAATCGGCGACTTCCGGAGCGCCTCCGACGAGGCCATCGGCGGGGCGGCTCGCGGCCGGCCCGGCAATCCCGCCCTTCCGGCCGCCGGACGTCCGGGCCTCGGGTCCGTTCCTTCCCGCCGCACCGAGCCACACACGGGCCCGAGGAGCCACGTTCGCGCCGATCGGGTACTCGCGGACCACACCCCGCCCGGCTTACCCCGGAGAAGGCAAATACGCGACCCGCCCCTTGCATGCGAATCGCGGTTTATCGAATTTTCCGCCCGTGACACGTGACACCGGATTCAAACGGTCACACTATTTCCGCCCCGCCCCCGTCGCACCGAAAGGGGCGGGACCCGGGAAACAAAAAAACCTGCCCGGGCGGCGCGAACGCCACCCGGGCAGGCTTTTGGCAGCAGCAGACCGTCACACCCGCGTCCTCGGCCCGGTCGGGTACTCGCCGGGAGCACCCGACCGGAGAGGCGACTAGAAGCTGAAGTCGCCCGAGGCCGCGTCCTGCTTGCCGGCGCAGTAGATGTCGACCGACGAACCGGAAATGGTGGTGTTGATCTTCATCGACCAGTTGGTGGCGCTGGGCGCCCCGGCCGAGGTGTCCTGCAGACGCACGGTGGTGCCCGCGGCCAGGCGCGCCGTGGCCGGGATCGCCCCGAGGGTGATCGGGTTGCCGGCGTTCATCGGCGGGTTGACCGTGCCGACGAAGTCGCGGATGGTGCCCGCGCCCGCGCCGGTCTGGACCGTGCGGATGACGGTGGCCAGCGAGTTCGCCGGGATGGCGATCGGCGCCACCATCGGCGACGCGAGCTTCATCTTCTGCGGGTTGGTGCCGCCCGGGTCGCTCGACGTCAGGGTGCCGGCGCCGCCGGTGACCCAGGTCTTACCAGTGCTGTCCTGGCAGGTCAGCGTCACCCCCCGGGAATCGGGAACCGCGTGCGCCGTACCGGACAGGGCCACAGCCGCCGCGAAGGCGACGGTCACGCAGGCGATACCGGTGGTGGTGATCTTGGAACGGGACATGGTGGAACTCCTTGTCGTCGATTTCCTGAGACCTGGTGGTGGCGCACGTTCTCCCTGGCCTGCACCGCAGGCGGAAACGGTGGAGCTGCCGGCGGGCATCCCGACGTCGACCGCCACAGGGGACGGCCGAGGTGATCGGGATCCGGGTCGGGGCGCTTCGCCCCACGCTTCGGGGCCCCTCCGGCACAGCCATGAGTGAAACTGCGTAAGCGGAAGAAGTCAATACGGTTTTGTAGACGAATCAACCGGGCAAGAACCAGCATTCGAAGAACCCGACCCATTGACCCGGTCGCCTTTGGAAAGGGTTTCCTTCGAGGGTTTATCAAAGTTGATCATGGTGACACGTGACACCAAGATGATCACCATTTGCGCATTGCTTCCTGGGGCTTTGTTCGCTAGATCTTCGGCACCAGCACCACGTCGGAGTTCGCCTTCCCCGTCCCATTCCACGCTTCTCGGTCATCGCTTCCGACGTCCGTATCCGACGGACGAACGTGGCGGTGATCGGCGAATCGGCAGCCATCGGGCACCGCCGGGGCGAGCCGGACCTCCGCACCACGCGTCACTCGGCACTTCCCCACCCGGCTAGGAGAACCGTGTCCCGAATACGAAGAATCGCTTCCCGCAGACTGGTCGCCGTCGCGGCGGCCGCGGCAGTCGCCGGCACCGGCGCGCTCGTCGCGATCGCCCCCTCGGTGCAGGCCGACACCGTCGACTACGCGACGCACTGCACCAACCCGTACTCGAACCCGCCGGACGGCAACGTCAAGATCGACCTGGTCGTCACCCCCTCCAAGAGCACGTACCAGGTGGGCGACGTGGTCTCGGTCGAGTGGCAGTGGAAGCTCTACCCCAAGGCGCCGACGTCGATCCCGGTCGTCGGGAAGGTGCCGAAGGACTCGACCTACCCGGTCGGCACGGTGAAGTTGACGGGCGCGCAGACCGGCAACTTCGCCATTCAGGGACCGCAGATCAACCCCGAGGCGCTGCCCGGTCAGGACCTGATCCTGAGCAACCCGGTCGGCTCCTTCACGCTGACCCAGGCCGGCCAGGTCGGGCTCACACCGGACATCTACTCGACCTTCACCACCGCGGTCGGGCAAAAGGTCGAGACCAAGTGCTCGCCGATCAACCCCATCGCGGTCTCGCGCACCCTCACCGTGGAAGGCCCCTCGACGGGCGCACCCACCCTGAGCGCGAACCCCGGTGAGTTCAACGCCGGTTCGCAGGTCGCGCTGTCCGGGACCAACTGGGCCGCGGGCACCCCCTCGGTCGAGCTGTGCGACGCGAACGGCGCCGCGTGCCTCGCCAACAAAATCGCGGCGAACAGTCTCGTGGTGGCCAACGGCGCGCTGTCCGGCCACATCAACACGGTCGCGACCGTGCCGACCGGCAACTACAAGCTGAAGGTCAAGGTCGGCGCCGGCGAGGCGCTCACCCCGGTCAAGATCAACGCGGTCGCCCGGACCATCTCGCTGAGCCCGAACCGCGGTCCGGTGGGCACCGGCGTCACCATCACCGGCAAGAACTTCAACCCGAACATCTACATCCTGGCCTACGGCCGGGACGCGGCCGGGAACCTGCTCGACGACACGCTGGTCTACGGCCAGTCGGCCGCCGACGGCTCCATCGTGATTCCGGACTTCGTCGCGAGCATGGGCTCGATCACCTCGATCATCCTGATGGAGGGCACCGACGAAACCACCCTGGTGAGCGCTCCGTTCACCATCGGCGCGGCCCTGCCGGCCACCCTGTCGGCGTCGCCGGCGTCCACCCACGCGGGTGGCACGGTGGCGGTGTCCGGCAACAACTGGACCCCGAACGGCACGGCCACCGCGTCGTTGTGCGCGGCCGACGGTTCGGCGTGCAGCGCGGCCCGGATCAGCTCGGGTCCGCTCACGATCGCCGCCGACGGCGCGCTGGCCGGCAACGTGACGATCGCGGGCAACGTGGGCGAGGGCACCTACAAGCTCAAGCTCAGCGACGGCGGCGGCAACTCGGCGCTGACCGCGATCACCGTGCAGCGCCGCTGGCTGGAGTTGGACAAGACCTCGGGCAGCCCGTGCACGTTCGTCCTGGTCACCGGGCACGGCTACGGCTCGCTCGCGTGGGTCAACGTCAACGGTCTCGCGGGTGACTCCAAGACCAGCGACTGGGCCGGCGCGTGGGCCAACGCCAACGGCGACTTCAGCATCTGGATCCTGATCACCAAGTCGAACACGACCGGGATCATCGCCTCGGAGACCTTCCACTCCGACCGGCTGGCCACGACCCCGTTCAAGGTGACCTGACCGGGCCGGAAAGCACCTCGCTCGACGCACCACACGCGGAGGCCGCCGTCCACCCCGGACGGCGGTCTCCGCCGCGTTTGCGGAACCGGAATACACCATTCCCATCCCGCCTTCGCCGGAAGTCGATCTTGGTGACACGTGCCAACGGGATTCCCGCGGAACAGTTATTGACTTTGTCAGCGATTACCGGATGAATACGGTGTCGGACCATCTATTGCCGACCACCGCCACGTACCCCGCACATTCCGGACGAGGGTCCGGCCGACCTCGCCCTCGCGGCGACAAACGCCGCAGGTCATTCTCCCCGGATGTCGAAGTTCTGCTCCACAGTGGCGGTAGGCATATTCCATCCCGGCGAGGAGAATAGTGTCCCGAATGCGAAGAATCGCTCCACGCAGAAGCACCGCGCTGATCGGCACGCTGGCGATGGCCGGTACCGCCGGTCTGATCGCGCTCGCACCATCCGCCTCGGCGGCCCCGGTCGACTACCGCGCGCACTGCACCAACCCGTTCCTGGACAACATCGCCGACGGTGACCTCAAGATGGACATCCAGGTCACCCCCGCGAAGGCCACCTACACGGTCGGCGACCAGGTCACCGTGACGTGGAAATGGCTCAAGTACGGCGTGGTGCCGATCAACACGCCCTTCGGCATCCACGTCGGCGAGAACAAGGCGCTGCCCAAGGGCGAGGTGCTGCTCACCGGCGCACAGACCGCCTCCGTGCCGGTGGAGGGTCCGCGGATCAACCCCGACGCCGCGCCCGGCGAGGAGTTGAAGCTGTCGGACATGACGGCGAGCATCACGCTCACCAAGCCCGGCACGCTCAACCTCGCCCCCGGCAACTACACGTCGTTCGTGGACGCGGGTCTCGGCAGCGACGTCGCCACCGCGTGCACCCCGGTGACGCCCGTCGCCCCCGGCACCACGATCAACGTCGAGGGCTCCAGCACCGCGGACCCGACCGTCACCGCGACGCCCGGCGAGGTCAGCGCGGGTGGTCAGATCACCATCGCCGGTGACAACTGGCCCGCCGGCACGCTGACTCCTGAGCTGTGCGCCGCCGACGGCTCGGCCTGCGACGCCGCCAGGATCTCCGGCAACACCCTCGCGGTCGGCGCGGGCAACAAGCTCGCCGGCACCGTGACGGTCCGCAACAACGTTGCCGCCGGCGACTACAAGGTGAAGGTCAAGGGCAGCGGCGTCGAGGCGCTGAGCGGCGTGGTCAAGGTCAAGGCGGTCGAGCGCAAGATCTCGCTCAGCGTGGACCACGGCCCGGTCGGCACCACCGTGGTGATCACCGGCTCCGGCTGGACCCCGGGCAACTACGTCCTGGCGTACGGCATGGCCGGCGATGTCCAGGACGACGACGTCAGCGCGTACACCGAGGCCGCCGCGGACGGGACCATCAACATCACCGACCTCGTGGTGAGCAAGGACAACATCACCGCGATCAAGGTGAACGAGGGCTCGGAGGACACCACGGTGACCGCGCCGTTCCGCGTCACCGTTCCCGGTCGCGACCTGAGCCAGACGGTGACCGGCAACGTCGTCGCCGGCGGTCTGACCATCACCCAGGAAGCCGGCGCCATCAAGCTGTCGGACATCACGCTCAACGGCCAGGCGCAGAACATGACCGGCGCGCTGAACACCGTGACCGTGAAGGACTTCCGCGGCGGCAACACCGGGTGGACCCTCACCGGCTCGGTGTCCGACTTCGGCAACGGCAGCGGCGGCAAGATCGGCGCCGACAAGTTCACCTGGACCCCGAAGGTGACCACCGGCGCCGGTTCGCCGAGCACCGCGGTGCCCGGTAGCGCGGGCCCGATCGGCACCGGCGCCACCCTGGCCTCGGCTCCGGCCGGGGCAAGCACGGGCGGCACGTTCTCCGCCGACGCCGACCTGTCCCTCGCCGTCCCGGCCTACCAGGCCATCGGCACCTACACCAGCACCCTGACCCTCTCCATCAGCTGATCCGCGTCCCCGAACACCCGGACGGCCCCCACGACTTCGGTCGCGGGGGCCGTCCGCATGTCACCCCGAGCCCCCGCCCACACCGAAGCCCACCCCGCCGCGCGCACCCGTCGGTGCTCGAATGGACATGCGCTTCGAGCCGCGATCCGTAATCATTGACTCAGCCAAACATCCCGTCGGGGGCCACGTCGTCGGATCGCTCGCCCGACGGCTCCTCGCGTGATGTGGCCACCGATTCCGCACCCCGGCAAGGAGTTTCGTGCACCGCACCAAGCACATCACTCGTCGCGCCCTGATGAGTCTCGCGGCGGCGATCGCCGTCGCGACCACCGGCCTCGTGGTCGCCGCCGCTCCGGCCGGCGCCACCGCGGTGGCGTTCCCGGAACGCTGCGTCCTCGATGGTCCCACCCGGCCCATATGGGGCTCCGACGAGCCTCGGGTCGACCTGACGGTCCTGCCGGAGAAGTCGGTCTACAGCGCCGGTGAACTCGTCACCGTGACATGGCACTGGCGAAGCCGGCCGTCGATCCCGGTCCCGCCCGGCGGCGGACGCCCGCTGGGTGTCCGCGCCGAGATTCTGGTCGACGGCCCCGAGCCGACCACCTTCACCGTCTCCGGGCCGCCGCGCCCGCAACCGGCATCACCCGGAGCAAGCATCGATGTCGACGACCTCACCGGCACGTTCCGGCTTTCGGCGAGCGGCCCGATCACGCTCACCCCGGGCGCCTACACGATGTTCGAGAATCTCTCACCCCTTCCGGTGATGACCTGCTCCCCCATCACCCGGCCCGCCGTCTCCCGCACCGTGGACATCGGTCCCGGCCCCACCCTCGAGGTCACCCCGACCCGGATCGTCACCGGGCAGCGTGTCGAATTCACCGGTGAGGGCTGGCCCGACGGCAACGCCCGCGTCGCGGTGTGCGCGACACCGACCGACGTCTGCCCCCCGGAATGGGTGGGCTCCGCCACCGGCAGTGCCCGAGACGGGCACCTGACCGGATTCGCGACGGTCGACGTCGACACGTCGGGATCCATCCCCGTGCTCGACCGGGTGTATCTTCGCGTCATGGTGGGCACGTTCAGCGCGAGCCGGGAGCTGACCAGGGCGTCCGCGAACCAGTCCGGCAGCGCGCGGATCACCGGGACGGTCCTTCCCGGCGGCCTGACCCTTCGTCAGGAGGCGGGCACGGCAAGGCTGTCCGACATCACCCTCGACGGCACCGCGCAGACGATGAAGGGCGCCTTGAACCCCGTCACCGTAACCGACGTGCGCGCCGGTACGCTCGGCTGGTCGCTGACCGCCGACATCTCGGATTTCACCTCGCCCGACGGTGGCCGCATTCCGGCCGAAGGATTCACCTGGACGCCCTCGGTCCGCACCGAGCCGGGTTCCCCGAGCACCGCCGCTCCGGGCTCCCGCGGCCGGATCGCCGGGGGAGCGACGCTCGCCTCCGCGCCCGCGGGAGCCCGCGGCGGCGGTACGTTCACCGCCCACGCCGCGATCGACCTCGCGGTCCCCGCGTACCAGAAGCCGGGCGCCTACAGCGCCACGCTGACCCTGTCGATCGGCTGACCCACACGCGCCCCGATACGACGGCGGCCCGCACACCGGTGATTGG
>NZ_JBHTVA010000140.1:0-7915 GCF_042793325.1 Embleya sp. NPDC056575
GTCGTCGTCCGCGACGACCGGGCACGGGCACGTGGTGGCTCAGGCCACCCGGGTCGCGTCCGGTTGGGTGTCCGGGAGCGCGTGCGGCAGTGCGTCCGGGTACGGCAGGCCGAGATTGTCGCGCAGCGTCGTACCGGTGTAGTCGGTGCGCAGCGAACCACGTTCCTGGAGCAGCGGCACGACCTTGTCGACGAACTCGTCGAGTCCGGTGGGGGTCAGGTGCGAGCCGAGGATGAACCCGTCGGAGCCGTCCTGCTGGACGAACGTGTCGATCCGGTCGGCGACCTGCTCGGGTGTGCCGACGAACTCGGTGCGGCCGAAGACGTGGATCGCCAGGTCGCGCAGGGAGTACGAGTTGGCCTCCGCCAGTCGACGCCATTCGGCCACCCTGCGGTGCGCGTCCTCGGCGATGCGGGCCCGACCGCGGACCACCGGCGGGCCCTCGGGGTCGGGATCCACGTCCGGCAGCGGCCCGTCGGGGTCGTAGCCGGACAGGTCGCGGTTCCAGACCGTCTCCAGGAGGATCTGCGCGGTGCGTCCGCCGATCTGCCGCCGGGTGATGTCGCGGTGGCGTTCGATCGCGTCGGCCTCGCTGTCCCCCAGTACGAACGACGCGTGCGGCAGCAGTTTGACCGCGTCGGCGGGTCGGCCGAGTCGGACGGCCCGGGCCCGGATGTCCCGGTAGAACTCCTGGGCCTCGTCGAGGCGGTGGTACGGGGAGAAGATCGCGTCGGCCCCGCCGGCGGCGAAGTCGCGACCCTGCGGCGAGACGCCGGCCTGGAGGATCACCGGCCTGCCCTGCGGGCCGCGCGGCGTGGTGAACCGGCCGGAGATGTCGAACTGCTGCCCCGCGAACGCGAATTCGCCGGTCTTGGCGTCGCGCAGAAACGCCCCCGCCTCCCGGTCGGCGACCACCGCGTCCGCCGCCCACGAGTCCCACAGTTCGCGGGCCGCGGCCAGGAACTCGCCGGCCCGGGTGTAGCGGTCGTCCCGGTGCAGGAAGCCGCCGCGGCGGAAGTTGGCGCCGGTGAAGGCGTCGAACGAGGTGACCACGTTCCACCCGGCCCGGCCGCCGGACAGGTGATCGAGCGAACTCAACTGGCGGGCCAGCTCGTAGGGTTCGTTGAAGGTGGCGTTGATCGTGCCGATCAGGCCCAGGTGTTCGGTGACGGCGGCGAGCGCGGCGAGCACCGGCAGGGTGTCCGGGCGGCCGACGATGTCCTGGTCGAAGATCAGGCCGAGGCGTTCGCGCAGCGCCAAGCCCTCGGCGAGGAAGAAGAAGTCGAACCGGCCGCGCTCGGCGGTCTGCGCCAGGTGCTGGAAGGAGGCGAAGTCGATCTGGCTGCCGGCCTCGGGGTCGGACCACAGGGTGTGGTGGTTCACCCCGCCCAGGTAGGCGCCGAGGATGATCTGCTTGTGCGGCTTGCTCATCGGGATGGGTTCCTTCGTACGGGTGGCGGGGCGGGTGGCGGAGCGGGTGGGTGCGCCGGGGTCACGACGCGGCGGCGGCCGGCGCGGGCGCGGCGTAGCGGTTCGCGGGACGCGGCAGGCCGAGGCGGGAGCGCAGGGAACCCGCGTCGTAGGAGGTGCGAAAGACGCCGCGGCGCTGCAGTTCGGGCACCAACTCCCGGGTGATGGCGTGCAGATCGTGGGGCAGCGCGGCCGGGCGCAGGCGGTATCCGGTCAGTCCGGCGCGCTGCCAGTCCTGGAGCAGGTCGGCCAACTCGGCGGCGGTGCCGGTGAATACGAACGCGTCGCTCTGGTACTCCGCGCCGTCGAGATCGTCGAGGCGCGCCTTGCGCTCGCGTGCCGCCGCGCTGCTCTCGTCGAGGGCGACGACCAGGTCGCCGAAGACGTGTACGGTCTCCGATTCCCTTCCCGCGACCCGCTGTTCGGCTCGGATCTCGGTGACGATGGCGCGCGCGTGGTCGTGGTCGCGCGGGGTCACGTACACGACGTCGGCCGAGTCTGCGCCGAGCCGGTAGGGCACCGTGTCGTGGGCCAGCACGGTGACCAGCGGCTGGCCCTGCGGCGGGCGCGGCACGATCGACGGGCCGCGGACCCGGAACCCGGGTCCGACGAAGTCGATGTAGTGCAGCTTGTCGCGGTCGATGAAGCGGCCGGTCGCCGCGTCGCGGATCTCCGCGTCGTCCTCCCAGCTGTCCCACAGTCGGCGCACCACCTCCACGAAGTCCCGTGCCTCGGCGAAGGTTTCCGCGACCGCGGCCACCGCCTCGGGCTGCCCGAGGTCCGCGAAGGTGAACGCCGGTTGTGCGCGCCGCCCGAAGTGGGCGTTGTCCACCGGCCGGGAGATCTGCGCCCGCCAGCCGGCCCTGCCAAGGCTCACGTAGTCGAGGGTGGCGATCGCCTTCGAGACGTGGAACGGCTCGGTGTGCGTGACGGTCGCCGTCGGGATCAGTCCGATGTGCCGGGTCGACGGCGCGACGCGGGCGGCGATCAACACGGCGTCCAGTCGGCCGCGCACCTGGTCGGTCCGGTCGTCGATGCGGTCGTACGTGGTGGACTGGAGGCCGAGCGCGTCCTCGATGGTGACGAAGTCGAGCAGCCCGGCCTCCGCCTCCGCGACCAGGTCGGTCCAGTAGCGGGCGGTGAACAACTCGTCGGCGCGGGCGTCGGGTTCGCGCCAGGCGGCCGGATGCCAACCGGCGCCGTCGAGGGCCACGGCCAGGTGGAGGGGGGTCGCGGGGTTCGGTACGGACGACATGGGTTCGGTTCTCGCTTTCGACGGGCACGGCGGGTGGCGGTGGTGAAGATGGGTCCCGGCCGGGACGACGCGCGCCATGATTCGGCCCGGGCGCGCGGCGGCGCCGGACAGCCCATGGGGGCATGCCGAAGTCGCCTGCTACAGGCGGGAGTTCATGCGCGGAATCGGGCGCCCACGAGCCCTGCCGGACGCGATTTCGCGCACGGATCGGGCGGTCTCGTGGAGCAGCCGGGTGGGCCCGGGTGGGTGGAGGGTGCTACCCGGTCAGTGACACAGGGAGCCGGCGGAGCGGCGCAGATCGATGAACAGGCGCCGGGTCAACCACGCCCGGGGCGACATCGCGCCGGCGGCGGTGCGGGGGTACGCGGCAGGCGTGGCGCGGCGATTCGCCGTACTCATCCACCCGCTCATGCGACGTTCCCCCGATATCGGTCGACGTCGCGACGCTAACGCAGCCCGTCCGGTCTTGTCCATCGACCCGGTCGAGGCCGGCCCCAGGCGTCGTTTCGAACCGTGAACACCCTTTGACGGAGCGGGATCATGCTCGTAGCCTGCGGATCATGTCTCAGTTCCGATGGCCGGGCGGTGCCGCGTGAGCGACCTGCGGGTGTTGGACAACGCGGTCTACACGTCCCTGACCGGGCCGCATGCCGGCCTCGCCGAGAGCAAGGGCCGGGTGCGGCGTTATCCCGTCGACGTATCGCCGTTCGCGGCGCTGCCGGACGATCCGGGCGCGGCGGATTGGGCGGATCTGGCCGCACTGGCCGGTCCCGGCGTGGTCGTACCACTGGCCAATGGGGAGACCCTGCGGCCGCCCGAGGACTGGGAGGTGGTGATGCGGCTGGCGGGCGTACAACTCCTGGGCGACGTCGTGATGGGCATCCCCGACGACTCGCTGGTCCGACTCACCGCCGCCGATGTACCGGAGATGTCGGACCTGGTCGCCCGGACCGAGCCCGGGCCGTTCCTGCCGCGCACCGTCGAACTGGGCACCTATCTCGGCGTCCGCCACCAGGGCGCGCTGATCGCGATGGCCGGGGAGCGCCTGCGTCCGCCCGGCTGGACCGAACTCAGCGCGGTGTGTACCGATCCCGCGCACCGGGGGCGGGGGCTGGCCACGCGGCTGGTCCTGGCGCTGGTGGCCGGGATCCGGGGTCGGGGCGAGACTCCGTTCCTACATGCCTCGGCGGGGAATGCCAACGCGATACGGCTGTACGAGTCGCTGGGCTTTCGACTGCGGCACACCCCGACCTTCCTGGCGGTACGGGTCCCGGCCGACGAGCCCGTTGCGGAAGTGGCCGCGCGGTAGGCGGGGGCGCCGGGTGGACGTGGGGCCGGCGGGCCGCTCGTGCGGCCCGCCGGGGGTGTACGTACCGATCGTCGTGGGTCGGTGGGCCTGTGTGGTCCCGGCGCCGCGGGATCCCAGGGCCGTGAGATCCCGCGGCCGTGAGATCCGGGGCCCACGAGGTCCGGCGGGGCCGTCAGCCCGGCGGGTCCTCTGCCGCCGTGGCGTCCTGGTCGGCGCGGTCGGCGGCCTTCTCCGCCTCGGCCACCGTCGAGGCCATGTCCGAGGGCGCGTCGGCGGGCGTGACCCGGCTGCCGGCCGGTTTCGACCCGTTGTCGCCGCCGTCGGAGCCGCCGCACCCGGTCAGGGTGACGCCGAGGACGAGCGCCGCCACGACGAGTCCGCCGATCCGGCGGCGCACGCCGGTCACTTGCCCGCGGCGGACGGCTGCGTGTCGCACCACGTCTTGACGTTCGCCAGGTCGGCCTTGCGCTGCTTGAGTTCGGGCAACAGACGCTGACGCGTCGTCAACTTGTCGTTCAGGTAGGTCTTCACGGCCGGGCGGTTGAGCTTGTCCGCCTCGGCGATGCGTGCCTGCAGGTGTGCGATGGAACCCTTGACGGTCGCGTCGCCGCCCAGCCGCTCGATCGCCTTGGTCAGGCGCGTGTCAATGGTCGGAACCCGCTTGCAGATGCCCGGCTTGTGCTTGTCGCCGGCGGGCATCGGGCCCGCCTGGGCGGCCGGTGCCGAGACCAGGGCGCCGACGGTGGTCAGGGCGGCGAGGGCGCCCAGAGTGGCGAGGCGCCGGGGCGCGCGGGCGCGCGAAGTGGTGGTACGGCGAGACATGGTGGATCTCCCGAGTTCACGGTTCACCGCCCCGCTGCGGGGTGGCGTGCCGTGAGAGTAGGTCGCCGATCTGTGGGGTTCTTGTGAGCGGTCTGTGCGGTTCTTGTGAAGCCGGACTCGGCCGGGGAATCGCCCGATCCCCTCGGTCTTCGGGCCGTTTCGAGGCTCGCTTCCTCCGGGCCGATTCCAGGCTCACTTCGCGGTGGCGACGGCCCCCGGTTCGCGGGTCAGCCAGTCGTGCCGGATCCCGTCGTCGCCGGCCGCGTCCGCCGCCGGGTGCCGCAGCGGGAGTACGACCTCGACGCGCGTGCCGACGCCCTCGGGCGGATCGGTGACCGTGACCCGGCCCCGGTGCAGCTCGACCTGCTGGGCGACCAGGGTCAGTCCCAGACCGGCTCCCGGGCTGTCCGGTCCGCGCCGGAACCGCTCGAAGACCGCCGCGCGGCGGTCGACCGGAATCCCCGGGCCGGCGTCGTCCACCCGGATCCGGGCGCCGTCGGGTACCGCCTCGACGGTGACCCGGATCGGGGTCGGCCCGTGCGGGCCGCGCCCGTGCACCAGTGCGTTGCCGATCAGGTTGTCCACGACCAGGCGCAGTCCCGGACGCAGGCCGTCCACCCGGACCTCGCCGGAGCCGACCACCTCGACCTCCGCGCCGGGCCGTCGGAGCCGCGCGTCGTGGGCCGCCTCGTGGGCGAGTTCGACCAGGTCCACCTGTTCGAAGGGTTGCGCGTCGGCCAGGTCGCCTTGGGCGAGTGCGCGGAGCGAGGTGAGCAGGGACAGGATCCGCTCGTGGCCGGCGGTCAGGTCGGCCAGTACCTCGACGCGCTCGTGCGCCGCCAGGTCGGGGTAGCCGGCGAGCACGTCGAGGTCGGTACGCATCCCGGTGAGCGGCCCACGCAGTTCGTGGTCGACCGTCGCGGCGAACGCGCGCGCCGTGTCCAGGGCGTCCCGGGTCCGCGCGGTCTGTACGTCGTAGCGCCCGAGCACGTCCGCGAGGGTGCGACCGAGTTCGTCTACTTCGGCCACCCCCGACGGGACGTGTACGTCGGGCCGCTCCCGGTCGTCCGGTTCGATCGCCGCCGCCCGTCGACGCAGCGCCCGCAACGAGCGGGTGGTCGTACCGGCGACGACCAGGCCGGCGAGGGCGGAGATCGGTACGGCGAACAGCGCGACCACGAACACCCGGCGGCGCAGCAGCGCGGTACGGGCCTCGGTCTCCGCCGTCGGCTGGAACACCCGCAGCGTCGCGGGCGCCCCGGAGCGCGTGGCGCCCAGCGGCCGGGTGATCACGCGCCAGGCCTTGCCGCCGGAGCGCACGGTGACCGGCCCGGACCGCCGATTCTCCGGCAGCGCCACCTCGGGCGGCGGTTGCGGCCCGGCGGCGACCGGCCCGCCGGGCAGCTCGACGCGCACCCCGACGTCGAGCGCCCCGTCGAACAGCCTGGTCTCCCGGACCCGCACGGCATTCTCCCGGTCGTTCTCGACGGCACGCAGCAGCGCCCGCGCGTCCGGAGCAAGCCGATCGGCGCGCTGCCGCAACGTGACGTCCTGACGGTGAGTCACATCCGCGGTGACCCACCGCACGACCAGACTCCCGGCCGCGATCACGAGGAGAGGCACCAGGACACCGACGGCAAGCGCGATCCGGGTGGACAACCGCATCGACAGTTGCCGGCGCCGGGGCGGCGAGGGCGCGCCCGGGGGGCGGCGGTCGGCCTCGACGGACCCACCGGCGGCGGCGGTCGGGGTGACCTCGCCCGCCGTGTCCACCACTTCCGCCGCCTTCACCGCCGGCCGTCCGACACCCGGAGCACGAAGCCCACCCCGCGTACAGTGTGCAACAGGCGCGGCCTGCCATCGGCCTCCAGCTTGCGGCGCAGGTAGCTCACGAAGGTGTCGACCACATCGGTCCGCACCTCGAAGTCGTAGCCCCACACCCGGGCCAGCAGCTGATCCCGAGTCAGAACCAGCCCGGCATTGCGCACGAACACGTCGAGCACCGCGAACTCGCGAGCGGTCAGGTTCACCGGCACACCGTCGTAGGTGGCCAGATACGCGGCACCGTCCAGGGTCAGCGGCCCCGCCCGCAGCACCCGATCCCCGGCCGGGGCCGGCGGTCGACGGCGCAGCAGCGCACGCAGCCTGAGTTCGAGTTCACGCAGGTCGAAGGGCTTGACCAGGTAGTCGTCCGCACCCGATTCCAGCCCGGTGATCCGATCGACGGTCTCGTCCCGAGCGGACAACATCAGCACCGGGGTATCCACCCCGCGCTCACGCAACGCGGCACACACCTCGATCCCGGTAAGCCCGGGCATGGCCACGTCCAACACGATCGCCTGCGGCGCCGCCTGCCCCCCGGCCCCCTCCCCGGTCCCGACCGCAGCCAGGGCCGCCGCCCCATCCGAGGCCAACTGCACCCGATAGCCCGCCAACCGCAGCCCCCGCTCAAGGGCGCGCCGAATGGCGGGATCGTCATCCACAACCAACACCCGAGCCGCCCCCACAGCCCCCTCCCCCTCAACCACCCGCCACCACCCCAAACTCCACCGGCCGACCCTCCCAAATCTGGTCGGACTCTACGCCGGGAGTATCCCCCGCCCACACAGCTCCGGGGACGGGGCGGGGAGGGCGGTCGAGTCGAGTCCTCCGGGGCGCCTTCCCGAGGGGGTCAAGCGTTTCCGGCGCGCGCTGCGCCTTGGGTTGCGGGTGGCCGGTGCGGGGCCGGTCAGAGTCGGTGATGGGCCGCCGCCAGCGTACGGGGCTCCAAGCCCCGGGGCGCCCGGCGAGACAGGCGCATTGCTTGGCGGAAAACCGGCCGGCAGCAGGGGCGGGGAGGGCGGTCGAGTCGAGTCTTCCGGGGTGCCTTCCCGAGGGGGTCGAGCGTTTCCGGCGGGCGTTGCGCCTTGCGTTGCGGGTGGCCGGTGTGGGGCCGGTCAGAGTCGGTGATGGGCCGCCGCCAGCGTGCGGGGCTCCAAACCCCGGGGCGCCCGACGAGACGACCGCGTTGCTTGGCGGAAAACCGGCCGGCAGCAGGGGCGGGGAGGGCGGTCGAGTCG
>NZ_JBHTVA010000141.1:0-7476 GCF_042793325.1 Embleya sp. NPDC056575
CGTCCCATACCCCCCCCCCCTCCCCCTCAACCCCCCACCCCCTGTAGGTGAAAACGCCCGGCTGGTGGGGGGGGTCCTTCCCCACGTTCGGACCGCGCTTTCCGGCCCCGGGGCGGTCCCGGGACGCGCCCTCGCCGCGCGCGTCCCGGGACCGCTCCCGGTCCTCGGAGTCAGCGCGTCTCGGTCACCTTCGCCAGCGCCCGAGGGGCGTCCGGGTCGAGACCGCGGGCCATGGTGACCTCGTACGCCAGCAGCTGCAGCGGAATGATCTCCAGGATCGGCTGCACCTCCTCGGCCACACCCTCCGGCAGCACGAAGCCCGCCGAGGCCCGACCGACCTGGTCCGCGTTGCCGATCACCATCAGGTCCGCACCGCGCCCGCGCAGCCGCTCCAGGACCGGCTGGAGGGCGTCGCCGCCCTTGCCGTCCGGCACCACCGCGATCACGGGGCTGACGTTGTCGACCATGGCCAGCGGCCCGTGCAGCAGGTCCGCGCCGGAGAACGGCTGGGCCGGTATGTAACTGGTCTCCATGATCTTCAGCGCGGCCTCGCGCGCCGTCGGGTAGCCGTAGCCGCGCGAGGTGATCACCAGACGCTGCGCGAAGCGGTAGCGCCGCGCCAACTCGGCGACCTCCTCCCGGCGGTCCAGCACGTCCTGCGCCAGCGCCGGCAGCGGGTCGGCCGGCGAGGTGTCGCCGCCGCGCAGACCCTCGACGAACAGGTACAGCGCGAGCAGCTCCGCGGTGTACGTCTTGGTCGCGGGCAGCGCCTTCTCCGGACCGGCCAGCACGTCGATGTGGAACTCGGAGACCGCGGCCAGCGCCGAGTCGGCGTTGTTGGTCACCGCGAGGGTGATCGCGCCGGCCTTGCGGGCCGCCTCGGTGGAGGCCACCAGGTCGGGCGAGCCGCCCGACTGGGAGACGGTGATCACCAGGCAGTCGGTCAGGTCCGGCTCCGCGCCGTACGCCGTGGTCGTGGACATCGAGGTGAGCCCGGCGGGCTTGCCGAGCAGCACCTCGATCAGGTACTTCGCGTACAACGCGGCGTTGTCGCTGGTGCCTCGCGCGGTCAGCAGCACGAACCGCGGGTTGCGCGCGGCGATCTCGGCCGCGACGGCGCGGATCGCGGGCGCGCCCTCGGCCAGGATCCGGCGCAGCACGGCAGGCTGCTCCGCCATCTCGGCGGACATGATGCTGCCCCGGTTCGGTGCCAGGACGTCACGGTCGTCGGTGGCGGACATGGTGCGGCCTTCCGTTGATTCCACGTGCTGATTCGGTTTCCACATACGGATGCGGAGGTCGGGCGGATCCGCGGGCCGGGGCCCGGGAGCGCCCACCTCCCAGTGTCCGGTTTCCCGGTGTCGGGCGGGTTCACGGGGGCCGGACGCTCGGTGTCGAACGGATACCGGGCGGCCGACCCCCCTTGCCGAGGGACGCCGTCAGGCGAGCCGACGGCCGGTCAGGATCTCGGCGGCGGCGATCCCGCACACGGTGGCGGCGCCGTGCGTGGCGAGATGGGCGGCGCCCGGAGTGGCAGCTCCGGGGATGCCCATCTCGACCACGACGGCGTCCGGCCGCGCGGCGAGCAGGCCCGCCACGATCTCGGTCGCCCAGACGTGGTGCTCCAGGTTGCGCACCACGAGCACCAGGGGACGGTCCGCCCCCGCGCGCAGCACCTCGTCGATCAGCCCCGGCTCCGCGGCCCGGGCCCGGGTCACCGTGGTCCCGGGCAACGCCTCGGCCAGCACCGGCGCCAGGCCCCACGGGGTCTGCTCGCCGACCGCGATGTTGGCGGTGGGCGACAGCTCCACCACGTGCGCGGGCCGGTCGATCGCGGTCACCGTACCGGTCACCCGGACCGCGCGGCGGGCCGCGTCGAGCCCGAGCGCGTAGTCGACCGGCTCGGCCGCGCCGACCTTGGCCCACGCGGCCAGCGCGTGCACCCGCCCGGCCGCGTCGACCAGCCGCTCCTCGGCGAGCCGGCCCTCGCGCACCGCGTCCACCAGCGCGTCGCGCAGGTGCAGCACGGTGTCCTCGTCGCACAGCCCGCCGCCCACGCACACCGCGTCGACGCCGGCCGCGATCGCGCGAACGGTGCCGTCGGCTATGCCGTAGGTGTCGGCGATCGCGCCCATCTCGATGGCGTCGGTGACGATCAGGCCGGTGTAGCCCAGCTCCTCGCGCAGCAGCCCGGTCATGATCTTCCGGGACAGCGTCGCGGGCAGTTCGGTGTCGTACGCGGGCAGCAGGATGTGCGCGCTCATGATCGCCTTGGTGCCGGCCGCGATGCTCGCGTGGAACGGCACCAGTTCCCGGGCGGCCAGCGTCTCGCGCGAGACGTCCACCAGCGGCATGCCGTGGTGCGAGTCGATCGCGGTGTCGCCGTGCCCGGGGAAGTGTTTGACGCACGCGGCCACGCCGGCCGCCTGGAGCCCGGTGACGTACGCGGCGGTGTGCCGCGCGACCAGGTCGGGCTCGGCGCCGAAGGCCCGCACGCCGATGATCGGGTTGTCCGGGTTGGAGTTGACGTCGGCCGACGGGGCCCAGTTGAGGTTGACGCCGCACGCGGCCAGCTCGCGCCCGAGCCCGCGCGCGACCGCCTCGGTGGTCGCGGTGTCGTCCACCACGCCCAGCGCCAGGTTGCCCGGCCAGCGGCTGCCGGTGTTCACGTGGATCCGGGTGACGTCGCCGCCCTCCTCGTCGATCGCGACGATGAGGTCGGGGTTCTCCCGGCGCAGCTCCTCGGTCAGGGCGGTGACCTGTTCGGGGGTCGCGACGTTGCGACCGAACAGGCCCACCGAGCCCAGCCCGCCGGCGATCCGGTGGCGCAGCCATCCGGGCGCGGTCAGACCGTCGAAACCGGGCTGCAGGACGGCGAGCGCCAGGCGCTCGAGACGTTCGGACATGGTTGATCAGCCCTTTACCGCGCCGGAGGTGAGCCCGCCGGTGACCTTGCCCTGCAGGACCAGGAAGATCGCAAGCACCGGAAGCATGAAGAGGGTGGAGGCGGCCATGATGGCGCCCCAGTCGGTGGTCAGCCCGTTGCTGAAGGAGTTGAGCCAGGTCGGCAGCGTGCGCTGGTTCGGGTTGTTGATCAGCAGCACGTTGGCGAAGGCGAACTCGTTCCACGCGGTGATGAAGCCGAACAGCGACGTGGACAGCAGACCCGGGGCCAGGAGTGGGAAGACAATCTTGCGGAAGGCGGTGAAGCGCGAACAGCCGTCCACCCGGGCGGCCTCCTCCAACTCGACCGGGATGCCGCCGAGGAAACCGCGCAGCGTCACGATCGAGAAGGGCAGCGTCATCACGAAGTAGATCGCGGTGAGCATCGGCAGCGAGTCGAGCAGGTCGTTGTCGCGCGCGATCAGGTACATCGGGATCATCAGCGCTTCCCACGGCGCCATCTGCGCGATGAACACCATGAGGATGAACGGCGCCCGGCCCTTCCACCGCATGCGGGCCACCGCGAACGCGGCGAAACACGCCACGACCAGCGCCAGCACCACGCCGCAGCCCGCGACCAGCAGGCTGTTGCGCCAGTAGTCCCAAAAGTGCGGGGTGCTGGTCGCGGTGTCGAAGTTGTGGAACGAGATCGAGCTGGGCACGAACTTCGGCGTCTTGGTCTGGATGTCCTTGGCCGGCTTGAGCGCGGTCAGGATCATCCAGTAGACGGGGAAGATCGACACCGCGAAGACCAGCAGCGCCGCGATGTTGAGCGGAATCCGCTTCAGGGTGCGCGCCTTCACTTGTCGGCCTCCCGCTCCTGCTTGAACATCTGACGGAAGTAGAAGACGAGCATCACCACGAGGATCAGCACGGTGATCGTGGAGATCGCGCCGGCCATGTCGAACAACTTGCGGGAAATACCCTGCTGATAGGCGTAGACGGGCAGGGTGCGCACTTCGTCGATCGGTCCGTTCTCGCCCGCGATCGACCAGATCTGGGCGAAGGACTTAAAGATCCAGATCACTTCGAGCGAGGCCACCAGCGCGAAGATCGGACGCAGGATCGGGAAGGTGATCGAGCGGAAGATCCGCACCGGGCCCGCGCCGTCCAGCCGGGCCGACTCGTACACGTCGGTGGAGACCGTGGTCAGGCCCGCGTACAGGGTCAGCGTGGCGAACGGGATCGACTGCCACACGATGAGCAGGGTGACCACCGTCAGGGTGGACCCCGCGTGGGCGAACCACGCGTAGTTCTCGTAGTCGAAGCCGAGCTGGACCAGCGCCCAGTTGACCACGCCGTTGTCCGAGCGGAAGAGCCACTTGAAGATGGTGGTGGCCGCGATCACCGGCGTCGCCCAGGCGGCGACCAGGCCGATCAGCACGACGATTCGCATGGCCTTGCCGAGCTTCATCAGCATCAGCGCGCACAGCGTGGAGATCACCATGATGGCGATCACGTTGACCGCGGTGAAGTAGAACGTCCGCCGGGTGACCTCCCAGAACTCGTCGTCCTTGAAGACGGTCTGGTAGTTCTCCCAGCCGACATAATCGGCCGATCGGGAGATCAGCTGCTTGAAGCGGTAATGCTGGAACGACAACATGACGTTCCGGACCACCGGATAGAACAGCAGGAAGGCGATCCCGAGGATCGATGGCGCGACAAGAAGGTATGGGGTGACCGTCTTGACGATCCCCGACGGCTTGCGTGGGGGCTTCGTTGCGCGTCTGGCACCGGTCGGTGACTGGTTGCGCGGGGGCTGCGTAGCTGTCGCGACCACCGCATCTGCCTTGGAGGCTGACACAGCTGCCTTCCCGTTGTTCGGTGTCGGGGGTCTGGGGCTGCGGTGCGTCCGGCCCGGTGGCGGGACGTGCCGAGAGCGCGGAGGCGGGGTCGGGGGACCACCGGCCGGCCGCGCCGGGTGGGCCGGGCCGGTCCCGCCGCGGAGGGGTACCCCGCGGCGGGAGCCGGCCGTGCGGCCCGAGTGCGCTTCGCCCGATCCGCTCGGCGGTTCGGGCAGGCGCCTCGCGTCAGCTCTTGGTGTTCAGCGTCTTCTCGATCGAGGCGTTGGCGTCCTTGCCGGCCGCGGCCGGGTCGGTGCCGGTCATCACCTTGGTGAGGTAGGCCTTGATCGGGTTGTTGTCCTCGACGGAGGCCCAGTTCGGCGAGTTCGGGGTACCGATGCCGCTCTTGGCGCCTTCCATCATCGCGGTGGTGCCGGGGTCACCGGCGGTGACCGAACCGAGCGCGGTGCGGTTCGGGAGCATCTTGATCGCGGTGGCGAGCTTGCTCTGCCACTCGTCGCTGTTGAACTGCTTGACCACGTCGTAGGCCAGGTCCTGGTTCTTCGACGCCTCGGGGATGATCAGGTCCGAGCCGAGCGCGAGCACCGAGCCGGGCTTGGCGGCGTCCTTGCCGGGCACCGGGAAGAAGCCGAACTTGTCCTTCAGGGCCGGGTTGGCCTTGATGATGGTCTCGGCCTCACCGGGGACCGCCAGGAACTGGGCGATCTTGCCGCCGTCGGCCGCGACGACCTCGGGCTGGGTCTTCTCGTCGCCGTCCTTGGCCGCCTTGCTGTAGCCCTGGAGCTGCTTGTAGAAGTTCGCGGCGGCCGCGGCCTGGGGGGTGTCCAGGTTGGCCTTCCACTTGTCACCGTTCTTGGTGGCCAGCTCCTGGCCCTCGTCCTTGAGGAAGCCCGCGTAGACGTACCAGTTCTGGCCGGGCAGGTAGATGCCCTGGTCTTCGCCGGTGTTGAGCTTCTTGGTGATGTCGAGCCACTCGGCCTGCGTCTTCGGCGGCGCGGTGATGCCGGCCTTCGCGAACAGGTCCTTGTTGTAGATCACGACGCGGTTGGCGGCGTAGAACGGGATGCCGAACGACTTGCCGTCGACCTTGCCGGGCAGGGACAGACCGGGCAGCCAGGTGTCGCTGCCGGCCAGGTCCTTGACCTTGGAGGTCAGGTCCTTGACGCCGCCCGAGGCCGCGTACTGGGCGACCTGGGTGTTGCCGGCCTCGATCACGTCCGGGGCGTCGTTGCTGGCCAGCGCGCCGGTGATCTTCTGACCGATGCCGTTCCACTGCTGGATCTGCACGTCCAGCTTGGCGCCCGGGTGGTCCGCCTCGAACTTGGCCTTGAACGCGGCGATGTAGTCGTCGGGGGCGGTGCCCTTCATCAGCCAGACGCGGACGGTCTTGCCATTCCCGCCGGCGGCCGGCGCGCTGGCGCCCGGCGCCTTGGTTTCATCCTTTTTGTCATCACTGCCGCTGTCGGACCCACAGGCGGCAACACCGGTCAGCGCCGCCGCGACACCGGCCGCGACGAGAAGACGACGCTTCACTACATCCTCCTCAGGATGTCGGGCACCGCAGTTCGGTATGAAGTCGTCGATATTCGCCCGTCGGATCCGTGAGGTGCGCGGACCGACCGAGTCCCCCACTGGGGAGGGGACTCGAAATGGGAAAACACCGACGCCCCAGGGACGAGGGTTGCGCGGTGACCATCAATGGTTTAGACCATTTCGGAGGTTGGCATAGACCAATTGGGGTGTCAAGGTTCCGTAGACGGCGAAGGCACGCCGTTATCGGACCGACATCCGCGCTCCTGGTCCTGGGGGGATCGGTGGTCGTGCCACGATGGGGACCGAACGTGTCAGGAGGGCACCGGTGACGGCGGAACACGTGATCACGACCACGGCGGACAGTGCGATGGCGGGAGGCGACACCGGCCTCGAGCCGAGCGCTCGCGTGCCCAAGTACTACCGCCTCAAGCGCCATCTTCAGGAGCTGACCAACACCCAGCCACCGGGCACGCCCGTGCCACCCGAGCGCACCCTCGCGGCGCAGTTCGACATCTCCCGCACCACCGTGCGCCAGGCGCTTCAGGAGCTGGTCATCGAGGGGCGCCTGGAGCGCGCCCAGGGCCGGGGCACCTTCGTCGCCAAGCCCAAGGTGGCGCAGAGCCTCCAGCTGACGTCGTACACCGAGGACATGCAGGCCCAGGGCCTGGAGCCGACCTCGCGACTGATCGAGATCGGCTACATCACCTGCGACGACCACCTCGCGGAGCGGCTCGCCATCCGTCCCGGCAACCGCGTGTTGCGGATCGAGCGACTGCGGCTGGCCAACTCCGAGCCGATGGCGATCGAGACCACGCACCTGTCCACCAAGCGCTTCCCCGGGTTGCGCAAGCACCTGGCCAAGCACAACTCGCTGTATCGGGCCCTGTCGGCCGGTTTCGACGTACATCTCGCCGAGGCCGAGGAGACCATCGAAACGGCGATGGCCACCCCGCGCGAGGCCGGACTGCTCGGTACCGACGTGGGCCTGCCGCTGCTGCTGCTGTCCCGGCACAGCTTCGACACCGACGGCGAACCGGTCGAATGGGTGCGATCCGTCTACCGCGGCGACCGGTACAAGTTCGTCGCCCGCCTGCGCCGCCCCCAGGAATGAGCCGGTGAGCGCGCCGTGAACCCGCCGGCGGTCCCTTCGAATCGAACACATGCGATCGGCCGGACGGCCCGGGCCCGCCCGGGC
>NZ_JBHTVA010000142.1:0-6973 GCF_042793325.1 Embleya sp. NPDC056575
GTCCGGGGCCCGGTCGGCGTGGGGCGGAGACAGAGCGGCGGCCGGGCCCCGGACGCGCGCCCCGCGCCGTGCGCGGGGCAAGCGGCCCTTGAACACGTAGAGAAAGTTTGAACGCATCGCGCTTGTGCGGACCGGATCCCGAGGCGTCGAACCGTCGTTGCGCGAAGTCGCTCAAAGGGGCGGGCGGCCTGATTCGGCTCACCCCTGAATGACCTCTAAGTTGATCAAGGGCCCTTCCCCAGGCAACGGGGAAGGGCCCTTGATCGGCACTTGCGAGAGTGGGCCTAACAGGACTTGAACCTGTGGCCTCTTCCTTATCAGGGACCGTCCGCCGAAACCCCAGGTCAGGACGGGTGCGGTCGCCTGAGGTCGGATGCGGTTGCCCTGGTCTGACCCACTCGTTCCTAGCAAAGGTCGCCCGAGGGCGGATGAGGTCGGATTAGGTCCGTGGGGTTGTGGACGGGATGTGGATTCCGTGGATTCCCGCCGGCTCACACGGCCACCAGCTTCGGGCGCTCCTGCATGAGCGCCGCAAGCACCTGGCCGGCGGTGTCCGCTGCGGCGTGGGTGTACAACCAGGTGACCTCGCCGCCGCGTTCGTGTCCCATCACCTCCTGGACCACGACCTCCGGCACGTTCAGATCCGCGAGCTTCGAGGCAAAGTGGTGCCGAATGGTGTGGACCTGGGGCCACCATTCCTTCTTTCCGGTCTTCTCGTCGATCGTGACCCTGGCAACGCCGGCCGCCTGAATCGCGGGAATCCACAGCCTGCGGAAGCCATTGCGGCCGATGGGCGAGCCGTTCCGACCACGGAACAGCAGTTCTTCTTTACACATGCCGTCACCGATGGCCGACCGGGTCGGCTCGACAGCGCGCAGAGCCATCGCCGCTTTCAATGCCTCCTCGGCCCGCGGCGTCATACCGACCGTGCGCAACCCTGCATCCGACTTTGGGTACGCCTTGCGCTTCAGCGCACCGCCCACCTCGATCAGGATCTCGCGGACGTGGATCCGCTTCCGCTCGAAGTCCACGTTGCAGAGCCTCATTCCGGTTGCCTCGCCCCATCGAAGCCCCGTCTCCTCAAGGAAGATTTCGAGAGGGTGGTGGTACTCGGGCAGCTTCGCCCGTACCAGGTCAAGCTGTTGAACGGTCGGCGGCCTGCGGTCCTCGGGGTGTTTCTTCGGGATCGTCGGCAGCTTGATGCCTTCGCAGGGGTTGAGCGGGATGCGCTTCTCCACGTGCGCGGCCGTCAGCATGCGGTCGAGGATCTGATGGACCTTGATGATCGTGCCCGGCGCCAGGGTTTGGCCCAACTCCTTCACCCACGCCTTGACGTCGAGGTGCTCGATGGCGACCAGGGGGTAGCCGCCCCACTTCGGGTCGATGTGGTTGGCCCACAGCCGGTCGTCACGTTCGAGCGTGGTCTCGGCTCCGTCCTGGGCGTTGCGCCAGCGCGGCCGGAATTTGCGCAGGAGCTGCTTGCCGCGCTTCGGGTCGATGTAAGTGCCCTTGTGGAGGTCGGACTTCACGTTGTCGAGGTGATTCTCGGCTTCCGTTTTGGTCCTGAAGTTCCTGGAGGTCCCGGTGCCGTCCGGCCTGCGCCACCTTGCCTGCCAGGACCCGATGCAGTCGCGCCGCGGGCGACGGGGCGGATCCGGATACTTGGCGACGCACAGTGCGCATCCGCACGACTTGACCCGGATCTGCCGGGGGTTGTTCTGTGCCTTCTTCGGCATGAGGAGCCCCTCGCTCTACACGGAGACGGTGGCGTACCACTCGGTGAGGAGTACGCAGTCACCACAGAAGCAGGTGCAGCCCAAGGGGTGTTGCTTCACGCCGAGGTTGGTCATCACTCGCCGCACGAGCGTGAGGGCCTGGCCGAGAGTGGCCGTCTCGCTCACGTAGACGACCATGTCGTCGGCGTCGTAGTACGCGTGGGGTTCGAGGTCTGCCGTCTGGATGTCCGAGTAGCGGACGCGCACGCACATGACTGACCCCCAGGGTGTGTCCGGTAAACCGTTCCGCCGGTGGAGGGTCAGCGGATTAGAGAGCGTAACCCGTGATCGGGATCACGTCACGACCCATTCGCATGGAAATGGGCACAGATCCGTAACCGGGAAAAGGTTGTGCGCGATACCGAACAATCGCTACCAACCGTCTGTAACGATGCTATGACGCACGGTTCATGCGAATAGCCTCTGCGGTCGCTTCGACCACTCGCTGTTCGGCCTCGGTGAGTTCCCCGAAGAGCCGCAGCAGCTGCTTGGCCTTCTCCTCGCCCACCGGGTTCGGCATGGGCCGCTCGGCTGCTTCGTGGACTTCGCGCACCGTGAGCCCGAGGCCGCTCTTCTCCGCGAGGGCGCGCAGTAGATCCGAGTCGGTGGCTCGTCGGGTACGCCGCAGCCATGCGCTGAGCGTGGCAGGAGGGATGCCCGTGCGGCGGCTGATGTCTGCCTGCGTCGCGCCAGTCTTGGCCATGGCGTGCTTCAGCAGCGCAGACAGGTCCGGGGACTGGGGCGCCTCGCTCATGGGGACAGGATCCACGGTGGCCTTCTACAGGGCAAGTGCACTGTAGAAGGTTGGCCTGATTACAGCCCGCGCATGGGCGCGCACGGTCGCGCCAAGGAGGCGCCCGCAGGCAACGGAAGACCCCATCCGACCGAATGCGCCATGCGGCGCCCTTGACCGTCCGCTACAGCTACTGTAGAAAGTAGTCATCGGGAAGCGGCCCTGGCCGAATCCCGGCAATAAAGAGTGAGGATCCCCATGGAACGCCTGCAACGCCTGGATTCCGGGAGGCCGTTGAGAGCGGCGAAAGGCGAGGTGGGAGCTTCGATCCCCGCACTGGCCAGAGCCACCAAGGCGGCCGACCCGGAGGGTCGCGGCGTCTGCCAGTCCTTGATCGGATTCCTGTGTTCGACCGGACGCAGCCAGCGCGAGACATGCTCTCGGCGGTCGGCGCAACTCATCGCCGCCGCCCTCGACACATCACTCGAAAAGCTCTTCACGACGTACTCCACACAGTCCGTCGGCCCGCCCGCAACATCTACAGCTACAGGAGACCGTAGTGAACCGGACGGCACCCCCGCAGCTCGATGACCTCTTCGAAGAGGACGAGTTCCTGACCCGGCCCGAGCTGATGGATCTCCTCAAGGTCAGCCGGACCTGGACCAAGGACGCACAGAAGAACGGCATCCCGTTCATCAAGAAGCGCGGAACCCTCCGCTTCCCGAAGCGGGCCTGCCTCAAGTGGTTCATCGAGGACGACACCACCGCCGCCTGACGCACAACGGCCGGCCCCGAAGGACCGGCCGAGACCACCCCTTCTGTACAAGGAGCAGGTCTTGACCAGTATCACCCCCTTCAGCTTCCCCGAGACCGGCCAGCCGGTCCGGACCATCACCCTCGGCGGCGAGCCCTGGTTCGTCACTACCGACGTGTGCACGGTCCTCGCCCACACGAACGCAAGTCAGGCCGTCGCCACCCTGGACGAGGACGAGAAGGGGGTCAGCATTGCTGAGACCCCCGGCGGACCGCAGCAGGTCGGCATCGTCTCCGAGTCCGGCCTCTACTCGCTGATCCTCCGGTCGCGGAAGCCGCAGGCTCGCGCGTTCAAGCGGTGGATCACCCGCGAGGTGATCCCGAGCATCCGCCGCACCGGTTCGTACACCGTTGCCCCCGCGGCGCCGGCCCTACCGGACATCACCACCGCCGCCGGTGTACTGGCGATGGCCGAGCAGTTCGCCCGCACCGCCCGGCAGTTGGTCGAGGCCGACGCGAAGCTCCGCGAGCTGGAGCCGAAGGCGATCGCGCACGACACGTACCTGTCCGCACAGTCCGGTGAGCGCCTGATCCGTGAGGTCGCGAAGCTCCTGGCGTGGCGGCAGCAGGACCTGCGCCGGTTCCTGGTCGAGGAGAAGTTCATCTTCGCCCGCGAGGCCCTGTGCGGGGCTACGACCTGGGACTTCTACGCGGCGCACGCCTCGCACTTCCGGTCGATCGAGCACCCGGTCGAGCACCACTGGGGCCGCTGCTCGCACTACACGCTCTACGTCCGCCCGGCAGGTGTCGACCTGATCCAGCGGCGGATCGCGAAGCGCAAGGCGTCGATGGACGCCGCCATCACCGACACCCCCTGAACAAGGGTGCGGGCCGCGCCAGTCCAGGACGCAGCCCGCTGCCCCACCACACCGAGTCCGTGAGAGACACAGAGAGGTGGCAGGACATGACCCACATTACCCATTCGGTGCGCGAGGACCTGGCGGTCCACGTGGCCGCCGGTGACTGGCGCGCGATCTGCGCCGAGCAGTTGGGTTGGACGCAGGCCCGCGAGGCGTCGCTGATCCGGTCGATCCGGCGGGCCGCGGAGCAGGGCCGCACGGTCGAGGAGGTCCTGGCGGAGCACGAGGCCCAGGTGGCGGTCGACGACGCGGAGTTCGCGGACGCCCGCCGCCGGGCGCACCTGCGCCGGCCGCGCAACTGGGCCCGGTGCCCGGGGTGCGGCGAGGTGCACGACATTCCGGCGGGTCAGTCGCGGTGCCGCGAGTGCGGGCCGGCCGATGACGCGCCGATCGTTCGCCCGCTGGTCGCGGGGGTGACCCGGTGACGGCCGTCGACGCGCTGATCGCAGCGCTCCGCCAGGACATGGCCGGGCTGCTGGCACTTGCGGACGCGGAGGTGAACCGGGACCGGCAGGCCGCTGTTCGCCTCGCGGTGAAGCTCATCCGCCGCACGGTCAACGAGCACGCAATGGCCCCGCAGCAGCCGCTGCCGGAGTGGCCGGACACGTGGGACGCGTGGGACGAGTTCGCGTCGTGCTCGGCGTGCGGCCGGCGCAACCCGCCGCACCTGGCGTCGACGCAGCGGGGCCTGGTGTGCCACCCGACGTGCCCGCCGCCGGCGCTGTACCGGGTCGAGTGCGGCTCGGAGTTCGGCACGGACCTGGTGATCGAGGTGCCGGTCGGCATCGTCGCCCCCGGCGCCGTGTCGTCGTGGCTCGCCAGCCGCACGTCCCTCCTGGTCCGCCACCAGATCGGCGGCGAGTACGACGTCGACGTGAAGGCCGACCTGGACTCGGGGTTCGTCTCGGTGAACTGGCTGCACCACCGCCACGGCTGGCTGACGAAGCGGTTCCCGCTGGTCGAGGCGTCGCGCACCGAGATCGGTGGTGCGTCGTGACCGATCTCTACGACCTGTCGGCGTGGACGCAGCCGGACTCGGAGCACCTGACCTCGCGCGACGGCCTGTGGTCGCTGACGCACCGCGTGGACGACGACCGGCCGGGCTGGTATCTGGCGGGGCCGGGCTGCCCGGCGGGCGAGTGGCTGGACGTGTGGCCGGTGTGCGCGCGCCTGGCCGCCGAGGCGCACATCGCCGCGTACTGCGCGGCCACCGACACGACGACCGGGGAGACGACCCGATGACGACCTCACATCTGCCTGCCGTGTACCGGCGGGCCGCCGAGATCATCCGCGAGAACGGCTGGGTTCAGGGCTGGGTGTACGACCCCCAGCAGGCGTTGCCGCCCGAGCGGTGCCGGGTGTGCCTGCTCGGTGCCGTGGACCTCGCCTCGGGCGAGGACCCTGGGGAGCCTTGGATCTCGCGTGAGGACGAGCTGCGGGACCTCGGGCCGATCGTTGCCGTGCTGGGCCTGACGAGCAGGCTGGACCGCCAGCACACGCGGCCGACGCAGGTGATCGGGCCGTGGAACGACGCCCCCGAGCGCACGGTCGAGCAGGTACTCGACGTCCTGGAGTGGGCTGCGGTCGCGGCCGAGTCGGGTGGTGCGGCGTGAAGTCACTGGTGGCCACGCTCCTGCCACGCATGGCGTTGCCAAATGCCCTCGGTTGCATGGTCTGGCTTGGTCGCACCAACCGGTACGGGTATGGCGAGATCCGTCGCAAGCACCGGGCATTCATGGCGCATCGCGTGGCCTACGTGCACTTCATCGGACCCATTCCCGACGGACTGCAGTTGGACCACCTCTGTCGGAATCGGCGCTGCGTGAATCCGACGCACCTGGAGGCCGTGACGGGCACCGAGAACACCCGCCGTTCTCCGTTTGTGCACAAGCAGGTTTGCATCCGGGGCCACGTACTCAATGAGCAGACCTTCTACGTGAACCCGTCTGGCAGCCGCGTATGTCGGGCGTGCGCCGCGCATCGCAGGCGCAAGTACGCCGAACAACGGCGGGCCCGGTGACCGCCTCGACTGCCGCCGCTGCCCTGCCTCCCAGGGCGGCGGCGGCCCCCGACAGCATCACCGCAGCCGAGTACCTGGGGACGTTCACCGACGGCTCGCCCGAGTGGCACGCCGCACGCGCGCAGGGTCTCGGCGGCTCCGACATCGCCGCCGTGCTGGGCCTGTCGCCGTGGGACAGCCGGTTCTCGTTGTGGCACGAGAAGCGCGGCATGGGCGGGACGCGCGAGGTCACCCGGCAGATGTCGATCGGGAAGAAGATCGAACCGTTCATCTGCGATGTCCTGTTCGCCGAGGAACACCCACACCTCGAGGTGCTGCGCACGGGCACGTGGCGCAACTTCGAGCGCCCGTGGCAGATCGCCAACCCTGACCGGCTCGCGGTCGACCGCGAGACCGGCCGCGTGTACGGCGTCGAGGCGAAGAACATCCGCCACGACATGGCCGAGGAGTGGGGCGAGGACGGCTCGGACGTCGTCCCCGTCTACTACGAGGCCCAGGTCCGGCACTACATGGACGCCCTCGGCCTCGAGGTGTACCTGGTCGCCGCCCTGTTCGGGGGCTGTGACTTCAAGGTGTTCCGCCTCGAGGCGGACGAGCGGCAGGCCCGGATCGTCCGCGACGCCGGCGCCGAGTTCCACCGCACGGTCCTCGAGGGGATCCGCCCGAACCTGGACGGTCACACCCGCACCTACCAGGTCCTGAAGGCCATTACCGAGGGCTGCGACCAGTCCGACGTCGAGATCTCCGCCGAACTCGCCGACCGATTCCGCTC
>NZ_JBHTVA010000143.1:0-6957 GCF_042793325.1 Embleya sp. NPDC056575
CCCCCGCACCCGGATGATCCGTGACCGGACCGGCGAGGGTCGATCGGTGCGTCGGTCAGTGCAGATCGCGTTCCAGGGCTTCCAGGTCGTCCTCGTACGCGGTGCTCGTCTCGAACCGGTAGATGATGCTGCGCGGATCCGCGTCCTCGAAGGGGGCGTCGAGCCATTCGCCCGGTTCGGTCGGCTCGATCGCGGACACCCACAGGGTCGAGTCGCCCGGTTCCAGGCCCAGTTCGTCGGCGCGCTGGGCGATCTCGTCCGGATCGTAGACGTCGAAGAGCACCGCGACCGCGCTGGACGCGCTGTCGGCGCCGGTATCGCGCGGCGAGACGGCCGGCTCGTTCTCGCCGGCCTCCGCGTCGGCCCGGCGGGCGTGGTCGACGAGCGTGATCAGATCCTTGATCACGTAGTCGCGACGGATGAGCACGGTCACCGCCTCGGGGTTGGTCGGCCCCTCGTATTCGGCTTCCTCGCCGCTGCTCGGCACCTCGAACGGGGTGACCTCGTCGTAGGCGTCGTACAACAACTCGTCGTAGGCCTCCGCGGCGGCCGCGAGCGCGTCGTACGCGGCGAAGACGGCCGGGTCGCTCTCGCCCTGGCGGGCTTCGACGGCGGCCAGATGGTCGTCGATCGCCGATTTGAGAACGTCCGCGGCGGCACGGACCTGCTCTGGCGTGGGCTGCGCAACACCGGTCATGGGGTGACGTTATCCGCAAGAGCCCCACGCGCGCACAATGGTTCACTGATGGCGGAGTTGTTGGCCTACCAAAAGGCCGGTCACCGCGCCGGCGGCGCGGGCGCCGGGGAATGGAAACATGGCGGACTACGAGTTTCGGCAACTGGACATTCCGCGCGGCACGTCCCGCGGGGACGCGTGTCGGATCCTGACCGAGCAGGCGGAATACGGATATTGGGAGCTGGACCGGTTGCTCCTGCGCGGCGACGGCAGCCGCCGGGTGGTGCTCCGGCGCCGGATCATCCGACAGGTGCGCACCATGTGACGGATGCGCGCCATGTGAGCGAGGCGAAAACGCGGACTGCCCGCCCCTGTCCTCCCAGGGGCGAGCGGTCCATCCGGGCGTGCGTCGGGGTGCGTCGTGCGCCCGGTCGATGCGGGTCGGTTCCGTGGGTCGGGATCAGTCCCGGGCCGGCCGCGCGCGACGGTACAGGACGAAGCCGCCGAGCAGCAGTGCGGCGCCGATCGGGGCCACGATCAGCGCGTCGGAACCGGTCTGGGCGAGGGATCCGCCGCCGGTCGAGCCGCCGGTGCTGCCGGCCGAGCCGCCGGCGGTCGTGGTGCCCGTGGTGCCGCCGGTGGTCCCGCCCGTGGTTCCGCCGGTCGTACCGCCCGTGGTGCCGCCCGTCGACCCGCCGGTGTTGTGGCCGGTCGAGCCGCCGCTGGTGCCGCCGGTGGTGGGCGGGGACGTGGTCGGCGGCTTCGTGTGCGGGGGCTTGGTGCTCGGCGTGCACGTGGTCGGCGGGCACGTGGTCGGCGGCTTGCCGGTCGGCGGGTGCGTCGTCGGGGGGTTCGTGTGCGGCGGCTTGTTGGTCGACACGTTGGCGCAGTGGTTGCCGAAGGCCGGGTTCAGCGCACCGATGACGTTCACGGTGTTGCCGCAGATGTTCACCGGGATGTGGATCGGCGCCTGGATGTTGTTGCCCGACAACACGCCGGGCGAGCCGACGGCCGCTCCGTCGGCCTCGCTGCCGGCGTTGGCCACGCCGACGGCCGCGGACGCGAGTGCGCCCGCGGTTGCGACGACGACCAACAGCCCCTTCTTGGCGAGCTGGTGCATGTAGGTACCCCTGTGTCTCTCTCGCGAGGGGCGGGGGACGTTGACCCCGCACGGTCGTCCAACGAGAGTCGACACCGGAGGTCACCGGGGTGACGGCGATTCGCTCGTATGGCTGAGTTTCGGCCTTCCTTGCAACCATGTTCCGATTGTTTTCGCCCGCGCTTCGGCCCGGACGGGCGCTCGGCCGAACGAAGACGACCGTCGATGCGCCCACGCCGCCGGGCCCGGGTGGGCGCGGGCGACACAGCGGGACGGCCCCGGGACCGTGGCGGTCCCGGGGCCGTCCACACGCCATCGAGGGCGTGGGCCTGGATCAGGCGTTGATGCAGGTGTTGCCGAACGTGGGGTTCAGGATCCCGACGATGTCGATGCTGTTGCCGCACAGGTTGATCGGCACGTGGATCGGCACCTGGATGTTGTTGCCCGACAGCACACCGGGGGAGCCGACGGCCGCGCCGTCGGCCTCGGCGTCGGCCATGGCGCCGCTGGCACCGGCGAGCACGAGACCACTGCCGGCCGCGACGATGAACGCGGCCTTGCCCATCTTCTTCATGATTCTTCCGTCCTCCTTGTAGACACCACGACGCGCATGCGCGCCGCACAAGAAGAAACGACCGGATCAGTCGCAGGCTACGTGCTCCACGAGGTATTCACTCGTTCGGGCCCGATGGCCGGGAAACCACGGGCCGGCGGTGCCGACGGGCGCGCGACGCGGCCTCGGGATTGGCTCCCGGGCCCGGCCGCGCGCCCCCGCTCGGCGATGTCTCACGCGTTGTCGAGCAGGTGATCCAGTACCCGGACACCGAACTTCAGCCCGTCCACCGGGACCCGCTCGTCCACGCCGTGGAACATGCCCGCGAAGTCGAGGTCGGCCGGCAGCTTGAGCGGCGCGAACCCGAAGCAGCGGATGCCCAGATCGGCGAAGGACTTCGCGTCGGTGCCGCCCGACAGGCAGTACGGCACGGCGCGCGCGGCCGGGTCGTGCGCGCGCAGTGCGGCCGACATGGCCTCGACCAGGGCGCCGTCGAAGCCGGTCTCCAGGGCCTGGTCGGTGTGGATCGTCTCGCGGCGCACGCGCGGGCCCAGGACCGCGTCCAACTCGGCGTGGAACTCGTCCTCGAAGCCCGGCAGGAACCGGCCGTCCAGGTGGGCGGTGGCCTGTCCGGGGATCACGTTGACCTTGTACCCGGCGTTCAGCATGGTCGGCTGCGCGGTGTTGCGGATGGTCGCGCCGATGATGCTCGCGATCGGACCGAGCCGCTCGATGGTGGACTCTATGTCGTCCGGGTCGAGTTCGATGCCCAGCGCGTCGGAGACCTCGTCCAGGAACGCGCGCACGGTCTTGGTGACCCGGACCGGGAACTTGTGCCGCCCCACCCGGGCGACCGCTTCGGCCAGTTCGGTGATCGCGTTGTCCTTGGCGATCATCGAGCCGTGGCCGGCGGTGCCGTCCACGATCAGCCGCATCCAGTCCATGCCCTTCTGGGCGGTCTCGACCAGGTAGAGCCGCAGGTCCTCGTTGACCGTGAAGGAGAAGCCGCCGACCTCGCCGATCGCCTCGGTGACGCCCTCGAACAGGTCGGCGTGGTTGTTCACCAGGTGCCGGGCGCCGAACAGCCCGCCGGCCTCCTCGTCGGCGACGAAGGCCAGTACCACGTCACGCGCGGGCGGCCGGCCGGACCGTACCCGGTCGCGCAGCACCGCGAGCACCATCGCGTCCATGTCCTTCATGTCGACCGCGCCCCGACCCCACACGCAGCCGTCGGCGATCTCGCCCGAGAAGGGGTCGTGGGTCCAGTCGGCGGCGTTCGCCGGGACCACGTCGGTGTGGCCGTGGATCAGCAGGCCCGGTCGGGACCGGTCGGCGCCCTCGATCCGGACCACCGTGCTGGCCCGGCCGCGCTCGGATTCGTAGATCTTCGGCTCAAGGCCGACCTCGGCCAGCTTTTCGGCGACGTATTCCGCGGCGGCCCGTTCACCCGGCCCCGATCCGTCGCCGTAGTTGCTCGTGTCGATGCGAATCAGGTCGCGACACAGGTCGACGACCTCGTCTTCCGCGCGGGTGGTGGGCTGGGGACGGACAGCCTCCGTCATGACGGCTCCTCGGGGAAGGCGGAACGGCACGTGTGTACGGGTGTACCACCATCCTGCACCCGCGAGCGGATCCGACCGAGCCCGGGCACCGTTCCGACGATCAATCGGTCGGGCGGGTTCGGTCGTGGGTTCGGTCGCGGGGTCGGTCGCGGGGTCGGTACGGGGCCGCGCGGCGACCGCTCGGCGACGGTGCCCGAACGTAGGGAGATGCCTCTGACCGGGGGGATCGGGCCACTGCTACCTTCCCGATCAGGGTGAACAAGCCGCACACACCCGCGAGTCGGACGATCGGGAGGAGACGTCACATGAAGGGCACGGCGTGGGGTCTGACGGGTCCCGAATTCCTCCGCCTCTACGGCGGGATCGCCCTCGGCCTCGTGGTCCTGGCGATCGTGTTGCGGATCGTGCTCGCCTGGGCGATCCGCGGCCAGGCGCGCGGCGGACCGCTGGGCGCGTACGACGCGGCCTACCTGGCGGGTGGCCCGATGCGGGTCGCCGACACCGCGCTGGCGTCCCTGATCACCGAGGGCTACGTACACGTCCAGCGGGTCGGGCGGGTCACCGCCGCGACCGGATCGCGTCCGCCGGAGCCGGTGGCCGCGGCGATGCTGGACATCGTCCGCACCACGCGCGGCACCCGACTCGCCCTGCTGCGAGGCTGGTCGCGCGCTCCCATGCGGGAGGAGATCGAGCGCAGCCTGGTCGAACGCGGACTGCTGCACTCGCCGCTCGCGCGTCGGATCGCCAAGACGCCGTCCCGGCTGCTGTTCGTGCTCGGACTGGTGGGCATCGCCCGCTTCGTCAACGGCCTGGCGCACAGCCGGCCGATCGGCTTCCTGGTCCCGATGATCGTGTTCACCTTCGTCTTCGCGGGGCTGACCGCGGCGGGCTTTCGGACCACCGCGGCGGGCCGCCGGGAGCTGCGCGAGTTGACCGCACGGTTGCGGGCCGACCGCCGCTCCGGTGCCCTGGTCGGCGCGGGCGCGCTGTCCGGCCTGTTCGTGGTGGCCTGCCTCGGCCTGGCCGCACACCCCGACCCGGACGCCCGGCTCGCGCTGGTCGCGTACGGCGGCTCCGGCGGCTCCGGCGGCGGCGGCGGTGGCGGCGGTGGCGACGGCAGCAGCTGCGGTGGCGGGAGCAGTTGCGGCGGAGGCGGCGGGTGCGGGGGTGGCGGCGGCTGCGGGGGCTGAGCCCGCGCCCGCTCGACGATCGAAGAAATCCGGCTCCGCGTCCTCGACTCCGGGATGCGGAGCCGACGCACGTCGGGCCGCCGCCGCGCGCCGCGCACGACGCCCCGTCGCGACCGTCCGGGACGGGTTCTCCCGGCCCCCGGCTGTCGCCGCCCGTTCCGGGAAGAGTGGGACTCGAATGGGAGTTCTACGAGTCGCCGTTCCTCCCGAGGCGGGCAGCCGTCGATCGGGTCGGCCCGAACCGGAGGGAGGCGCGGCGCGGACGGTCACGTCGCACCAACCGGGTGCGCGGCCGCGCGGCGTACCCGTGGTGCGGGCACGGGACTGGAGGGAGTCTGCGTTGAGTGTGATCGAGGTTGCCCCGACCCGGGTCGATCCGGTGCGCTGGCCCGATGTGGCGGAGGTGCCGCGTCGACCGCTGCGCGCCGCCGCGGCCCGCTTCCTGTTCGAACGAGCGGTGGCCCGGCTGCCGTTGCGGGTGTGGATCGACGGTGCGATGCGCGGCGACGGGGACGCGAAGGCGCCGGTGATGCGGATCGTGCGGCCGGACGCGTTCTTTCGTCGGGTGGGCACGGGTGGGCTGATCGGCTTCGGCGAGGCGTATCAGGCGGGCGACTGGGAGGCGGACGACCTGACCGCGGTGCTCACCGTGTTCGCCTCCCGGGTGAGCACGCTGATTCCCCCGGCGCTCCAGCGACTTCGGCCCCTGGCGATACCGCGCCTGCCGCGTGCGCAGCGCAATACCGTGGCCGGCGCGAAGCGCAACATCCACCGGCACTACGACCTGTCGAACGAGTTGTTCGCCACCTTCCTGGACGAGACGATGACCTACTCGTCGGCGGTCTTCGAACAGGGCTCCGACGGCGGACCGCACGCCGACGAGGACGGGTTGCCCGAGGCCCAGCGGCGCAAGATCGACCGGCTGCTCGACCTGGCGGACGTCGGCCCCGGTACCCGGCTGCTGGAAATCGGCACCGGATGGGGCGAGTTGGCACTGCGCGCGGCCCAACGCGGGGCGGACGTACACACCATCACCATCTCGGCCGAGCAGCGCGACCTGGCGGTGGCGCGGATCGCGAACGCCGGCCTGGCCGATCGGGTCCGGGTCGAGTTGCGCGACTACCGCCACGTGAGCGGCAGTTACGACGCGATCGTCAGCGTGGAGATGATCGAGGCGGTGGGGGAGGAGTACTGGCCCACCTACTTCGCGGTGCTGGACCGACTGCTCGCACCCGGCGGCCGGGTCGCGTTGCAGTCGATCACGATGCCGCACGACCGGATGTTGGCCGGTCGGGACACGTACACGTGGATCCACAAGTACATCTTCCCGGGGGGTCTGATCCCCTCCGACGACGCGGTGCGCAAGGCCGCCGCCGCGACCCGGCTGCGGGTCGCGGACAGCAGGTCGTACGGCCTGCACTACGCCGAGACGTTGCGGCTGTGGCGGGAGCGGTTCGACCGGCGGGCCGACGAGGTCGAGGCGTTGGGCTTCGACCACGTGTTCCGGCGCATGTGGGACCTGTACCTGTCCTGGTCGGAGGCGGGCTTCCGGTCCGGCTACCTGGACGTGCGGCAATACCTGCTGATGGAGGCGTGAGGGGGCAAGCGGCGAGATCCGAGGGAGATCCGCCTCGGGAAGCCCGGTTCGGGGGCAATGTCGGGGAATCGGGTCGGCGACTCCCTCGAAGTTTCCGCCGAAGATGAGGGCTTCCCCTGAAGTGCCGAGGGATTCCCGCGTGATCTGCTTGTGACGCGGGCGAGGGGTCCGCTCCGATCGGCCGTCGCGGGGGTGTGGCCGGGCGGAGCGGCACCGACCCCGGGCCGGTGCCGGGCAGGTGCCGGTGATCCACGAAGGCCCCGAACGGCGAGTGCCGTTC
>NZ_JBHTVA010000144.1:0-6736 GCF_042793325.1 Embleya sp. NPDC056575
GCTACTTTGTTTATTACGCCCCCCCCCCTGACCGCCCGGGCGCCCCCCCGCGCGCCCCCGGGCGCGCCCGGGCCCCCGACCCGGCCCGCACCCGCCGGGGTGGGCGCCCACCCGCGGCGCCCTCCGCGGCGCTCACAACCCGGCGAGCAGCTCCCGCACGATGGCCAGGCCGTTGTGGGTGAGTACCGACTCGGGGTGGAACTGCACCCCCGCCAGCCGCATCCGGCTCGAACGCAGCGCGTGCACCCGGCCGCTGAACGAGTCCGCGGCGAACTCCACGTTGGGCACCCCGCCGGTCGGCCGCAGCGCGGTGAACGCGTTGTAGAAGCCGACCCGTTCCGGCCGGCCGAACAGGTCGATGGTCTCCTGCTTGCCCTGGTACGGCCGCTGCTCGCGGATCAGTTCCAGGCCCAGCTCGTGGGCGAGCAACTGGTGTCCCAGGCAGACCGCGAGCAGCGGGGCGCTCGCGTCGAGCCGGGTCCGCAACAACGCGCCCATCAGCCGGATCTTGCGGTGCGCGGTGTCCCGGGGGTCGCCCGGTCCGGGACCGAGCACCACCAGGTCGGCGCCGCGCACCCGCCGCGAGGTGACGTCGTCGTACGACCTGACCTCGACCCGCAGGCCCAGCGTGCGCAACACGTGCGCGAGCATCGCGGTGAAGGTGTCCTCGCCGTCCACCACCAGGACGTGCCGCCCCGCCAGCTCCGGCGCGCGCAGCGCGTGCCCGTCCCGCGGCCGCAGCCAGAACGGGGCGAGCGCGGCATTGCGCTCCGCCAGGACCGCGTGCACCTCGGGATCGGCCGCGAGCGCCGTGTTCCCGGCGACCCCGGCGGCCGGCACCACGCCGAGCGCGGCCAGCACCCCGGCCGCCTTCGCGTGTGTCTCGGCCACCTCGTTCTCGGGGGTGGAGTGCCGGACCAGGGTCGCGCCCGCGGGCACCCGCAGGCCGCCGTCGGGGGTGATGTACGCGGTTCGGATCAGGATCGGCGCGTCCAGGGTGCGTCGCCCCTCCCCGTCGCGCCCGATCAGCGCCAGTACGCCCGAGTAGTAGCCGCGCCCGGTCGGCTCGTGCCGACGGATCACCCGGCACGCGTTCTCCAGCGGGCTGCCGGTCACCGTCGGCGCGAACATGGTGCCGCGCAGCACGGTGCCCACGTCGTGCGAGGTCACCCCGCGCAGCAGGTATTCGGTGTGTGTGAGGTGGCCCATCGGCTTGAGGAAGGGACCCTCCACCGCGCCGCCGAGGTCGCACACCTCGCTCATCATCTTCAGTTCCTCGTCGACGACCATGAACAGCTCGTCGATCTCCTTCGGATCGCGCAGGAAGGCCAGCAGCCCCTCGCGCGAGGGCCCCTCGGCGGGATGCCGATACGTTCCGCTGATCGGATTCATCACCACCTCGCCGCCGATCGAGCTGACGTGCCGCTCGGGGCTGGCGCCGACCAGGGTCAGCTCGCCGGTGTGGATCAGGTAGGTCCAGTACGCGCCGCTCTCCCGGGTCAGCAGCCGGTGCAGCAGGGTGCCCGCCGAGGCCGGCGTGTAGTCCTCGATGTGGTCGCGGTAGTCGCGCCGGATGACGAAGTTGGCGCCCTCGCCCCGGCCGATCTCCTCCTCGATCACCCGCTTGACGATCACGGCGTAGCTCTCGTCGTCCACGTCGAAGCCGCCGCCGCGCAGCGCGACCGGCACCCGCGGCAGCGCGGCCAGCACCTCGGCCAGGGGCAGCTCGTGCTGCTCGGTGACCCGCAGGCAGCGCAGCGGCGTGCCGTCCTCGCGGTACTCGAACCCGCGCTCGCGGATCTGCCCGTATGGCACCAGGGCGAGCAGTTCGTGCCCGGGCCCGTCGCCGGCGGCCGGCAGCGGCAGCGCGTCGAGGCCGGGCGCGTCGACGATCTCGCCGGTCAGGAGTTCGACCACGGACGAGTTCTCGCGCCGGATCAGCGCGAACGGCGGCGGGGCGGCGGAGAACAGCGGGGACAGGGCGTCGGCGGTGCGCATGGGTGCTCCTCGGTCGAGAGAGACGCCCTCCCGACCGGGCGATCCGCCGGTTGTCCGTCCGGTCGGGGCGGGTGCGCCGCCGGGTCCGGGACAAACAAAGGGCCGCCCTGCCGGGCGGCCGTCGGATCGTGGGGTGATCGCGAAGTCAGTGGGCCGCCGCAGGGACGGGCCACCAGGAGTGTCGATGGAAGCTGATCGCGATCACGCCCCGAATCCTAGTGGCTCGACCGCGCGGGGTCACCGTTTTCCGGCGGCCGTCGCCGTTTCCCGGGGGTTCGCGCCGGGCGCGCCGGGTGCCCGCCGCACCGGCGCCCGATGTCGCGCGTCTCGCTCTCCGGGCGCCGGCCTCAATCGGGTTGCCACTCCGCTTAGTCTTGAGCGGTGACCCTGAACGACATCGAATCCTGGCGAACCCTCCCGGCGGCGCAACAGCCCGAGTGGCCGGACAACGAGGCCCTGGGCTCCGCCCTCGCGGACCTCCGTTCCTATCCGCCGCTCGTCTTCGCCGGCGAGTGCGACCAGCTTCGTGGTCGGCTCGCGTCGGTGGCCAAGGGCGAAGCGTTCCTGCTCCAGGGCGGCGACTGCGCCGAGACCTTCGCCGGCAACACCGCCGACGCGATCAAGAACAAGCTCAAGACGCTGCTGCAGATGGCCGTCGTGCTGACCTACGCGGCCTCGGTGCCGGTGGTCAAGGTCGGCCGGATGGCCGGGCAGTACTCCAAGCCGCGCTCCAGCGGCACCGAGACCCGCGACGGGGTGACCCTGCCGTCCTACCGGGGCGACGCGGTCAACGAGCTGGCCTTCACCGAGGCCGCCCGCATGCCCGATCCCGAGCGGCTCAAGCGCATGTACCACTCGTCCTCGGCGACGCTGAACCTGGTGCGCGCGTTCACCACGGGCGGCTACGCCGACCTGCGCCAGGTGCATGCCTGGAACCAGGACTTCGTCGCGCTCTCGCCCTCCGGCGAGCGCTACGAGCGGCTCGCGGCCGAGATCGACGGCGCGATGCGCTTCATGCACGCGTGCGGGACCGACCCCGAGGAATTCCGCACCGTGGAGTTCTACGCCAGCCACGAGGCGCTGATCCTGGACTACGAGGACGCGCTCACCCGGGTCGACTCGCGCACCGGCGACCTGTACGACGTGTCCGGCCACATGGTGTGGATCGGCGAGCGCACCCGGCAGCTCGACGGCGCGCACATCGAGTTCGCCTCCCGGATCCGCAACCCGATCGGCGTCAAGCTCGGCCCGACCACCTCTCCCGAGGACGCGCTCGCGCTGATCGACAAGCTCGACCCGAACCGCGACCCGGGCCGGCTGACCTTCATCGTCCGCATGGGCGCGGGCAAGGTCCGGGACAACCTCCCGGCCCTGGTGGAGAAGGTGGCCGCGGCCGGCGCGCAGCCGGTGTGGGTGTCCGACCCGATGCACGGCAACACGTTCGAGGCGTCCAGCGGGCACAAGACCCGTCGCTTCGACGACGTCCTCGACGAGGTCAAGGGCTTCTTCGAGGTGCACCGCGCGCTCGGCACGCACCCGGGCGGCATCCACGTCGAGTTGACCGGTGACGACGTCACGGAGTGCGTGGGCGGCGGCGACGAGATCTTCGTCGACGACCTGCACCAGCGCTACGAGACCGCGTGCGACCCGCGGCTGAACCGCAGCCAGTCGCTCGACCTGGCCTTCCTGGTCGCGGAGATGTACCGCAAGAGCTGATCCGACCCAAGCGCCCCGAGGGCGGACCCTCCGACCGGAGGATCCGCCCTCGACGGCGTCTGTAATGCTGCCGCCATGACCTTCACCGACCTGCGCAGCGATACCGTCACCAAGCCCGGCCCCGCGATGCGCGCGGCGATGGCCGCCGCCGAGGTGGGCGACGACGTCTACGCCGAGGACCCGACCGTCCGGGCCCTGGAGGAGTACGTCGCCGACCTGTTCGGGCAGCCGTTCGCGCTGTTCACGCCGACCGGCGTGATGGCCAACCAGCTGGCCGTGCGGCTGGCCGTCCCGGCGGGCGGCGAGCTGGTCCTGGACGCCGACGCGCACATCGTCGCGCACGAGGACGGTGCGGCGTCGGCGCAGGGCGGCGTCCAGACCCGGACCACGCTCAGCCCGCGCGGCCTGCTCGACCCGGCCGACCTGGCCCGGTTGATCCGGGTCGGCAACCCGTACACGGTCGGCACCGACCTGGTCGCGGTCGAGCAGACGCACAACCGGGGCGGCGGCTCGGTGTACCCGCTGGAGCAGCTGACCGCGATTCGCGAGCTGGTGAGCGGATTCGGGCTGCCGCTGCACTGCGACGGCGCGCGGATCTGGAACGCGCACGTGGCCACCGGCACGCCGCTGCGCGGTTACGGGGCGCTGTTCGACTCGCTCAGCGTGTGTCTGTCCAAGGGGCTCGGCGCACCGGCGGGGTCGGTGCTGATGATGCCCGCGGAGTACGAGGCGGAGGCGCGGCGGATGCGGCACCGGATGGGCGGCGGCATGCGCCAGGCGGGCATCCTCGCGGCGGGCGGCCGGTACGCCCTGGAGCACCACGTCGAGCGGCTGGCCGAGGACCACGAGCACGCGCGGGGGCTGGCCGGGCTGCTGCGCGAGGCGGGCTTCGCGGTGACCGACCCGGAGACCAACATCGTGCTGGTCGAGCTGGGGGAGCGGCAGCCGGACGCGGCCACGATCGCCGAGCGCTGCCGCGCGGAGGGGGTGCTGGTGTCGGCGTTCGGGCCGAGGCTGGTGCGCCTGGTCACGCACATGGACGTGGACGCGGCCGGTTGCGCGCGCGCCGCGACGGCGATCGCGCAGGCGGCGAAGGGCTGATCAGGCGGCGGAGTGCCGGCGCAGCGGGACCACGTTGTCGGGCAGGGTCGCGGTGGCGGCTACGACGGTCGGCATCGGCAGCGCGACGGGCTCGACGGTCGGGGCGGCGCTCTCGCACGCGGTCGCGCAGGTGTCCGCCTCGCCGCACAACTCGCGCCGCCGGCGTCGGGACTCGTCGCGGGGCAACATCGCGGTGATGCTCTTGACGCACCGGCCGCAGTCGGTGCCCGCGCCCCCGCAGGACTGGGCGATTTCGCGCATGGTGCGGGCGCCGTCGGCTATCCGGTCGTTGACCTGACGGTCGGTGACACCGAAGCACATGCAGACGTACACGGAGATTTCCCCCCAGCGGCGAGGTTACTTAGGTAAGGGTAACCTCAGGGCTCGCCGGGGGGAATACCGGGTGATCGGTGACACAAGCCCCGATCGGTCGCGCGCTTGCGGCCGGCTCCCGGTCAGCTCTCGTTCGGCTGCTTGAGCAGGCCCGCGATGTAAAGCTGCTCGCCCACCTCGGAGAGCAGGCCGAGCTGCGTCTCCAGGTAGTCGACGTGCTCTTCCTCGTCGGCCAGGATCTCCTCGAAGATGTTGGCCGAGGTCACGTCGCCCTTCTCGCGCATCAGCGGGATCCCGCGCCGCAGCCGCTCCACGGCCTCCATCTCCACCGCCAGGTCGGCGCGGAACATCTCCTCCAGGTTCTGGCCGATCCGCAGCGCGTTCAGGCGCTGGTAGTTCGGCAGGCCCTCCAGCATCAGGATGCGGTCGGTGAGCCGTTCGGCGTGCTTCATCTCGTCGATCGACTCGTGGCGGGTCCAGGCCGCGAGCTTGATGTAGCCCCGGTGCTCCTGCATCTTCGCGTGCAGGAAGTACTGGTTGATCGCGGTGAGTTCCGCCGTGAGCTGTTCGTTCAGGAGCTCGATGATCTGCGGGTCACTGTGCATCGCGACGCACCTTCCGGTGTGGGACGGGCTGTGAACATGGGAGACGTGGGGGAACCCCGGGCACGCGTGGGGCAGGAGTTCCTCCGAATCCTGTCACTTTTGGTAGCACTTCCGCCACGAAGGGCAGCCTTGCCTTCCAATGTCGAACATGTCCCGCCGTGCGCCGCCTGCCCGCCGGTCCCGGGCGGCGCCGGAAAACGGGTCGGTCCGCGGCTTCCGCGCCGGCAGGGGCGGTCGAGAGTCGGTCGGGGCGTCTGGGACCATGTGAGGTATGGGGCATACGGAAGCGGCACAAGGTGGGACCGAGGCTCCGGATCGCGATCCGCGACTTCCGCCGGGCCAGCGGATCCAGCGTGGCTGGCCCGTTCTGCACTACGGACCCGTCCCGCGGTTCAAGCCCGAGATCTGGGACTTCCGCGTCTTCGGCGCGACCGCCTCGGGGGAGAAGCACTGCTGGAACCACGACGAGTTCTCCGCGCTGCCGCACGAGACCGTGGTCGCCGACTTCCACTGTGTGACCAAGTTCAGCATGCTGGGCAACGAGTGGACCGGGCTGACCATAGCCAAGCTGATGGAGATCGCCCCGCCCGCGCCGGAGGTCACCCACGCGATGGTGTGGGCGGAGTACGGCTTCAGCTCGAACCTGCGCATGTTCGACTTCGCGAGCGACCAGACGATCCTGGCCACCCACCACAACGGCGAGCCGCTGACCGCCGAGCACGGCTTCCCGGTCCGGCTGATCGTGCCGCACCTGTACGCCTGGAAGGGCCCCAAGTGGGTGCGCGGGATCGAGTACATGGTCGCCGACAAGCGCGGCTTCTGGGAGGAGCGGGGCTACCACAACATCGGTGACCCGTGGCAGGAGCAGCGCTACTCCTACCAGGAGGAGAGCGGGTCACGGCACCCCACGCCGTCCGGTTCTGTGCACCCTCGCCACCCACACGGCGACCGCACACCGGAAACGCCCGGCCCACTCGGGAAGG
>NZ_JBHTVA010000145.1:0-6655 GCF_042793325.1 Embleya sp. NPDC056575
CACCCCCGCCGCCCCCGCGCCCCTGCGCGCCCCAGCACGCCGCCCGGGGCCCCCCCCCCGTGATGGCCGTCGGCGCCCCGGGCGTCGGTGCCACCTGTCGACGGGATCCGCACGGGCCCGGAGCGGGCTCGCGCGGGGATCGCTCAGGCGCTCTTGCGGTTGTCGCGCGGATCGTGGTGGAGGTTGATCCCACCCGACCGCAGTACGGCGAGGCGCTCGGCGAGCACCTCTTCCAGCTCTTCCCTGGTCCGCCGCTCCATGAGCATGTCCCAGTGCGTGCGTGTCGCCTTGTTCTTCTTCTCCTCGGGCGGCGTGCCGTCCACCAGCTGCGCCACGGCTCCGCAGCTGCGGCACTCCCACGTCGACGGGATCTCCGCCTCGACGGAGAACGGCATCTCGAAGCGGTGCCCCCGGGGGCATTCGTATTCCACGGTGCGACGCGGCGCCAGATCGATACCGCGATCGGTCTCGTAGCTGGTGGCGCCAAGGCGTGTGCCGCGGAGAGCTCGCTCACTCATGAATCGTGCCTCCTGGCTGGTAACCCACATCGACAGGTCTTGCTGTCTCGTCCGATTGCAGAACGCGTGACGGGCCCCGAAGATTCCCGACCGAGGGGTCGACGGGGACGGCTCGGGGTCCGTGACGGTGGGTAGCTACCCGAAAACGGATGATTCATCACATCGCCGGGAGAAAGTGGCATAACTCGCACGGTCCACCGGAATCGCCCCGACAACGCGCCGTCGGCGACGTGTACCGCCACGCGGCGAACCCCGTGGGTCTCACCGGTCGCGGATCTCCGCCCAGACGATCTTCCCGGTGTCGGTGGGCCGCACCCCCCAGTCGGTAGTGAGACCGGCCACGATGCACAACCCGCGATGCCGCTCGTCGTGGCCGGGAGAGGCGATCTCCTTGGGCAGTCGCCCGTCGTGGTCGACCACCTCGACGATCAGCCGGCCCGGATGGTGGCGCAGCCGCAACTCCATGGGCGTGCGGGCGTGTTCGGCGGCGTTGGAGACGAGTTCGGTGACCACCGAGCAGGTGGTGTCGCTGTGGTCGACCAGGCCCCAGCGGGCCAGCGTGGCGCGGACGAAGTCGCGGGCCTCGCGGGCCGAGCGCGGGGTGGGCGGCAGGTCGAGGCCGGCGGTGCGCTCGACGCTGTGCCGGGCGCGCACCAGCAGCAGAGCGACGTCGTCGGGCTCCTGGCCGGTGAGCATCGTCTTGGCCAGCAGGTCGGCCACGTCGGCGACGGTGCAGGTGCCGCCGGTGGTGCCGTCGATGTGCTCGGTGAGTTCCTGGAGCCGGTCGGTGAGCGAGGCGTCGTGCGATTCGACCAGGCCGTCGGTGTACAGCAGCAGCTGGTCGCCGGCGTCGAAGCCGACCATCGCGTCCTCGAAGGTGGTGCCGTCCAGGCCGAGCGGGACGCCGAGGTCGTCCTCCAGGAGTTCGACCTTGCCGTCGGCGCTGATCAGCGCGGGCGGCAGGTGCCCGGCGTTGGACCAGTGCACGGTGGCGTCGCCGGGATCGTAGACGGCGTAGACGCAGGTGATGATCTGGTCCTCGCCGCCGAGCCCGGTCACCAACCGGTTCAGGTGCCGCATCACCTGTGCGGGCGGCAGGTCCATGACCGCGTACGCCCGGACCGCGGCGCGCAGTTGGCCCATCACGGCGGCGGCCCGTAGGCCCCGGCCCATCACGTCGCCGACCACGAGGGCGATTCGCCCGGCGGACAGCGGGATCACGTCGAACCAGTCGCCGCCGACCTGCTGGCCCTTGGCCCCGGGCAGGTAGCGGAAGGCGATGTCCAGCTCGTCGAGGTCGGGCGGGACCTGCGGGAGCAGGCTGCGCTGGAGTTCCACGGCGGTGTCGCGGACGCTGCGGAACAGCCGGGCGTTCTCGATCGCGGTGGCGGCCTGGGCGGCGATGCCGAGGGCGAGTTGTTCGTCGCGTTCGGTGAACACGTCGGCCCGGGTGTGGCAGAAGGAGAACGCGCCCAGGTCCTCGCCGGTGGCGGTGGTCACCGGGATGGTCAGCAGGCTGCGGACCGGGGGTTGCCCGGCGGTGCTGACCCGGTAGGGAAGCAGGCCCGCGGCGCCCGGGTCCTCGGTGAGGTCGCCGCGGCGCACGGTGGCCGGCGGGACGACGGTGGTCTGCGGGCGGGTGCGCGCCGCGAGGGTGGGGCGCGGGCGCGGGAGGCGGTCGATCAGGGTGGGGTCGGGGCTGGTGACCGCGTAGCGGGTGTCGGCGACGCCGCCGGTGTCGTAGTCGATGTAGCGGAAGATGCCGTGCTCGGCGGCGATCACCGAGGTGGCGGCGTCGGTGGCGGCCTGGACCAGGCGTTCGAGGTTGAGTTCGCGGGTGAGCTTTTGGCCGACGCGGTAGAGCGTCTCGACGATTCGGGTCTCCTGGTCGAGCCGGCGCTGCTTGTAGGCGAGTTGTTCCTGCTGCGAGCGCACCCGGTCGCGGGCGTCGGCGGCGACCAGGGCCGCCTGCGCGGAGGTGTCCTCGTGGGCGGCCAGGAGTTGTTCGAGCGCGTCCAGGCGGGCGGCGGCGAGGTGTGTGACGGGGGTGTTCCGTCCCGGGCCGCCGGCGAACAGGGGCGCGGTGTTGAGCGGGAGCAGGGCCAATCGGGTGGAGACGGCGACGGTGCGGAAGAGTTCGGCGATCCGGGCCGGGATGTACACGCGGGTGAACATCAGGACGGTGAACAGTTCGCCGTCGGGGAGCTTGCCGGCGTAGCCGACCACGGATTTTATGCCGTGGCTCCGGATGAACTCCTTGTCCGGGACGGCGCTGCCGGCCAGCGCGTCGGGGATGTGGGTGATGTCGTGCCGGTCCCATTCGGTGTCGCCGCTCAGCGGGCCGGCCACGATCTCCTCGGCGGTGACCCCGAGTTGGGCCAGCATGGCGCTGATCATCGGTGCCCGGCGGACCGCCTCGGCGCTGGGGAAGGCGACCACCTGGTGCTGGCGCGAGCGGGTGCGGTCGCGCCATTCGGGGCGGTCGCCGGTGGTGGCGAGGAGGGTGAGGCAGCGCAGGTCGGGGTGCGGGACGAGGTCGGGTTGCCGACGCAGGGCGCGCTGTTCCAGGTCCGGGGTGAGGTTGCGCCAGGGCATGGTCTGGAACAGGCGGGTGAGGACGAGTTGGGACCGTCCGGTGTCCGGGTCGCGAAAGCTGGTGCGCAGGTGCCGCACGATCGCCCGGGCGGCGTCCTCGGTGGTGGCCGATTCGGCGGTGACCCGGCGCAGTTCGGAACTGCACACCACCATGTCGCTGACGGTGAAGTTGGCGAGGTCGAACACTGGGCGTCCACGTCCTCCGTGGGGGTGCGGGGCACCATCATGGCGCGCGGGTGCGGGTGAAGTGATGTGTTTTGTGTATTTGGTGGCGTACCGGGCGAGGACCGGGTACACGTCGAGGCCCTCCGAGCCGTGCCGGCTCGGAGGGCCCTTCGCAAGCGTGGGGGCGGCGCGGCGTCCGGGCAGGGGGCGCGCCGTGCGGTCAGGCGGTGGGTTCGGGCTCTCGCCGGAATTCCTTGGCGAGCGAGATGGTGGGGTCCTCGACGGTGAACGCGTCGGTGTGGTGCGGCAGCAGCGCGAGCAGGCGCCGGCGTTCGGCCTCGGGGGTGTCCTCTTCGAGCGGGTCCGGGGTGTGCGGGACCTGGATGCGCACCACCGGGCCGATGCCGATCCGTACGTAGCCGCGCCCGGGCGGCATGTCCTCGCCGCCGGAGACGCCGGGGCCGGTGCCCAGGACGGTCCGGATGGCCTCGGGATCGAGCGGGCCGAGGACGACGCGCGTGTGCGTGTCGGCGATCAGCGCGGGGCGCAGCCGGTCCAGGTGGGTGGGGCGGGTACTGGTGATCACGCCGATGTGGGTGGCGCGGCCCAGGCGCAGCGGCAGGTCCAGCAGTTCCTGGGGGTCGGTGGTGCCCTGGCCGGCGGCGAGGTCGCCGAGTTCGGTGATCTCGTCCAGGATCACCCACAGCGGACGCCGGGCGTTGTCCGGGACCGGCGTGCCGTGTTGTTTGGCGTGGGTGACGGCGGCGATCCGGCGCTGCGTCTCGTGTCGCAGCCACGTCAGCGTCTCCAGGGCGCCGTGGTACCCGGTCTCGATGCGCAGGATGTTGCGGCGTCCGGCCAGGCAGGCGTAGTCGCCGGAGCCGCTGCCGTCGATCACCACGATGTCGCCGTCGCGGGCGGCCTGGAGGGCGATGGTGCGCAGCAGGTTCGACTTGCCCGCGCCGGGAGCGGCGACGGCGAGCAGGTGCGGGTCGGTGCCGCGGTTGCCGGTGCGCCAGATGACCGGCGGGAGTTGGTGGGTGGCTCCGTCGACCCGGATCGGGGTGCGGCGGTTGGTGCTGTCCGCGTCGGTGATGCCGAGCAGGATCTCGCAGGGCGCGGTGACGAACTGCTGGGCCGGGACGGCGGGGGGCAGCGGGGGCAGCGCGGCGACGGTGAGGCGGTTGTTCTCGGTGTCCCAGTCGTGGAAGTACTCGCGGCCGCGGCCGAGTTTGGCCTGGAGCACCCGCTCGATCCGGGCGCGGGCGCCGGGGTCGTCGTCGGTGAAGTAGGGGCTGTAGGCGAGTTCGAGGCGGGTGATCCGGTCGCCGTCGAGTCCCCAGTCGCGGAAGGCGTCGCGGTACGCGCCGCCCGGGTGGAAGAGCCTGGCCGGGTCGTGGTCGTCGGCGAGGTGCGGCACGAGGCCGTTGTAGACGGCCTGGAGCCGGAGATCGACGGGTTCGGGGCCGGGCTCGGGGGCGGGGGGCTTGTCCGTGCGGCCGAGCCAGGCGGCGGCGGCCAGGATCAGCAGCAGGGCGATCAGCGGGGCATAGGGCAGGAAATAGAGGGCGAGCACCGCGCCGGCGACGACCGCGGCCCCGGCCTTGCGCTTGTCCGCGGAGGCGTTCTTCCACCAGGCCCGCGCCCAGGCGAGTTGCCGGTTCAGGCCGCGGCCGAGGGTGAGCACGGGCGAGAAGGTGTCGCGCGTGTGCTGGTGGATCCGCGTGGCGCGCGAGCGGGTGTTGCCGATGCCGTCCTTGGCGCGCTGGGCGATGGCGGCGAGGGATTTGGGGCCGGGGGACATGCGGTCTCCGTGGGGGGTTGATGGGGGTAGGCGGGAGGCCCCGGTTCGGGGGGCGAGCCGGGGCCTGTGCGTGACGTTCGGGGAGCGGTCCGCCCGCCGTGCTCGCCTCGGCGCACGGGTGAGGCACTCGAAGGCGACGCCTGTGCGAGGGCTTCACCGGTGCGCCGAGACGCGGCGCACCGGGGGTGCGGGCGCGGCGGCGGGGCGGCGGGGCGGCGGTTCAGAAGGTGATGCCGCTGAGAAGGTTGGCGATGCTGTTGCTGCTCGCGGTGATGTGGGGGGCGATCGAGCTGCCCGCCAGATAGAAGCCGAAGAGGGCGCAGACGAGGGCGTGCGGGATGCGCAATCCGTCCTTGCGGAACAGGACGTAGGCGATGACGCCGAGGAACAGGACGCCGGAGATGGACAGAACCATGGGTACTCCTTGGGGCGGTGCACTCAGTGCGTGGGGGGTGGGGTGAGGATCCCGGTCCGGGCGATCCCGTAGAGGACCAGAACGGTGACGCCGAGGCGACCGGGGGTGGACAACGCCCAGAGGGCGAGGTGCAACGCGATCACCAGCGGGAGCGTGGCGATCGCGTAGACGGTGTGGAACGCGCGGGATTGCGCGTTCGTGGCGTGGACGGCCGGGACGAGCGTGCGGCGGACGACCGAGACGAGGGTGGGCGCCGCGGGGGCGGTGGGGGCGGGAACGGGCGGGGGGACGGGGGCGGGGGCGGGAGTGGGCGTGGGCGTGGGCGCCGGGGTGTGGCCGGCGGTCTCGGGGGCCGGGTCGGCGGGGGGTTTGGTGCGGGGGTAGGGCAGTGGTCGCTGCCGCAGGGGGGTGAGGCGCATGTGGGTGGTTTCTCCCCGAGGTGCCGGCCGGTTGGCCTATCGACGTATTACTTAAAGTGCTCTTATCGTGACAAATGGTGCGCACGTGTCAAAGCATCAAACGGGTGGAATCTCCATCATTTCCTCGGCGAATCACCCGTATGGAGGACGCACGGAAGCGCCGGGCGCGGGAAGGCGGCGGCTCGCGGCGCGCGTCGCGGGGCATGCCCGCCGGCGCGGCCGGCTTCTGGCAGCGTGTGGCCATGGCCATCCTGCTCGTGGTGCACCACACGCCCTCGCCGACGCTCGCCGAAATGCTGGAGGCGACCCTCGCGGGCGCCCGCGACCCGGAGATCGAGGGGGTGGAGGTGCGGGTGCGAGCCGCCCTCACCTGCTCGCCGGTGGAGGTCCTGGAGGCGGACGGCTACCTCCTCGGCACACCCGCGAACCTGGGCTACATGTCGGGGGCGTTGAAACACTTCTTTGACACTGTCTATTACGTGTGTCAGCAAGAGACGACGCGGCGGCCGTACGGGCTGTACGTCCACGGCGGCAGTGACACCACGGGCGCGGTGCGCTCGGTCGAGGCGGCGGCGACCGGGCTGCAATGGCGCCGGGTCCGGCCTCCGGTGGAGGTGGCGGGCCCGCCCTCGCGGGAGTCCCTGGCGGCCTGTACGGAGTTGGGCGCGGTCGTGGCGGCGGAGTTGATGTCGCGGGAGTAGCGCGGCCCGCGCCCGGGAGGGGGCCCCCCGCCGCCCGG
>NZ_JBHTVA010000146.1:0-6635 GCF_042793325.1 Embleya sp. NPDC056575
GGGGGGGGGGGGGGGGGGGGGGGCGCGGGGGGGGGGGGGGCGGGGGGCCCACCGCGCCCCCGGCCCCCCGCCGCATCCGCTTCGTGCCTTGCGTGTGCGGCAACCCGTCCCGGCATCGCCTTGCGCATCCGGCAACCCGTCGGGTCGGCGGCGCGCGATCCGCCTAGCGTGACGGCATGACCCACCCCGCACATCACGGCGCGCACACCGCGCACAAGCACGAACACGCCGAGGCCGACCTCACGCAGACCCTGGACCTGGACGCGGAAGTCCTCGCCGAGCACATCGAGGCCGTCATCGCGTCGCTGCCCCCGGGGACCGATCCCCGTCACATCGTTGACCTGGGCTGCGGAACCGGCGCCGGTACGCTCGCCCTGCTCCGGCGCTTCCCGAACTCCCGGGTGACGGCCGTCGACTCCGCCCCCGCCCACCTGGATCGCCTGCGGGACCGGGCGGTCGCCGACGGCCTGGACGGGCGTCTGCGCATCGTGCGGGCCGACCTGGACACCCCGACCCTGCCCGACCTCGGCCGACCGGAGCTGGTCTGGGCGTCCGCCTCGATGCACCACATGAGCGACCCGGGCCGAACCCTGCGCCAAGTCCGCGAACTGCTGTCCCCGGGCGGCCTGTTCGTCATGATCGAACTGGCCGCCTTCCCCCGCTTCCTCCCCCCTGCGGCCCCGGCGGACAGCCCCGGCCTCGAAGACCGCTGCCACGCCGCGATCGACCGGCAACACACGGCGATGGCCTCCCACCGGGATGCGGACTGGGCCGCCGAACTCACCGCGGCCGGCTTCGCCATCGAATCCGAACGCACCCGAACGCTGCACGTCCCCGCCTCGCGGAACCCGGCGGTGACCCGCTACGCCCACACCACCTTCACCGGCCTCCGCACCAGGATCGGCCGGCTCCTGACCCCCGAGGACCGCACCGCCCTGGACCGCCTCCTCGACCCCGAGTCCCCGCAAAGCCTCGTCAACCGCGAGGACCTGGCCCTGCGAACCCGACGCACCACCTGGACCACCCGCGCCGGCTGATCCGGCGCCGGCGACCCCGATCCCTCGCCGCTTCCGGAGCAATGCCAAAAGTACGGACGCCGGTACTTCGTCCCGACGACAATAGCGACGCGTGGAAATGCGATGCTTCTCTTCGATGCGCGATCGGGATAAAGATCGGATGGTATCCAAAGCCGTTTCCGCCGCCCGACAATTCCGAAGCGAACCGAATCACCTGATCTCCCGACCGCCGGGCAGGCGACGTGGACCCCCTTTCCGTTACGATCAGCCCGCTCCCAGGAAGGGGATTCTCACCAATGGCTCAGCGCGTAGTCACGCTCTACACGGATGACATCACCGGCAACGAGGGTGAAGACATCGCAACGCATACCTTCGGCTTGGACGGCGTCACCTACGAGATCGACCTCGGCCAGGACACCTACCAGCAACTGCTGGACGCCCTCGGCCCGTACTTCCACGCCGGCCGCAAGACCGGCACGTCGCGCCGCACCGCCGTCAAGGCCCACAAGGTCGGCGACGGCCCGGACCCGGTGAAGGTCAGGGAGTGGGCCAAGGCACAGGGCATCGAAATCAACGCCCGCGGCCGGGTACCCGGTGACATCGTGGCGAAGTACCAGGCGGCTCACTGACCCGAACGCGGGCACCGAGGCGCGGGGCGAGCCCGGTGCGGAGGCGCACGGAGGCGCCGCGGAGCGTCCCGGGCCTCCGCACCTCGTCGGCCGCCGCCTCCGGGCGATCGGCGGCGGTCAGGCGTTGGCGACCGATCGGGGGAAGGTGAAGACGCCCGTGGGGTCGTAGTGGTGGGCCACCGACTTCAGGCGTGGGAGGTTGCCGGCGTAGTAGGCGGTGCCCCAGTCCGGGAGGGTCGCGTCGATGTAGTTGACGTAGGCGCCCGTCGCGCCCAGTGCGGCCAGGCCGTCGCGGACCGCGTCGACCGCCTCGGTGGCCGCCGCCTGACCGGCCGGCGTGGTGTTCGCGTAGATCTGGGCGGTGGCCAGGGCCTTGCGGTGCGGGAAGGCGGTCGCGTCGGGGGCGAGTTCGGCGACGGCGCCGCCCATCGAGTCCAGGAGCAGGTCCAGCCCGACGCGGCCGGCCATCAGGCCCACCACCGCCTGGCCGTCCAGCGCGGCGGTCAGTACGCGGGAGACGGCGACGAAGGCCTCGCGGGTCAGTCGTCCGCCCTCGAACGTCGGGTGACACTGGGCGATGGTGTCGGTCGAACAGCCGGCCATGTACTTCATCGCGTCCAGGTAGTTCTTCGCCTGCACGCCGCGCGTTCCGGGCCGCGTTCCGACGGCGGCGATCAGCGTGTCCAGGAGCGGGTTCAGCGCGTCGGGTGTGCCGACGTAGCAGCCGCCCACCCGACACGTCGGCGGCGTGCCGCCGGAGATCACGCAGTTCGACCACAACTCCGGTCGCGCGTCCGCGATCCACCCCTGCCAGGCCCCGACCACCGAGGGCGTCGCGCCGGCCGGGAAACGCAGCGAGAACACGGTGAGCGGGGGCGCCGGCTCCGTGCGGAACGTGAACCGCGTGACGACGCCGAAGTTGCCGCCGCCGCCACCCCGCAGCGCCCAGTACAGATCCGGCTCGGCGCACTCGGACACGGTGAGCACGCGCGAGTCGGCGGTGACCACCTCGGCCGCGACCAGCCGGTCGCAGGTGAGACCGTACTTGCGGGTCAGCACCCCGATCCCGCCGCCCAGGGTCAGTCCGCCGATCCCCACCGTCGGACACGAGCCGCCCGGCAGCAGCCGGCCCGCCTGCGCCAGTCCGGCGTAGACCTCGATCAGCCGGGCACCCGCGCCGACGTCCACCGTGCCGTCGTCGTGCACCTCGATCCGCGCCATCGGCCGCAGGTCCATCACCAGCCCGTCGTCGGGCACGCTGTATCCGAGGTAGCTGTGCCCCCCGCTGCGCGCGGCGATCGGCACGCCGTGGCCTCGGGCCGCGTCCAGGCAGCTCTGTACGTCCGTCGCCGACGTGCAGCGGGCCACCGCCGCCGGCAGCTGCCCGTCGTACAGCTCGTTGAAGCCGAGCCGGGCCACGTCGTATCCCTGGTCCGCGGGCAGCAGCAACCGACCGTCCAACCGCGCCTTCAACGCCGACCAGTCCGGCGGCCCGGCCGTCGGCATCCGCGCCCCGGCGTGCGTGCGCGCCCGGGACGCGGGCCGGCTCACGGCGCCGCGCACCGATCCGTCGGCCGTCGACCCCGTGAGTGCGAACGCACCGCCGACCCCCAGAGCGGTCAGGAATGCCCGTCGATCGATCGTCATGTACCCACATCTCCCGGCGACCCGTGCGCACCGCGTGCCGGCGACGCATACCCTGAGTTATCGCAAGCTTTACCCCCTGATCGGTCGAAGGCACGCCGGGCTGCGCCCATCGGTCGATACGAGGGGGTCCACCCGGCTCAGTCCACCCCGCCGATCACAGCCCTGCCCTCGGCCGCGGCGGCGGCGAAGAACGGTCCCAGGTCCTCCAGTTCGTGCTCCTCGCGCTCCTCGCCCCAGCGGGCCGCCCCGCCGTCGCGGGCCCAGCCTTCGGCGACCAGGCCCTCGGCCACCCGACGGACCTCGTCCGGGGCGAGGACGAAGGCGGGCCCGTAGCAGAACTCGTACTCCTCGACCTCGTCGCACTCGTGCCCGGTCGCCCGGGCCAACCAGGGGAAGACCGCCTCCCAGTCGGCCGTGTCCTGCTCGGCCCGCGCCCGGCTCTCCGCGACCGCGGCCACCAGGCGGTAGTCGACCCCGAAGGAGTCCGCGCGCGAACGAAACTCGCCGGGGAGCACCGCGGCCTGGTCCGGATCGGGTCGGTCGGACGGGTCGATTCGGTCGGGTTCGTCGGCCGGGTCGAAGAAGAGCGTCTCGATCAGTTCGGGCCGCTCCCGGATCGCCGCCGGCACCGCCGGTTCGACCTTCGCGAGCATCAACCACATGGACATGGGCTCTCGGCTTCCTCTGCTTGCGCGCGGTCGGCCCGATGGCCGTCCGGTCCAGGTGGGGAACGTATAGGCGGCCACGGACACCTCACCCCTCCGCCCGGGTTTTTCGGCTCGAGGGGATGCAACCCGCGAACGGCGGAGCGCGTGTGCGGAGGGAAACCTCGGTTCGGAGGTGTGGATGAACACGGTTGTGTCGCGGTCGCCGGAGAGAGGGAGGGTTCCGGATGGCAGGACTCGAGATCGGCGCTCGCCAACGGCCCTGCCGGGGCCCGTACTCGGGTTTTCGGCGGCGGCCTGCGAATCCTCAAATTCAGCGCAGATCCAACAACCTTGTAACACGCCGTGGTTAGTGTTCGCGGTTCGAGCCGACACACATCCGGGAAGCGAGGGTCCGGGCCAGTGACGTCTTTTTGTACCCGAGGCCGTGACACCGGCGGCCAGGCCTGCTCGACACCCGACGGCGAGCCGGCGGACCTCGCGGAACCCGCGGACCTGGCGGAACGCGTCTATCGGCAATACTCCACTCCGTTGTTGTCGTTCTGCCTCAAGCTCACCGGCGGGGACCGGCCGTGGGCCGAGGACGTGGTCCAGGAGACCATGTTGCGCGCGTGGCGGCACGCGGGCACGATCGCCGACGACACGTCCAACCTGATGCCGTGGCTGGCGACGGTGGCGCGCCGAATCGTGATGGACGACCGCCGCGCGCGCCGCTCCCGGCCCCAGGAGTGCAGTCCGGAACCCCTGGAGTACGTTTTGGCCGACGACCAGTGGGAGCCCCTGCTCTGGAAGATGGCCGTCGCCGACGCACTGCCCTCGCTCACCGCCGCGCATCGCGAGATCATCGCCGAGACGGTGTTGAGCGATCGTGATCTCAAGCAGGCCGCCGAACTGCTCGGCATACCGGTGGGAACGGCGAAGTCCCGTACCTACTACGCGATCCGCGCTCTGCGCCAGGCCCTGGAGGAGCGCGGCGGCGGATGAGCACCCGAAATTCCATACAGTGTCGCGCGGACCACGCGGCAGCACGGTCGGGTGCTGTCGTGGATGCCCGATGTGGGGAGCTACCCGGCAGATGAGGAACACCGATCCGCTCGACTTCTTCGCGAACCACCGCGAAACGATCCTCCGTTGGGGCGGCATCTCCGCCGCCGCGCTCGTGGTCTTCCTGATCCTCCGGTTCTTCGCGATGCGAATGGGCGGATGGAAGGCGGCGGCGCGGCGATTGTGGCGGGAAATCGCGCTGACCGCCCACGCGTTCGGCGGCCCGGTGCGGGCCTGGCTGCGGTATCGGCGCTCGGTACGGGTGTTGGTGCGGGGCCTGGGCGCGGCGACCACCTGGCGGGACGCGGAACGTGCGCTGGTGGCCGCGAAGTTCGCCGCGGCGCCCGCTCAGCCGTATGCCGCCGTCGTCGGTGAGGACACCGTGACGGTGCTGTTCGCCGCCGCCGGGATGCCCGCGCCTCGGGGCGTCTGGCGGGCGGTACCCGACGACCCGCGGTCCTGGACGGCCGTTCGGGCGGAGTTGCCGTCGGTCACGCCGGACGCGGAAGGGACCAGGCCGGTCGTCGTCGCCCTGGGCGAGCGGGACCGCGAGTGTGTGTTCGTCGACCTCGTGGTCGGTCCGGCGATGGTGTGCGTACAGGGCGAACCGCGTTCGGGGCCGGCCCTGTTCCAGGCGGTCGCGGCCCAGTTGGACGCCAGGCTGCCGACCGGGCAGGTCGTGGTCGCCGGCGGAGTGCACCGCGACGTGGCCGGACAGCCGGTGCGGGAGGCGTACCGGACCGCTCGCGGCAGGCCGCCCCGGCTGGGGCTGCCCACGTTCCTGGTGACCCCGGAGCTGCCGGATCCGCTGCCGCCCGAGCTGACCGAACCGCCCGGCGACGAACTCCCGTTGCGGCTGCTGCTCGGCGGGCCGGGGCGCGGACACATCCGGACGCTGCTCACCGATCGACACGGTCGGGTCGGTATGCCCGGCACGCCGCTGGTGGTGGTGTGCCATTCCCTCGGCGCAGCGCTGGCCCGGGTACTGCCGAGCATTCCGCCGGTGCTGCCACCGGTACCCGCGCCGGTGGCCCGCTCCGGAGTGGACCACGCCGCGTGGTTCGCCGAGGAGGAGGTCGGGGCCGGCACCGCCACCGCCGAGCCGCGGGCGGCGGGGCCGGTGGCCGTCAGGGAACCGGCCGAATCCGTGGCCGCGGCCGTCTCCGCACGATCCTCGACCGCCGAGCCGGCCCCGGCCCGCCCCGCACCCGAATCGACCGCGACGGGCACCCCCCGCGCCCCGGTCGCGGGCACCCCCACCGGCTCACCCGCCGTCTCGGCCCGCCGAGAGGCGACTGCCCGCCGGGAGCCGGCCGGCGCCCCGGGCCGGCCCCCCATCACCGAACCGCCGAACGGCCGCGATCCCTTCCCGATCATCGAGCCCACCCACAGACCCGACCCATCTCCCCCGGCCGAACCCACCCACGGGCCAGACCCTTCTCGCCCGGCCGAACCCACCCACGAGCCAGACGCACGTCCCCCCGCCGAACCAACCCCCGACCGGCCCGATCCGCCCACCGACACACCCACCGACCGAACCCCCGATCCCGCCCCCGAGCCGTTCCCCCCCGGCTCCGGGGCCTGAGGGCCTGTCCCGCGGAACCTCGGCGAGGCCGCGCCGTCCGGTACCGGAC
>NZ_JBHTVA010000147.1:0-2500 GCF_042793325.1 Embleya sp. NPDC056575
AATCTCAAGATGTCATAAATTTGGCAGGGGCAGTAGGAATCGAACCCACACCGGAGGTTTTGGAGACCTCTGTTCTACCGTTAAACTATGCCCCTATAAATGGTGGAGGGGGGCAGATTCGAACTGCCGAACCCTGAGGGAGCGGATTTACAGTCCGCCGCGTTTAGCCACTTCGCTACCCCTCCACATTAAATTTTGAAAAAACAGTGCCGGCAAGAGGACTTGAACCCCCAACCTACTGATTACAAGTCAGTTGCTCTACCAATTGAGCTACACCGGCATAGGTGGTGGCTCGGGACGGAATCGAACCGCCGACACACGGATTTTCAGTCCGTTGCTCTACCAACTGAGCTACCGAGCCTAAGTATTTAAATGGCGGTCCGGACGGGACTCGAACCCGCGACCTCCTGCGTGACAGGCAGGCATTCTAACCAACTGAACTACCGGACCATTTTAAAATTTGGTTGCGGGGGCAGGATTTGAACCTGCGACCTTCGGGTTATGAGCCCGACGAGCTACCGAACTGCTCCACCCCGCGATGATAAAAGTAATGCTTGGCGGCGTCCTACTCTCACTGGGGGAAACCCCCGACTACCATCGGCGCTGAAGAGCTTAACTTCCGTGTTCGGTATGGGAACGGGTGTGACCTCTTCGCTATCGCCACCAAACAAATTGAGAGTGTTCTCTCAAAACTAGATAACAGGTGTGACATCATTCAAAAATATGGTTAAGTCCTCGATCGATTAGTATCTGTCAGCTCCATGTGTCGCCACACTTCCACCTCAGACCTATCAACCTGATCATCTTTCAGGGATCTTACTTCCTTGCGGAATGGGAAATCTCATCTTGAGGGGGGCTTCATGCTTAGATGCTTTCAGCACTTATCCCGTCCGCACATAGCTACCCAGCGATGCCCTTGGCAGAACAACTGGTACACCAGCGGTGCGTCCATCCCGGTCCTCTCGTACTAAGGACAGCTCCTCTCAAATTTCCTGCGCCCGCGACGGATAGGGACCGAACTGTCTCACGACGTTCTGAACCCAGCTCGCGTACCGCTTTAATGGGCGAACAGCCCAACCCTTGGGACCGACTACAGCCCCAGGATGCGATGAGCCGACATCGAGGTGCCAAACCTCCCCGTCGATGTGGACTCTTGGGGGAGATAAGCCTGTTATCCCCGGGGTAGCTTTTATCCGTTGAGCGATGGCCCTTCCATGCGGAACCACCGGATCACTAAGCCCGACTTTCGTCCCTGCTCGACTTGTAGGTCTCGCAGTCAAGCTCCCTTGTGCCTTTACACTCTGCGAATGATTTCCAACCATTCTGAGGGAACCTTTGGGCGCCTCCGTTACCTTTTAGGAGGCGACCGCCCCAGTCAAACTGCCCACCTGACACTGTCTCCCCGCCCGATAAGGGCGGCGGGTTAGAAGGTCAATACAGCCAGGGTAGTATCCCACCGATGCCTCCACCGAAGCTGGCGCTCCGGTTTCCAAGGCTCCTACCTATCCTGTACAAGCTGTACCAACATTCAATATCAGGCTGCAGTAAAGCTCCACGGGGTCTTTCCGTCCTGTCGCGGGTAACCTGCATCTTCACAGGTACTATAATTTCACCGAGTCTCTCGTTGAGACAGTGCCCAGATCGTTGCGCCTTTCGTGCGGGTCGGAACTTACCCGACAAGGAATTTCGCTACCTTAGGACCGTTATAGTTACGGCCGCCGTTTACTGGGGCTTCAATTCGCACCTTCGCTTACGCTAAGCGCTCCTCTTAACCTTCCAGCACCGGGCAGGCGTCAGCCCCTATACTTCGCCTTACGGCTTCGCAGAGACCTGTGTTTTTGCTAAACAGTCGCCTGGGCCTATTCACTGCGGCTCTCTCGGGCTTGCACCCTAACAGAGCACCCCTTCTCCCGAAGTTACGGGGTCATTTTGCCGAGTTCCTTAACGAGAGTTCTCTCGATCACCTTAGGATTCTCTCCTCGCCTACCTGTGTCGGTTTGCGGTACGGGCACCTCTCACCTCGCTAGAGGCTTTTCTTGGCAGTGTGGAATCAGGAACTTCGCTACTATATTTCGCTCGCCATCACAGCTCAGCCTTATGGGAAACGGATTTGCCTATTTCCCAGCCTAACTGCTTGGACGCGGATATCCAATACCGCGCTTACCCTATCCTCCTGCGTCCCCCCATTGCTCAAATGGTGAGGAGGTGGTACAGGAATATCAACCTGTTGTCCATCGCCTACGCCTTTCGGCCTCGGCTTAGGTCCCGACTAACCCTGAGCGGACGAGCCTTCCTCAGGAAACCTTAGGCATTCGGTGGAGGGGATTCTCACCCCTCTTTCGCTACTCATACCGGCATTCTCACTTCTAAGCGCTCCACCAGTCCTTCCGGTCTGGCTTCACAGCCCTTAGAACGCTCTCCTACCACTGTTCGAAGAACAGTCCGCAGCTTCGGTGATACGTTTAGCCCCGGTACATTTTCGGCGCAGAGTCACTCGACC
>NZ_JBHTVA010000148.1:0-5426 GCF_042793325.1 Embleya sp. NPDC056575
TTCGGCCGCTTCGCTTTCCTCGCTTTCGGCGTCCGGCGCGTTCCCGCGCTTTCCGCCTTTCAGACTCTAGCAGATCTTCCGACCCGCTTTTCGTCTGTTCCTGCTATTGCTTTCCGCCTTCGGGACTTTCGTTCCTTCGGCATCCGGCTGGTGGAGCCTAGCAGATTCGGTAACCCGTTTCCGCCGGTACTCCGGCACCGATCGGGAATTCCAGAATCCACATGCACAAGAACAGCAAATAGCCGAACCCGTCGCGAATGAACGCGACCGATGATCGAGAAATTCGATGGTGATGCTTGCGGCAGGAGTGCAATCCTTGACGGACGCCCCGCTCGGCTCTGGCAGAGACTACCAGACTGTCGCGTCGTTGGACAACTTCGCGACAACCCTTCGAATCTACGTGTGCGGTCGGTGGGCTGTCAAGATCACCTGATCAAGCGATCATCGGCAGTTCGTCCGCGACGTCCGAGGATGCCACATCCCCCCGCTCTCCGGCGAATTCGGCCCGGCGGCCCAGGATCACCACGTACGCCAGGAACACCGCCTCGACCGTCGCCCCGATCGTGATCCTGCCCCAGGTGGGCAGGCCGGACGGGGTCACGAAGGCCTCGATGATGCCGGAGACGACCAGGACCAGGGCCAGGCCGACCGCCATGCCCAGGGCGATTCGGCCCTCTTCGGCGATCGCCTTGGCGCGGGTTCGGGGGCCCGGGTCGATGACGGTCCAGCCCAGGCGCAGGCCCACGCCGGCCGCGATGAACACGGCGGTGAGTTCGAGCAGGCCGTGTGGCGTGATCAGGCCGAAGAAGACGTCGAGGCGGCCCGCGTCGGCCATCAGGCCCGCCGAGATGCCGACGTTCATCGCATTGCCGAACACGATGAACAGCACCGGCAGGCCGAGCAGGATGCCCAGGGCCAGGCAGCCGGCCGTCACCCACGCGTTGTTCGTGGCCACCTGGGCGGCGAACGAGCTCGCGGGGGCGCTGGAGTAGTAGGTCTCGAAGTCACCGCCCGGGCGAGTCAGCTCGCGGATCTGGTCCGGCGCGCCGACCGAATCGCGGACCGCCGGGTCGTGGGCGACCCAGGCGGCGATCAGTGACGCCACCACGAGGAAGGCCACGGCCGTCGTCCCCCACCAGCGGCGACTGCGGTAGACCGCGACCGGGAATCGAACGGTGAGGAAGAGTGTCGCGTCGCGCCAGGCCGGCGTGCGTGGGGCGGTGACCGCCGAGCGGGCCCGGGCCGTGAGGGTGGAGAGCCGGCCGACCAGTACGGGGTCGGGCGCGGCGGAGCGGATCGTCGACAGGTGGGTGGCCGTGCGGCGGTACAGCGTCACCAGCTCGTCCACCTCGGGTCCCGACAGGCGGCGGCGCCTGCGGGTCAGTTGTTCCAGGCGTTCCCACTCGTGGCGGTGTACCGCGACGAAGACGTCGACATCCATACGGTGCATCCTCTCTGGGAGCGACATCGACGCACACACTGGAGGTGGCCGTGTCCGAGCTCGTCACGGGAGAAGCGGTCGCGCTCGACCTGCGCCCGGCGCGGCTGCCCAGCCGGGCGATCGCGATGGTGATCGACCTCGCGGCACAGGTCGCCGTGTTGTTGGCGGTGGTGTGGCTGGTCTCGCTGGCGGTGCCCGTCGACGACGGTGCGCTCGCGGCGGCGTTGACGTTGACGATCGTCGTGCTCGTGGTGATCGGCTGGCCGGTCGCCTGGGAGACCGCGAGTCATGGGCGCTCCCTCGGGAAGTTGGCGCTCGGGCTTCGGGTGGTTCGCGACGACGGTGGGCCGGTTCGGTTCCGGCACGCGCTGGTGCGGGCGCTGCTCGGGTTCTTCGTGGATTTCTGGACCACGTTCGGGTGTGGCGCGGTGTTCTCCTCGATGGCCTCGACGAACGGCAAGCGGCTCGGGGACATGGCGGCCGGGACGTTCGTGGTGCGGGAGCGCACTCCGGGGGTGCGGCAACTGCCGCTGCCGCTGCATCCGGCCGCGTCGGCGTGGGCGACCGGGATCGAATTGTCCGGGCTGCCCGATGATCTCGCTCTTGCCATTCGGCAATACCTGTCCCGGCGGGACCAATTGGATCCGGCGATAGCCGCGTCGCTCGCCGAGCGGCTGACCGGGGACACCGCGCAACGGATCGGGGTCGGGCCGCCGCCCGGAATGCATCCGGTGGTGTACCTGGCCGCCGTACTCGCCGAGCGCCAACGTCGGGACTGGGAGCGGCACGCGTCCGCCGTCGGCGGGCACGCCACCGGGAACGCGGCGCCGCCGGCGCCCGGCTCCGTACCGCCGATCCCGCCGATCCCGTCGGCACCGGGCTCGCAGGCGCCGACGCCCACGCCCACGCCCACGCCCGAGCCGACGCCCGCCCCTGGATCGACCTCCACCCCCACGCCCGCGCCCGCATCCGAGCCCACCCCCACCCCCACACCCCCCGGCTTCACCCCCCCATCGTGATCCGTGGGTTCGGCGGTGTGTCGAGGGCTTCGAGTTCGATGCCCGGGGCGGCCAGGACCACGTCGCCGCTCAGGTGGATCGTGGCGCGTTCGCCGGTGGCGAGGTCGTCGACCTCGTAGCGTTCGACCGTCAGGCCGTCGTGGGTCTCGATCGTGGCCAGGGTCCAGGACTGGTCCACCGTGTGCGCGGCCAGGACCGGTTCGGTCAGCGCGATCAGGCGCAGCCGGGCGGAGTCGCCGACGGTCAGGTTCAGCAGCGTGGCGGTCGCGATCAGGAAGGCGGGCGAGCGGCCCGTGAAGCCGGCGGCGCGGGCCTCGGCCTCGGTCGCGGGCGCGTCCACCGTCGGGTCGGCCGCGGCCCGAAGCCACACCACGCCGGGTGCGCCGGCCACCGCGGTCGCGCCGCCGCGGACGCGCCAGCCGCCCGCGAGCACCTCCAGGCGCACCGGGCGGCCCCGCGCGTCGAGGGTCAGGTCGATGCCGCTTCCGGTGTAGCGCCAGCCGATCGGGCCGGGGGCGCAGGAGAAGCGTTCCTCGCCCAGGGGGGTGCCGTCGTGCGGGTCGTGGAAGGAGTAGGTGCCTGAGGGCATGCGCGGACCCTACGACACGGTCGGCGCGTCGGGGTCGGCCGCGGCGACGACGCGGGTGAGCAGGGCGGTGAAGGTGGCCCGCTCGGCGGCGGTCAGGGGCGCGAGCAGGTCGTCCATCGCGGCGTCCACGAGGGGTTCCTGCCGGGCCAGGCGGTGTTCGCCGGCGGGGGTGGCGGCGATCGCGTTCTTGCGTCGGTCGTGCGGGTCGGGGGTGCGGGTGACCAGGCCGTCGGCCTGGAGGGAGTTCAGGATCGCGACCATGTCCTTGGGGTCGATGGCGACGGCGCGGGCGAGTTCGGCCTGGGCCACCGGGCCGTACTCCCGGACCGCGATCAGCACCAGGTGGTGCAGCATCGGCATGCCGTCGCCGGCCAGCGCCTCGCGGACCAGGCCTCGGCCGTGTGCGGCGGCGCGGCCGAGCAGCCAACTGGGCAGGGCGCGGATCCGGGCGGGGGCGGGCAGCTTGTCGACCATGGACGCAGCCTATCCGGAGAATCGTTGGACTTTCCCACGATCATTGCCATACCGTTGGGCTCACCCACGGTTTTCGTTGGGCTTCCCCATGATTCTCGATACCCGGAGGACGCGCGCATGCGTCGTGTTCGCTATTACCGCAACGGTGGTCCGGACGTGCTCTGCCCGGAGGAGGTGCCGGACGTCGAGATACCCGAACCCGGGCCGGGCGAGCTGCTGATCCGGACCGAGGCGATCGGGGTGAGCCTGCCGAGCGTGCGCAAGGTGCGCGAGGGCGGGCTGCCGCTGCCCGGGGTGTTCGGCGGGGACGTGGCCGGCGAGGTGGCCTCGATCGGGCCGGGCGTGACCGGGTTCGCGGTCGGCGATCGGGTGGTGGCCATCTCGTTCGCCGACGCCTACGCGGATCTCGCCCTCGCCCCCGTGTTCACCGCGTCGCACATCCCCGCCGCCGCGAGCGCGGTGGACGCGGTCGCGCTGGTGCGCGGCGGGCATGTCGCGCTCGCGGCGCTGGCCTCGGCCGGTGTGGTCGAGGGACGCTCGGTGCTGGTCACCGGTGCCGCGAGCGGGGCCGGTCATCTGGCCGTACAGCTGGCCCGCACGCGCGGCGCGAGCCGGGTGGTCGCGGCCGTGGGTTCGCTCGACAAGGCCGACTTCCTGCGCGGGCTCGGGGTCGACGAGGTGGTGTCGTACGCCGACGCGTCGTGGGGCGAGCCGGTCGACGTGGTGCTCGACGGCGTCGGCGGCGAGGTGTTGCCGCGCGCGGTGGCCGCGCTCGCGCCGTTCGGCCGGCTGGTCTTCTTCAACTCCGGCGGTGGGACGGTGCCGGCGTGGGAGCTGCTCGCCGGCGCGCGGACGATCACCGGGATGTCGATGGCCCGCTTCTCCACGGCGTTCCCCGAGACGTACGAGCGGCACCGGCACGAGCTCTGGGACCTGGCCCTGTCGGGCCGGCTCCGGGTCGTCGTGCACGGCACGTTCGCGCTCGCGGACGCGGCGAAGGCGCACGAGGTGATCGAGGCACGCGCCAATCTCGGCAAGGTCGTCCTGTGCCCGTAGGCCGAACCGACCCGCGCCCGACCGCCGTCACCCCCCGCACTGCGCCGACATCGCCGCCTTGTCCGCGTCCGTCACCGGCAGTTCGTACTTGATCGACACCTGCGCGTACCGCACCACGTAGGAGCAGCGCACCGCCTTGTTCGGTGGCAGCCACGTCGCCGGGCTCGAGTCGCCCTTGCCGCCGTTGATCGGGCCGTCGACGGCCAGCAGGTTCAGCGGGTCGTTGGCCAGTCGGCGGCGCTTGTCGGCGTCCCACTGGGCGGCGCCCATCTGCCACGACGCGCTCAACGGCACCACGTGGTCTATCTGTATCGCCGACGCCTTGGCCTTGGTGAAGGTGATGTCCTTGCCGGAGTACGGGTCGGGCAGCGTCATCGTCTCCACGACGCAGCCCTTCCCGTCCCGCCAGCGGGTCGCCCGGCCGTCCCGCTTGAGGATGTCGTCGCGGGTGCCGCAGTCGTTGCCGCCGAACGGCACGCCGCTGACCGCGTCGCTCCAGGCCGGGCCGTACTTCTCCCGGTCGTAGCCGGTCTTCGGGCCGCGCCCCTTCGTCTGCACCCGGTCGATCAGCGCCCGGGCCCGGGCCAGGTCGGCCGCCGAGGTCAGCGGCGCGAGGCCGGGTTTGGTGCCGTCCTCGTTGTCCAGCGGGTCGACCGCATCGCCGCCCGACGCCGGTTGTGCCGTCTTGGCGGCCGTGGCGCCGGCCGCGGACTCCGCCTTCGAGCCGTCGTCCTGACACGCCGTCACGGCGGTCAGGGCCGCCGCGACGAGCAGGGTCGCGGCATGGTTGCGCCGTCGCATGCGACCGCCCCCCGAGGGTTGTCGTGTGAGCCGGACGGCGGTGGGC
>NZ_JBHTVA010000149.1:0-4271 GCF_042793325.1 Embleya sp. NPDC056575
GCCCGATCCGATCGGATCGGGCAGGCCGACGTCCGTGTGCGGCGTCGGGAGACGAGCGAGCGGCCCCCGGCCGGGTGGACGCACGGCCGGGAGCGACCCGGCCGGGCGTCCGCCCGGACCACCACATCGGCTCTAGCCGCGGGTGTGCCAGCCGCCGCCACCGCCGAACGGGCCCCAGCCGCCGCCACCGCCGCCGCCGTGCTCGTCACCGCCGCCGCCACCCCAGCCGCCCAGGGCGCCGCCGCCACCCCAGCCGCCGTCCTGCGGAACCGACGCCGGCGCCGCGTGGTCGGCCTGCGCCGTCACGGCGAACGCCGAGCCGGCGGCCGCACTCGCCATGAGCAGCGCGGCGGCAACGGTGCCGGAAGCGCGCGTGATCCTACGCATGAGATCCCCTTATCCTCGAAGAGACCACCTCACCCGAGGCGGTCGGGTTCATCCTGAACGCGGATCCGCAGGCGGCGGGCATCCGAACCGCCCCGAATAACCCGACGAATGCCGATACTTCCGGCATCGTCGCTGCTCACGACGCATGTCGGCGATTTTCGAAACCACCCCTACGGACGCGCTCCGCACTGCTGCATTCGGGCGACCGGCGACGGATACCGGTCGTCGTCGGTCGGGCGGCGCAACCCGCGTTCGATGGCCTCGATGATCCGCGGGCGCAGTTCCTCGGCGCGGATGACAGCGTCGACGGAGCCGACCTCGACGGCTCGCCGAATGTCGTGCACACGGTCGAACTCAGCCGCCACCTCACCGAGTTTCTCCGCCCGCACCGACGCGCGGATCTCGTCGAGCACCGCCTTCGCCGCGGCGCGCTCCGCACCGAAGACGGTCCCGACGTGGGCCTCCTGCGCCCGCACCCGCGAGTCGGCGACCGTACGGGCCCGCACATCTCCGGCGAACACCACCGCCGCAGCGGGCGCGCCGCCCAGGACCGAGGCGAAGGAGCCCTCCAGCGCGAGCACGGTCATGTTCGGGTTCAGCGCCTTGGAAAAGACCACGAACGCGCCCCCGTGGTAGCGCGAGATCACGCAGAAGACGATCGGCCCGCGGAAGTTCACGATCGCCCGGCCGATCTCCGCGCCGTACTCCAACTGCAGCTTGCGCATCGACTCGGGCGAGCCGTCGAACCCGGACAGGTTCGCCAGCACCACCAGCGGCCGGTTGCCGGACGCCGCGTTGATCGCCCGCGCGACCTTCTTCGACGACTGCGGGAACAACGTACCGGCGGTGTAGGTGTCGGGGCCGTCGGTGGGCGGGAATCCCAGGCGCGGCACCGCTCGCGACTCGATCCCGATCAGGCACACCGGCACACCGCCCAGGCGCACGTCCTGCACCGCGGCGGTGTCCGCGTCGGCCATGCCCGCCCAGCGCTCCGACACGGGGTGGTCCCGGTCGGACAGCGCGCGCATCACGGTGCGGATGTCGAACGGCTTCTTGCGGTCCGGGTTGTGCTCCGCGGAGAAGATCTCACCGACGGTGGTGAAGTCGCTGCCCGCCCAGGTGTGCGGGAAGTCGCGGACGTCCCGGTCGACGGGGTCGCTCGTCGGCGCGCGTCGCGGCATCGCCTCGCCGGGCACCACGTGGGTCCGGTCGTAGTGCTCCATCAACACATCCCGCGCCGCGCCCAGATTCGGCGCCCAGTACTGCGCCTGCCCGTTCGGGCCCATCACCCGGTCGTAGCCGCCGATGCCGAAGTTGTCCTCGGCCGACACGCCACCGGAGAAGTCCAACGACTGCTTCCCGGTGAGCACCATCGCCGAGTCGGGGGTCATCACGAGGATGCCCTTGGTGTGCATGAGCATGGTGGCCTCGGCGTTCCAGTACGGCTGTGCGCCGACGTTGATGCCCGCGACCACGATGTTGATCTCGCCGCCGTCCTGGGTGAACGTGACGATGCGCTTGAGCGCGGCGGCCACCCAGTCCATGTTCTCCGTGCCCGACTCCATCGAGATCCGGGCGCCGGACGACAGCGCGTACCACTCCACCGGCACCCGCATGCGCTCCGCCAGGTCCAGCGCCGCGATCACCCGACGGCACTCCGGCTCGGACAGCGCCCCGAGCGACTTCGTCGGGTCGCCGAGCAGGACGACCCGGTCGATGCCCTGCGGGTGCAGCTCGGTCGGAGTGGTGACCACGCCCGCGACGATCGCCGCCGTGTTGGTGCCCCTCGGTCGGTCGACCGGCGCCAGGACGTGCTCGTCGTCGAGGTCGTGCTCGACGAAGTCGCCCAGCAGACGCACCAGTTCGTACGGGTAGACGGTATTGCGCGTGGCCGCGCGGAGCACCTTGCGCCGGTATTCGTCGATCGGCTCGATGGGCTCGAAAGAGCGTTCGTCGATCGTGAGTTCGGTGCCGCCGGAGGCGTCCACGCAGATCCGTACGGCGACCTTGTCCAGTTCACCGGTGTGCCGGCTGCGCATCCGCGCGATGACCAGGATCTCCTCCAGACCGGCGCCCTCGGTCGTCGGCAGTACGCGGTCGACGACCGTTTCCAACTCGGCGCGGGTGATCTCGGTCGGCGGCCAGACGTAGATCACGATCCGGTTCGTGTCGGGGTACTTGCGCCCGGGTCGCCGGGACTGGGCGCGGCGGATCGAGTCGAGGCACGTGGCGACGACGTTCTCGGCGGTCGGCAGGGCGACCAACCTGCCCTCGTGGTCCCGGAGTTCGGTGAGGTCGCGGACCTGGGCGAAGGCGACCAGGCGGTCGTCGGCGGGGTTTTCCCGGGCGACGCACTGGAAGAGGTAGACCTCCTCGTCCGAGGACGGCAGCCGGGTGAGGTCGAACTTGCTCAGCCGCTCCAACTGCATACGCTGCGCGATGTACGGGTGCAGACCCCGGATCAACCGCTCCTCGACCATCCCGGTGCCGCACGGGCGGAACGTGAAGTGATGGTGCATCACCGCGCCGCCGCGACCCGCGACGGTGGTGGTGAGCCGGCGGATCCGCTGTGACAACGAGCGGGTGTCCACGACCTCGTGCAGCGCGGCGGCCATCGCGTCCGGGTCCACCGGCTGCTTCTCCCACGCGAGATAGATGTCCGCCTCGACCGCGCCCTCGCCGTCCGCGAGTTCCCCGAGCCCGCGCAACGCGCCGCCGAGTTCGTCGAACCGCACCGCCGCGGAGACCAGGCGTGTGCCCGCCCGCTCGGCGACCACGAACGTGCAGCCGGCGACCTCGCTCGAACGCACGCCGGTGAGGCCCTTGTTGCCGTAGTACCGGCGGGTCAGCACCTCCAACATGATCGTGTTGTCCAGGCCGTCGCGGATGAGCCGCCGGCCTAGCAGGCACACCAGCGGTTCGGTGCTGCGCACCATCGACGCGATGCGCTCGGCGCGGTCCGGGGTGTCCGGGTGCGCGTCCAGATGCCGCAGGTGCCGGCGCACGTCGGTGTAGACCCGGGCCCGGTTGCGGCGCAACAACGGCTGGGCCAGCCACGTGAACACCAGCCCGCGCGCGAGGTCGGCGACCACCGGGAAGCGCACCTGGGTCGCCGCGACCAGGCGCTCCAGGGCGAGGCCGACCGGCTCGCGCGACATCGCGTCCGGCGGTGCCTCGCGCAACCACACCCGCAGCAGCGACGAGACAACCGCGGCATCGGCGGCCGCGCGTTGCCGGCCGAGGAAGATCCGGAAGACCGCGGCCTCGAGTTCGGCCGAAGGCTCCGCTTCGGTGACACCGTAGTGGGCGAGTGCCTTGGCCAGTTTGGCCCGGAACGCCTCGGGCAGCCCGGCCCGTTCGACGTCGAGGCTCTGCAGGAAGGTGTGGAAGTGTTCACGGGCGCTGTGCACGTGACCCTCACCACCCACATCCTCGCCCGCCGGACGGTTGCGGCCCAGCTCGGCGAGGTCGGTGAACATCTCGACCAGTTCGAGCTCGTGGGCCAGCGGCCGTTCGTCGCCGTCCGACAGCGCCGCCCGGCGCGCGGCGAGGTAGTCGTCGAGCACCCGGCGCTCGTCGTGCGGATCCACGTCGAAGCCCAGCAACAGGCCGCGCAGCTCTTCCCGGCCGCGTGCGGCGCGCTCCCGGATCGGGATCGCCTCCGGCGCGGCCGGCAGGTCCAGCTCGACGGACGCGGTGTCCTCGGCTTCGGCTTCGGCGGCGGCGAGCGGTTCCAGGCGCAACAGCGCCGCACCGACGTCGACCTGACTGCCCACCGACACGGCGCACTCCTTCAACCGTGCCCGGAACGGTGCGCGCAGCACCGTTTCCATCTTCATGCTCTCCAGCACCAGGACCGGTGCGCCGGCCTCGACCTCGTCGCC
>NZ_JBHTVA010000150.1:0-4255 GCF_042793325.1 Embleya sp. NPDC056575
GCCGGGCCCGGGTGGGTCCGGCCGGTCGCACGCCGGCGGGTTACAGGCCTCGGGCCAGGTGGTTGGTCAGGAGGCGGGTGAAGCGGGCCGGGTCGGGGAGGTCGCCGCCTTCGGCGAGCAGCGCGCCGCCGTAGACGAGTTCGACGATTTCGGCGAGTGCCGGATCCTCCGCGTTCGTGGCGTGGGCCGAGCGCAGTGCCGTGATCAACGGGTGCGTCGGGTTGAGCTCCAGGATGCGCTTGACCGGGGGCATCTCCTGGCCCATCGCCCGGTACATCTTCTCCAGGGTCGGCGTCATGTCGTGGGCGTCGCCGACGATGCAGGCCGCCGACGTGGTCAGCCGGGACGACAGGCGTACCTGCTTCACCTGCTCGGACAACGTCGTGGTCAGCCACGGGAGCAGGGCGGCGAAGTCCTCCTCGCGCTTGGCCTTGTCCGACTCGGCCTCGTCGTCGCCGTCGGCGGGCTCGTCGAGGTCGACCTGCCCCTTGGCGATGGACTGCAGCGCGTGGCCGGCGAACGCCGGGACCTGGTCGACCCAGACCTCGTCGACCGGGTCGGTGAGGATCAGCACCTCGTACCCCTTGGCGGCGAACGCCTCCATGTGCGGGGAGTTCTCCACCATCGCCCGGGTCTCGCCGGTCAGGTAGTAGATCGCGTCCTGACCGTCCTTCATGCGCTCGACGTACTCGCGCAGCGTGGTGGTCTTCTCCGGGTCGTGCGTGGAGGCGGCCGACACCAGCTCCAGCAGCGCCTCGGTGTTGTCGGTGTCCTCGAGCAGGCCCTCCTTCAGCGCCCGGCCGAACTGCGCCCACAACTTCGTGTAGCGCTCGCCGTCCTTGGCCTGCATGTCCTTGATCGCGCCGAGGACCTTTTTCACCAGGCGCCGGCGCACTCCGCGGATCTGCCGGTCGTGCTGCAGGATCTCGCGGGAGATGTTCAGCGACAGGTCGTGCGCGTCCACGACACCCTTGACGAAGCGCAGATAGTTCGGCATCAGCGCTTCGCAGTCGTCCATGATGAACACCCGCTTGACGTACAGCTGTACGCCGCGCTTCGTCTCGCGCGAGAACAGGTCGAACGGAGCCTGCGACGGGATGAACAGCAGCGCCTCGTACTCGAAGTTGCCCTCGGCGCGCATGTGGATCGTCTCGGCCGGGTCGAGCCCGTCGTGGCTGATCTGCTTGTAGAACTCGGCGTATTCGGCCTCGGTCACCTCGCTGCGCGGCCGGGCCCACAGCGCCTTCATCGAGTTGAGCGTGTCGACGCCGTGCGTGCTCACGCCGTCGGCGTCGGTCCGCTCCGTCGCCATCCGGATCGGCCAGCGGATGAAGTCCGAGTACTGCTTGACGATCTGCCGGATCTTCCACTCGGACAGGTAGTCGGCGAGCCCGTCCTCGTTGTCGGCGGCCTTCAGGTGCAGGGTGACCGAGGTGCCCACGGGCAGGTCGTCGACGGCCCGGATCTCGTAGGTGCCCTCGCCGTCGGACTCCCACGCGGTGCCCGAATCGGTGCCCGCGCGCCGGGTGCGCAGGGTGACCTTGTCGGCGACCATGAACGCCGAGTAGAAGCCGACGCCGAACTGTCCGATCAGGTTCTGCGCCGCGGCGCCGTCCCGGGTCTCCTTGGCTTCCTTGAGCTTGTCCAGCAGACCGGCGGTGCCGGACTTGGCGATCGTGCCGATCAGTTCCACGAGGTCGTCCCGGCTCATGCCGACGCCGTTGTCGCGCACGGTCAGCGTGCGGGCGTCCTTGTCGACGGCCAAGGCGATGTGCAGGTCGGACGTATCGACCTCGAGGTCGGAGTCGATCAGCGACTCCAGTCGCAGCTTGTCCAGAGCGTCGGAGGCGTTGGAGATCAGCTCACGCAGGAAGATGTCCTTGTTGGAATAGATCGAATGGATCACCAACTGGAGCAACTGCCGGGTCTCGGCCTGGAATTCCAACGTCTCGACACTGCCAACCGTGCCCACTCTGAGGTCTCCTTGTCTCGCTGTCGTCAGATCGGCCTGGTCTCGGCCAGGACACGATATGGCGGAGCGCGCGGACCCGTCCACACGACGCGCGTTCCCCGGGTGGGTCTACGTCACCGCCGTGCTCGCCCGACCGCGTTTTCCCTCGAAAGGGTGCCGGCCAGGGGCTGCGGGGGTTGTGCCGGGACATGCACGGCCACTTGCGCGCGGCGAACCCGGTCGAGCCGGCGTCGACCCGGAGAGCGGCGACCACCGCGTCGAGTGTGTGCACCCGGACCGGAAACCCGCCCTGGCCGGCCGAACCGCCGGTCGGCGGGCGGCGATTGTAGGGGGCGGCACGCGTAGGCAGGATTGGCCGGGCCCACGAAGCGGGAGGCCGCTCGTCGTGCGGTCGGCCGATGTTCGGCCCGGAAGACGTTCGTAGGGTCGTGCTCGTTCATACGAGGCATCCGCGCGTCCCCCCACCCGTCCCGCCGGATTGCGGACTCTGCCGCCGCCCGTGCCGCCGCACGCCGATCCGTTCCGCGCCGCGACGCGGGTCGACACGCGGCGCGGCGCCTCGACAGTGCGCCGACAACCGCGACGGGGGCGGGTGTTCGGGTACGTCTGCGGATCGGACTCCGGAGACGAGCATGACGAGAACGTCGGCGCACCGAACGAGTGAACACCACCCCGCCACGGCGACCGCGACGGCGAGCACACCCCATCGGCGCACCCGTCCCGCGCGCCGAGTCCTGGCGGTGGGCCTGGCCATGGCCGCGTGTCTGGGCGCGATATCGGCGACGGCGTCGGCGGCCGAAGCCGACGACACCGACAGCGCGGCGAACTCCGTTGCCGGACTGGAGCGTTACCACCATCAACGGATCGACTGGCGCAGTTGTGCGCTGGGCCCGGACGACGCCGTGGGCCAGGGTCTCGAACGCGGCGGCGCCCGCTGCGCCGACGTGACCGTCCCGCTCGACTACGCCAACCCCCGGGGCCGCACGATCACCGTCGCCATCTCGCGGATCAGGGCCACCGACACCCGGCACCGGATCGGCACGATGCTGACCAATCCGGGCGGCCCCGGCGGCGCGGGCCTCGACATGACCCTGGGTCTGCGCACCGCGATGAAGGAGGTCGGCGCGCGCTACGACCTGATCGGCATGGACCCGCGCTTCGTCGGCCGCAGTACGGCGCTGGACTGCGGATGGCCCGTCGGCACCAACCTCTTCTCGGCCGGCCTGAGTCGGGCGAGCTTCGATCGTCAGGTCGCGCTGCAGAAGGATCTGGCCGACCGGTGCCGGGCGACCAACGCGGCGGTACTGCCGTACATCAGCACCCGCAACACCGCCCGTGACATGGACGTCGTGCGGGCCGCGCTCGGCGAGCGGCGCGTGTCCTACTTCGGCTATTCGTACGGCACCTACCTCGGGACGGCCTACACCCAGATGTTCCCCGGCCGCGTCGACCGCGTCGTCCTGGACGGCGCGCTCGACCCGCGCCGCTACGGCCCCCGGGTGTTGCGCGGCAGCGAGGGCGAGAACGATCGGGCGCTGTCCGACTGGGCGGCCTGGACCGCGCTGCGCGACGACACCTACCACCTCGGCCGCACCCGCGCCGAGGTGCTGGCCACGGTGACCCGCGTCCAGGAGGCGTCGGCGCGCGGTCCGCTCGTCGTCGGCACCGCCCCGGAGGTCTTCCGGCTGGACGACAGCCGGGTCGGGCTCGTGTTGCTGATGGAAAACGCGGACGACACCGACGCGGCGCGGACGGTGTTCGCCGCCGAGATGGCCACCCTGGCCAGGGCCGCGGCGGGGCAACCGGCGCCGCTGTCGGCGGGCTTCGCCGGCAAGCTGCGGATGTTCCTGACCGGCGGCAACGGACCGACCGGCGCCCAGACCGCCATCATGTGCGGGGACGTGGCCGCGCCGCGCGATCCCGAGGTGTACTGGCGCGACGTCGAGGCATCCCGCGCCGCGCACCCGCTGTACGGCCCGTTCACCAACAACATCGTGCCGTGCGCCTTCTGGGACGCGCCGCGCGAGGACCCGGTGCGGGTGGGGCGCGACGTGCCGATGCTGATCGTGGCCGCCGATGGCGACCCGCGGACCCCGTACACCGGCAGTGTGGCGCTGCACACGTTGTTGCCGAGTTCCCGGCTGCTCACCCTCCAGGGAGCCAACCGGCACGCCGTCTACGGGCTCTACGGCAACTCCTGCGTGGACGAGCGGGTCAACGACTACCTGGCCACGGGCCGACTGCCGAGGACCGACCACACCTGCGTCAAGTAGCCGAGAGCGA
>NZ_JBHTVA010000151.1:0-3213 GCF_042793325.1 Embleya sp. NPDC056575
ATTTAGATCCTGGTCACGGGAGAATGGACCCAGGAGCTATTGGCAATGGGATGCAGGAAAAAGAAATTACCTTAAATATTTCCCATAGCATCCGAAATCTCTTGGAAAACCATTATGAAGGCCTGCAAATTAAAATGAGTAGAACAGCAGATATTACGCGCAGCTTGAAAGAACGTACAGATGATGCGAATGCTTTCGGTACGGGGGCCAAAGGATGGATTTGTGGAAGAAGTGGGAGTCAATGTGGCGTTAATTCGGAAACGAATCAAATCAACCAGCATGGTTTATGAAACGAAAAAAGTAGGCGTTCGCACGAAAACAACCGTTGCAATTCTTTACATGCGTGACATTGTTGATCCTAAGATTGTTCAAGATGTAATGAATAAATTAGATGATCTTCACATTGACGGAGCGTTTAGCGCCACTCAGCTAGAAGAATTAATGGAACCGACAAAAGCATTGTTTCCTTTGATGGGGTATACAGGCAGAGCAGACTTCTATTTAGCCCCCTAATGAATTTGGACACCTACTAAGAGTGGTTTTATACTTAAGGTTGCCAAATAAGGGGGCTTTTGTGATGCAAAGACGAAAACATTCTGCTGAATTTAAACAACAGGTGGTACAAGAAGCAATTGAAACAGGCAATAAAGCTTTGGTGGCGAGACGTCACGAGCTCAGTCCAAATCTCGTAAGCAAATGGGTAAAAGCTTTTCAGGAAAAAGGCAATCTAGATCATTCCGGCATTCAAGATATTGTTTCTCCCTCAGGGATCAAACAGTTGGAGGAGGAGAATGACCAGCTTAAAAAGCTGTTAGGCGAAAAAGATTTAGAAATTTCCATTCTCCGTGACGTACTAAAAAAGAAGAACCCTCACTTACTGAAACGCTTGAAATAGCGAATGAGTGGATTGCGAAAGGTTATGCCGTCCGTAAAGTCCTGAAGATTTTAGAGATTTCTCCTTCTACGTACTATTATCAATACAAGAAAGAAGAAAAGTCAGTAAGTGAGGGCAGACCCATTCCGGGCTATTCACTCACTAAGAACGGCAAAAAAATACCGGATGAACAAATACAGGAATGGCTGATGGAACTCATCTCAGGTGAAGCCGGTGTCTATGGCTATCGAAAGTTGTGCCTCCGCCTTCGAAGCGAGTATGCGCTACAGATTAACAAAAAGAAAGTGTACCGATTATGTAAGGAACTCGATATCCTACAGCCACAGCGAGAAGTGAAGTTCCACTATCCAAGAAAATTAGCGAGGAACCGGATCATCACTGAATCGAATCAGCTGTGGGAAGCAGATATTAAATACGGCTACATCGAAGGTGAAGAGCGTTTCTTCTTTATTCTATCGCTCATTGATGTATATGACCGTTCCATCATTGATTATCATATTGGTTTACATTGTACCGGACACGACGCTGGCCAACTCGTGCAGCGTGCCTTGTTTAAGCGTCAGCAATTTGAAAGAGAAACAAAGCCAGTCATTCGAACGGATAATGGTCCACAATTTATTTCTCTAGCGTTTCAGAAAGCATGTGAAACGTTCCACATCGAACATGAACGCATTCCGCCGAGAACACCGAATATGAATGCCCATATCGAGTCGTTTCACCGATTACTAGAGTATGAATGTTTGAGGCGGTTCGCTTTTCATTCCTACGCAGATGCGTATCATGAGGTGGCTGAATACATGGATTTCTACAATAATCGAAGAATCCATTCGAGTATTTTAGATTTAGCACCAAATGAATTTTATCAACGAAACCAAACAGAAGAGCTAACGATTAAAGAAGTGAGAGTATGAGGCAGGATGATTTTCTTGCCTCACCTAAAATAAAGAGCAATTCTATGAAATAATGAGCTAAGAGTAGTATGTGTCCAAAATTAGGGGGTTAACCCGACTTTACCGTGAACTGTATGCTCAATGGGCGTGTAGCGTTGATTGTGGATGGTACACCGGCTGCGTTGATTGCGCCTGCCAATTTATTTTTGCTTGTGAAAGCACCCGAAGATATCCACTTTACTGCTTTGGCAGCTACATTTGGTCAAACGCTTCGTTTACTTGGCTTGTCCGTATCGCTACTGCTTCCTGCATTTTTTGTTGCCATTCTTTCCTATCATCAAGATCAGCTGCCCTATTATCTACTTGCCACTTTGGGGATTAACCGGTTGGGAATCCCTTTTGATGTGGCAGTTGAAATGTTTATTGCACTTCTCTTCTTAGAAATCCTGCGGGAAGCTGGTATCCGATTGCCTTCTGCGGTCGGCTCCACGGTAACGGTTGTAGGAGGACTTATCCTGGGGGATGCGGCCATTCGTGCTGGATTCTTATCCCCAGGTATCGTTGTCATCGGAGCAATTACACAAATCTTTGGTTCAACTTTATCGAGCCTATCATTGGCTGGAACGATTAGTACCTTACGCTTTTTTCTTTTCATTCTGTCTGCCACGCTTGGCATTTATGGCTTCTTTCTTGGATTATTTATTGTGCTCAGCCATTTAGCCTCATTGCGTTCATGCGGCTTGCCTTACTTGGCCCCAATATCACCTCCATTTAAAGACTTGGCCAACGCTTTGTTTCGATTACCTTGGCCATGGCGAAACACTCGACCGGACATGTTGAAGACACGAGATTCTACAAGGCAAGGGGACAGGCATAAATGAGGAGATATAAAAGTATGGTTGCACTTTTCCTTCTTCTCACCCTTACCGGTTGCTGGAGTAGATATGAAGTGCAAAACATGAACTATGCTACGGCTGTTGGAATAGACTATGTCGATGGCCAATACACCTTGTATGTGCAATTGCTTGATTTCTCGACAGTGGCCAAGCTGGAGGGACAGCAAAAAGCGGAGCAGCCCCCGGTTTGGGTGGGCAAAGGCGAAGGTTCCTCGTTTACGGAGGCGGCAAATGATTTGTACAGTACATCACAACAACGCTTAAACTTGGGACAAATCTCTGCCATTTTGTTCAGCGAGAGATTGATGAAGGAAAACAAAGTCGGAGAAGTGCTGGAATTGATCAACCGTTATCGTGAAATAAGGTACTTGGCCTGGCTGTTTAGCACAAGAGAGCCTCCTGAAGAAATCTTGCTGGCAACCCCATTTTTTAGATTTTCGCCAAATGCATAAAAATAGTTGTTTACTTTTATACGTTCAAACAGTTGATTTATCAACCTTATGGTAAAAGCAAACGACTTTATTGTAATAAA
>NZ_JBHTVA010000151.1:3223-3796 GCF_042793325.1 Embleya sp. NPDC056575
ACAGTTTCGTCATGTTAAATTTTGCCTAGCGTATGTTTTGCGCTTTTTGTTGGTAGGACCCCGTGTTTAAAAGTTAAACAAGGATTAAGATTGAGACGCCCTGACACTATTTCATAGGTGTTTTTATTTTGGATTCAGAATCTGGGTTTATTTTTCTAATGAAAGAATGGATGTCTGAATAAATCCGAAAACCAACATTCCAATTGGACAAATGCACATTTTTACTTCCTTGCATATACTGCTATGGGCTTCATGAAAGGAGTGTGTTGAAAATGAGTGAAAAATGGAAACTTAGTGATCCGTATGTTTATCAAGCTTTAATGGGACTTCACAATCAATCCCTTGCTGTTCAAACGACCCACGGCTCTGTACGAGGTGTATTACGAGAGGTCATGCCTGATCATATCGTCATCATGATGGGCGGGACACCATTCTATGTACGTACAGCACAAATAATTTGGTTTCATCCGACGATGTGAGAATAAGCCAAGCTCCATCCAACATATGATGAAAATGATTATTGTTTACGGATGGAGGTGTAAAGCTTATGATGAAACGCGTGAATAAAATTGC
>NZ_JBHTVA010000151.1:3806-4123 GCF_042793325.1 Embleya sp. NPDC056575
ACCATATCCAGAACATGGCGATATGAATGCTGCTGCAGCTGTACAAGAATTAATGGGTGGAAAATTCGGTGAGATGTCCACCTTAAACAATTACATGTTTCAATCCTTTAATTTCCGCGGTAAAAAAAAGCTAAAGCCCTTTTATGATTTAATTGCAAGTATTACAGCGGAGGAATTTGGCCATGTTGAATTAGTAGCGAATGCAATTAATCTGCTCTCGATTGGCAATACCATTACTTTAAATCATGATACCGCCCCACTGCAAAATGGATTGTATTAAATTTATTATACACATTTTACTAGAACTGTTCTAATAT
>NZ_JBHTVA010000152.1:0-3905 GCF_042793325.1 Embleya sp. NPDC056575
CCCGGGATTCGCATCCCGGGGGCGGCCCCTTCGTCACACCTCGCGTCGGCTCGCGCCGGCGACTACTCCTTGGTCAGGTTCGGGCCCGAGCCGGTCGCCTCGACGGGCGGCGCGTCCGGCAGCGGTGCCTTCTCCATGCCCTCGAAGGTGAACTTCTCGTCCTTGCCCTCGCCCTCGGTGTCGACCACGATGATCGACCCCGAACGCAGCTCGCCGTAGAGGATCTTCTCGGAGAGGTTGTCCTCGATCTGGCGCTGGATCGTGCGCCGCAGCGGACGGGCGCCCAGCAGCGGGTCGTAGCCCCGCTTGGCGAGCAGCGTCTTGGCGGCCGGACGGAGCTCGATGCCCATGTCCCGGTCGCGCAGCCGCTCGTCCACCTTGGCGATCATCAGGTCGACGATCTGGATGATGTCTTCCTCGGAAAGCTGGTGGAAGACGATCGTGTCGTCGACACGGTTGAGGAACTCGGGACGGAAGTGCTGCTTCAGCTCTTCGTTGACCTTCGCCTTCATCCGGTCGTAACCGGTCTTGACGTCGGACGATCCGGAGAAACCGAGGCCGAAGCCCTTCGAGATGTCCCGCGTGCCGAGGTTGGTCGTCATGATGATGACGGTGTTCTTGAAGTCCACCACCCGACCCTGGGAATCGGTCAGCCGACCGTCTTCCAGAATCTGCAGCAGCGAGTTGAAGATGTCCGGGTGGGCCTTCTCGACCTCGTCGAACAGGACCACCGAGAAAGGCTTGCGACGGACCTTCTCGGTGAGCTGGCCACCCTCTTCGTAACCCACATATCCGGGCGGCGAACCGAACAGGCGCGAGACCGTGTGCTTCTCGGAGAACTCGCTCATGTCCAGCTGGATGAGCGCGTCCTCGTCGCCGAACAGGAACTCGGCCAGCGTCTTCGACAGCTCGGTCTTACCGACGCCGGACGGGCCGGCGAAGATGAACGAACCACCGGGACGCTTCGGGTCCTTGAGTCCGGCGCGGGTGCGCCGGATGGCCTGGGAAAGCGCCTTGATGGCGTCCTTCTGGCCGATGACCCGCTTGTGCAGCTCGTCCTCCATGCGGAGCAGTCGCGCGGACTCCTCCTCGGTCAGCTTGAAGACCGGGATGCCGGTGGCGGTCGAGAGAACCTCTGCGATCAGTTCCTCGTCGACCTCGGCCACGACGTCCATGTCGCCGGCCTTCCACTCCTTCTCCCGCTTCGCCTTGTCGGCGAGCAGCTTCTTCTCGCTGTCGCGCAGGGACGCGGCCTTCTCGAAGTCCTGCGCGTCGATCGCGGACTCCTTGTCCCGACGCACGTTGGCGATCTTCTCGTCGAACTCGCGCAGGTCCGGCGGCGCGGTCATCCGACGGATGCGCATCCGCGAACCGGCCTCGTCGATGAGGTCGATCGCCTTGTCGGGCAGGAACCGGTCGGAGATGTACCGGTCCGCGAGCGTCGCCGCGGCCACCAGGGCCTGGTCGGTGATCGACACGCGGTGGTGCGCCTCGTAGCGGTCGCGCAGACCCTTCAGGATCTCGATCGTGTGCGGCAGGGACGGTTCCGCGACCTGGATCGGCTGGAACCGGCGCTCGAGCGCCGCGTCCTTCTCCAGGTGCTTGCGGTATTCGTCCAGCGTGGTCGCACCGATGGTCTGGAGCTCGCCCCGGGCCAGCATCGGCTTGAGGATGCTCGCCGCGTCGATCGCGCCCTCGGCGGCACCCGCGCCGACGAGCGTGTGCAGCTCGTCGATGAACAGGATGATGTCGCCGCGGGTGCGGATCTCCTTGAGCACCTTCTTCAGGCGCTCCTCGAAGTCGCCGCGGTAGCGGGAGCCCGCCACGAGCGCGCCGAGGTCGAGCGTGTAGAGCTGCTTGTCCTTGAGCGTCTCGGGCACCTCGCCCTTGACGATCGCCTGGGCCAGGCCCTCGACGACGGCGGTCTTGCCGACGCCGGGCTCGCCGATCAGGACCGGGTTGTTCTTGGTGCGGCGGGACAGCACCTGCATGACCCGCTCGATTTCCTTCTCTCGCCCGATGACGGGGTCGAGCTTGCCCTCGCGGGCCGCCTGGGTCAGGTTGCGCCCGAACTGGTCGAGCACGAGGGACGTCGAAGGCGTGCCCTCCTGCCCGCCGCCGCCCGGGGTCGCGGACTCCTTGCCGCTCGAGTAGCCGGAGAGCAACTGGATGACCTGCTGGCGGACCCGGTTGAGGTCGGCGCCGAGCTTCACGAGGACCTGGGCGGCGACGCCCTCGCCCTCGCGGATCAGACCCAGGAGGATGTGCTCCGTGCCGATGTAGTTGTGGCCCAGCTGAAGCGCCTCGCGCAGCGACAGCTCGAGGACCTTCTTCGCACGGGGCGTGAAGGGGATATGACCGGACGGGGCCTGCTGACCCTGGCCGATGATCTCCTCGACCTGCTGACGCACTGCCTCAAGCGAGATGCCGAGGCTCTCCAGGGCCTTCGCAGCGACGCCCTCACCCTCGTGGATGAGGCCAAGGAGGATGTGCTCAGTACCGATGTAGTTGTGGTTGAGCATCCGGGCCTCCTCCTGAGCCAGGACGACAACCCGCCGCGCGCGGTCGGTGAACCTCTCGAACATCGTTATCGCTCCTCAGAGCGGTCGTGCAGATCGGGGACGGTCCCCTCCCTGTCCTTCCGCATGCTAGTCCTGCACGCAGGACCGCTCGATTCGTCCGTGAAGACGGGCGACCCACGTGTTGCGGACCGCCTTGGACAACTAGTCAAACCCGATGGTGCGAGACGATGTTCCCGCCGGCCACGTACTGAGGCCGATTCCGAGTACGCCAGAAGCGAACGCGGCAATTTCGATCGCCGGTTTCGCCGTCGATCGCACCGAATCCGGCCGCCGTCGACGACTTCGCTTCCCCGTCTCCCCTCCATGTTCGGGTCATACCCCGGACGACACCTGCTGTATACCGGCAGGTCACCACCGGTGCGTACGCGACCGCGTCGGCACCGGGGGCGGCGCCGCGCGGCGGGCCCTCGCACCGTGTCACTCATAGCGGTCGGCATATCACCTTTCGTAACCTCGCCGTCGTCCCGGAGTTGAACACGGTATGGCAGCCACGCTTGTTTTCGCGTCCCGTTCGGCGCCCGTCGTGCCCGGTCCGTTGGACGAGGCCCTGTGGTACGCGCGGGCCCTGGGCTGGCCCGCGGCTCCCGGGACGGTCGAGCCGGCCGACCCGATCCCGGCCGCGACCACCGATCCTCGGCTGCTCTCGACGTATTGGGCCGACACGCCGGGGGCCGCCGTGCGGCTGGCCGCAGGAGTGCGGTTCGACGTCCTGGACGTGCCGGGTGCGGCCGGGGCGTGGGCGCTGGACCGGGTCGAGCGCCAGGGGCTGCCGGTCGGGCCGGTGGCGGCGACCGGCGGCGGGCGCACGCAGTTCTTCGTCGCCCCCGGCGTGGCGGACGACCTGCCCGCGCTGCTCGACTGGCTGGACTGGGCCGACCTGGACCTGGACCTGCGCGCGTACGGCGAGGGCGACACGGTGGCCGCGCCGTCCCCGTGGCCGGCCACCTGGCGCTCGCCCTGGCCCCGGTCGTGGGAGCACGCGCGCTGGCTGCGGCCCCCGGTCGCCCCCGGCCGGATGCCCCCGATGGACGACCTCGCGGCGCGTACCGCGCTTCCACACGTGGACGTGCGCTTCCCGGACGTCACCCGGCTGATCGGCACGCTGGCGCACGCGTGCCAGCACGTACGGCTGTTCCCGAGGCCGCGGGTGCGCGAGCCGAGGCTGCTGACCCACCACCGTCCCAACGCCGCCTGAGCGCCGGGCACAAAACGACACGAGCGGTGCCCTCCCCCGGTACGTACCGGGGGAGGGCCCCCCCCCGCGACCGCGGGGGCGATCAGGCGTGGGGCGGGGAGGGGGGGGCGCGGGGGGTTGGCCGCCCC
>NZ_JBHTVA010000153.1:0-3481 GCF_042793325.1 Embleya sp. NPDC056575
GGTCCTCCGGGGCGCCTTCCCGAGGGGGTCAAGCGTTTCCGGCGCGCGGCGCCTTGGGTTGCGGGTGGCCGGTGTGGGGCCGGTCAGAGTCGGTGATGGGCCGCCGCCGGCGTGCGGGGCTCCAAGGCCCGGGGCTCTCGCCGAGACGGCCGCGTTGCTTGGCGGAAAACCGGCCGGCAGCAGGGGCGGGGAGGGCGGTCGAGTCGGGTCCTTCGGGGTGCCTTCCGGAAGAGTCAGGTGCTTTCGACGGGCGTTGCGCCTTGCGTTGCGGGTGGCTGGTGTGGCGCTGGTCTGAGTCGGTGATGGGCCGCCGCCAGCGTGCGGGGCTCCAAGACCCGAAGCCCCCGACGAGACAGGCGCGTTGCTCGGCGAAAAACCGGCCGGCAGCAGGGGCGGGGAGGTTAGTCGGGCCGGGTTCTCCGGAGTGCCTTCCCGAGGGGTCGGGGCGTTTCGGGGGCGTTCGGCGAGGGGTTGGAGTTCGAAACCGGATCTCGGCGGGTGGTCTTGAGCTTCGCGCTTCCGTGACCTGCGGTTTTGTGGGATCGGGGCGGAAAGTCAGGCGCCGAGTGCCGGTTTCGTGTGCTCCGACCTCCTCAACGTCGGAACAAGGACCGAAACCGCTCCATCGGAGCCCGCTTCGGGCGCTGCGACCTCACAAAGGCCGTCGAGGTGTCAACGCTCTCTGAAAACTGACCCCCTGCGGGTCTCGGAAAGTTAACCCCCCGCGGCGGGTTCAACCCTGATTGGCGCGGTTCTCCTTGGCGAGAAGTTCGCGCCGCTGGCGAGTGCGATACGAATCACCGGTCAGAGTCAGAACTTCGGCATGATGGACCAGGCGATCGATCATCGCGGCGGCCACGACATCATCCGAGAAGGTTTCTCCCCAGCGCCCGAACGGCAAATTCGAGGTCACCATGACCGAGCCCTGTTCGTAACGGGACGCGATGAGTTGGAAGAACAGGTTCGCGGCGTCCTGGTCGAAAGGGATGTAGCCGACCTCGTCGATAATGATCAGCTTGTAGCGGCGGATCTTCTTCAGCTCCGCTTCCAGACGGCCGGCCTGATGGGCCTCTCCGAGACGCGAAATCCAGTTGCTCGCGGTGTCGAACAGGACCGAGTATCCCGAGTGAGCCGCCTTGACGCCGAGCCCGATGGCCAGATGTGTCTTCCCGAGTCCCGGCGGCCCGAGCAGGATCACGTTCTCCGCCTTCGCGACGAACGTGCCGGTCGCCAGATGCGCAAGAACATCACGCCGCAGCGACGGCAAGTGGTCGAGATTGAAGTCCTCCAGCGTCTTGACCTGCGGGAAGTGAGCGGTGCGAATCCGCATCACCGTTCCCTTCGATTCCCGATCCGCCACCTGTCGCTGCAACAGGGCGGCAAGGTACTCCTCGTGAGACCAGTTCTCGTCCCTTGCCTGAGCGGCGAGATCTTCCCAGACGGCACCCATGGTCGGCATCTTCAGCGCCCGGGTGAGATAGGCAATCATCGAGGGAAGCCCGTCCTTGTGGCCCGAACTCTCCTTGACGGCGGTGGTCATTCGTTGCTCACTTTCGTGGGTGTGGGATCGAAATCGACACCGAAAAGAGCGTCGTAGTCGGGCAGAGCCCGCAGTGTGACGGCGTGGCCGTCGGGGTGATGCCGGGTGGCGGCCTCGCGCCGCCGGCGTTCCAGGGCGAAGGACTGGCGCATCCGGACGGCGGTGGCCGCGTGGGCGGCGTCGGTGACCACGGCCTGCCTGGCCCAGGAGCGGAGGTGACGAGCGACGACCCGGCCCTCGCAGAGCACCGTCACCTCCTCCAGCGACGCGATCACGTCCACGAATCGGCCGATCACCTCCGGGTCCACGGAGTAGTCGACGGTGTCGATGCGGACGTGGTAATCACGCGGCAGACGAATCCGATTGTTCAGCCCGATCGGTGGGACGACGGGCGGCAGCGGAAGCATCGACAGACAGTCGGTCTCCAGAAGGTCGACCGGTCGGCCCTGAATCGAGCGGACCGTGCGGGAATTGGCGCGCACCAGCCATTCCGACAGCTGACCGTTGAAGTCCGCCGGGGAGGTGAACCGGCGACCGGGCAGGAACGAGGTCTCCAGGAACTGGTTGTTCCGTTCGACCATGCCCTTGTATTCCGGGTCCCGCGGCGGCGCCAACTGGATCCGGGTGGCCAGTGTCCCCGCAAATGCCGCCGCCGGCGCGGTCACCCGACCCGTTCCGCCGATCGCGGATTCCCGGTCCCAGACCAGTGTTTTGGTAACTCGCCCGATCGCGCCGATCAGGGACCACATGCCCGACAGGATATCGCCGCCCTGACGGGTCGGAATCATCGCCGCGGACAAGTAGCGAGAGAACCCCAGCGTCATGACCAGCACCGGCAGAATCCGTTCCTGACCGGCCGTGACCGGTATCTTCGTCTCGGGAAACCACAGATCGCACTGTGTGATCCCACCGGGCTCGTAACGGATACGGCCCACCGGGTCGATGCCCACATATTCGGGCCGCAGCAGGGCCAGTCGCTTCCTCAACGGCGACATCGAGTACGGCCAGCCGATCCGTTCCGCGACGACCGGGGCCGGCATCCTCGGCCATTCCTTCAGAAGAACCCGGATTTGCGGTTCGAAGGCGTCGACGACCGAACCCGTCGGAGCCCGCTCGTACTTGGGCGGCCGGTCCGAGTTCAACGCGGCCCGCACGGTATTCCGGGCCACTCCGAGCCGCCGGGCGATTTCCTTGATGGGCACGCCCTCCGCTCGATGCAGACGACGTATCTCGGCCCAATCTTCCACCTTTAGCACCCCCTCATGATCAACAAGGGGGTCAACTTTCGGAGACCTCCTGGGGGTCAGTTTTCAGGAACCAGCGACACGAGGAGACCGAAAGTGCCCAGTGGGAGTCGAAACCGGATCCCGAGGCATCCGAAACAGCCGCCGCTCGCACTGACCTGCGGTTTTCTCGCACACCGAGGCTCCGGCACGCCACGCCATCCGGGTTCGTGAACCTTCGTAACCCACATGCCACCGCCTGCCGGCAACACCCGACCCACCCGGGAAGGGCACCCGGCGACTCGACTCGACCGCCCTCCCTGCCCGCTGCTGCTGGCCGGTTCTCGCCAAGCAACGCGCCTGTCTCGTCGGGCGCCCCGGGTCTTGGAGCCCCGCACGCTGGCGGCGGCCCACCACCGACTCAGACCAGCGCCACACCGGCCACCCGCAACGCAAGGCGCAACGCCCGCCGAAAGCACCTGACTCTTCCGGAAGGCACTCCGGAGGACTCGACTCGACCACCCACCCCCGCCCCTGCTGCCGGCCGGTTTTCCGCCAAGCAACGCGGCCGTCTCGTCGGGCGCCCCGGGGCTTGGAGCCCCGCACGCCGGCGGCGGCACACCACCGACTCAGACCAACCCCGCACTGGCCACCCGCAACCCAAGGCGCAACGCCCGTCGAAAGCACCTGACTCTTCCGGAAGGCACTCCGGAGGACT
>NZ_JBHTVA010000154.1:0-3447 GCF_042793325.1 Embleya sp. NPDC056575
CGGTGGCCTAAACGCAACAAAGCCCCCAAACCCACCCCCCCGGGGGGGGGCGCGGGTGACCTATTGCATTCGCCCGGGGGGCCCGGCCCCCGGGGGAGGGGGCCCCGCCCCGACGAGGGCTCGCGGAAGACTCGCGGATCAGGCCCCCGCCGCCGCGCTGCCCGCCCCCAGGGGCGCGTCGGCGAAGGCCCCCGACAGCAGGTGTCCGGCGCCGGGCGCGAAGGCCGGCAGGTCGAGTGCGCGGAGCATCTGGTGCACCGTGCACACCGCCGCCGAGACGACCGGCTTGCCCAGCCGCTGTTCGGCGTCCTCGATCGCGGCGAGCGACGGCATCTGTACGCACGCCGACAACACCACCGCGTCCGCGTCGGCGTGCGCGAGCCGGTCCGCGATGTCGGGCAGGCGCAGCGGGTCGTGCGCCGCCACGTCGAGGTTGTCCGGGATCTCCAGCGCCTCGAAGTCCAGCACCTCGATCCCTTCGTGCCCGAGGTAGTCCACCACCGTGCGGGTCAGCGGCAGCATGTACGGCGCGACCAGCGCGACCTTGCGCGCGCCGATGGTGTGCAGCCCGTGCACGAGAGCGCCGGCGCTGGTGACCACGGGCGCGGGCGCGCCGTTCTCGACGGTGCGCCCGTGCAGGCGTTCCTCGGAGACCCGGTGGTAGCCGAGTCCCATGCTCATGATCGCCACCAGGCACGCGTAGCCGAGCACGTCCACCCGCGCGTCGGACAGTTCGACGGCGCACCGGTCGGAGTCGGCGTCCATCGCCGCCAGTTGCTCGGGGGTGACGTGGGTCATCCGCATCCGGCTGGAGTGGAACGTGAAGCGCTCCGGGGCGACCGTCTCGCGGGCTCGCAGGATCGCGGGCACCTCGGTTTCCATCGTGACATTGGAACTCGGCACGATCTGGCCGACGCGGTAGGGGTGTTGACGCACGGGAGGGGCCTCCTGCTGGTGCCGGGAAGAGAGAGCGGGCGGGGCGGGTTCGGGTCAGCGGGCGTCGATCACCGGGTTGGTCAGAGTGCCGATGCGCTCGACGGTCGCCTCGACCACGTCGCCCGGCCGCAGGTATTGCGGCGGGACCTGGGCCGCGCCGACCCCGGACGGCGAGCCGGTGGAGATCACGTCGCCGGGCTCCAGGGTCATCCCGGAAGAGATGTCGGCGATCAGCCGGGGGATGTCGAACAACATGTGCCGGGTGTTGGACTTCTGCTTGACGTCGCCGTTGACCCGCAGCGACAGGTCGAGGTTCTGTGCGTCGGGGATCTCGTCGGCGGTGACCACGGCCGGGCCGAACGGGGCGTAGGAGTCCTGGCCCTTGGAGAAGAACCACTGGCCGGAGCGGCGCTGGTCCCGGGCGCTGATGTCGTTCATGATGCTGTAGCCGAACACGTGGTCCCACGCGTCGGCTTCGCTCACCTTGTAGGCGGTTCGGCCGATCACCACGGCGAGTTCGCATTCCCAGTCGAGTTGTGCGGTCAGGTCCGCGTTGTGCAGGATCGGCGCGCCGGGGCCGGTGACAGCGGTGGCCGGCTTGCCGAACAGCACCGGACGGTCCGGGAGTTCCTTCGCGGTGTCGAGGGTGCGGCTGGACTCGGCCACGTGCTCGACGTAGTTGAGCCCGATGCCGATGATCTTCCCGGGGCGCAGCGGCGCGAGCAGCCGCACCTCGCCGCCGGCGTGCACGGTGCCGGCCGGGCGGTCGGCGGGCGCGCCGGCGAGCAGTTCGCGCGCGGTGTCGAGCGCGTCGGCGCCCGCCCGGACGAACGACAGCAGGTCGCCGGGGAGTTCGACGCCCGCGGCGGCGGCCAGGGCGGCCAGGTCGATCACGTGCGCGCCGTCCTCGGCGCCCAGGCGGGGCGACGAGTCGCCGACGGTGTAGGTGACCAGGCGCATGGGGTGTCCTCACTGTCTTGCGTCCGGGCGGCGCGGTCGCGGCGCCCCGGGTGGTGGGTTTGCGGGATGAACCGGCTCAGCCGGCCGGCGTCGGCTGGTGGCCGTCGTTGTCGACGTAGGCCTCTTCGCGGAAGAAGCCCAGCGAGCGCATCACGGGGAAGTCGTTGAACGAGAACAGCACCGCGTCCTCGCCCTGGTCGAGGTTGGCGTGCTCGTGCCAGGCCCACGCGGGCACCGCGAAGACGTCGCCCTCGTGCCATTCGAACCGCTGTCCGGCCACGATCGAGACGCCGTGACCCTTGGCCGCGGTGTAGACGACCGAGCCGGTGTGCCGGTGTGCCTTCGTCGCCTGGCCGGCACGCAGGAGTTGGATGTGCGCGCTCATCGTGGGCATCACCGACCCGCCGGTGGCGGGGTTGGTGTACTCCATGATCAGGCCGTCGTACGGCGATCCCTCGCTCGCCTTGGCCAGGTCGAGCAGCGCCTGGTAGGTGGGTTCCCACGGCCAGGCGAGCAGCGGGGAGTAGGGCCGGGTCCACCGTTCGACGCCGTACGGCACGAGGTTGCCGCCGTAGGTCAGGACGGAGGAGTTCACCACCTTGCCGGGCACCTGGTAGACGTCCGGGTGGACCTCGTAGAAGCCCGCGTCGAGCGCGTTGACCAGCGGGATGTCCAGGCCGTCCTGCCAGATCACCGGCGTGTCGTCGGACTCGTTGCCGTGTTCGTGCCAGGTCCCGTTCGGGGTGATCGCGAAGTCGCGGGCGCCGACCCGCAGTTTCTCGCCGTCCACGATCGTCCAGGCGCCGGTGCCCTCCAGGACGAAGCGCAGCGCGGCGGCCTGGTGTCGGTGTGCGGTCATCGACTCGCCGGGGCCCATGATCTGCAGGCCGGTGTACAGCAGGCCCGCCGCGGCGCTGATGTCCCGGCGGCCGGGGTTGACCAGCATGACCACCCGGCGGCCGGCGTCGTCGGCCTTGACCAGGTCGAGCGCCTTGCGGACCAGCGGGCGCAGTTCGGCGTAGCGCCACAGGGTGGGTACCGACTTGGGCTGCGGGTACCAGGGTTCGATCTCGTTCGCCACGGTCCACAGCGCGCCGGCCTCGCGTTCGGCCAACTCGGCGTAGTAGGCGCTCAGTTCCGGGGTGTCGGTGACTCGGGCCCGGCCCAGCATGTTGTCGTCCTGGGTGGTCATGTCTCCTCCTCGGGTACGGGGGTGGCGGCGGGGGCGAGGGGCGGCGCGGCGGCGGGGTCGTGGGTGAGCGTGATCGGGGACCGGGGTCGGTTGTCCACGTTCAGCGCGAAGACGTCGAAGCGGTTGTAGTGGCCGACGATGTCGTGCATCTGCTTGGGCTGGATGCACCTGGCGAGGTCGATGTCGGCGTAGACGATGCCCTCGTCGTCGATCAGCGGTTCGCCGATGGGGCGCCCGTCCGGGCCGAAGACGCCCGAGTAGGCGCTGCGTTCGCGGCCCAGCTGTTTGCGCACCTCTTCGTCGTCGCCGGCGATGGCGTCGACGATCTCGGGCGAGATGGTCGAGCAGGCGACCACCTG
>NZ_JBHTVA010000155.1:0-3398 GCF_042793325.1 Embleya sp. NPDC056575
CCCCCGCCCGCCCATGAACGGCGCCCCCTCCCGGCCGTGACACAATCGGGCCGGAAGCGGCCGAGAGGGCTTCCAGGTTCGACGGCGTAAACGTTTGCCACGTCAGCGAGCCCAAGGTGCGCTGCTCAATGGCGCCGGCGGGGATGCCCAACGAGGCGCCGGCTCTGGTGGCCCAACGGCGGACTCGCGTTACTTCGCCCGAAGGATCCAGGATCGGAGTCCCCTGGATGAGCCCCACTCCCCGACCACGCAGCGCGCCAGGAAGGCCCTCCACGTGGTCCGCATGGAAATGGCTCAGCAAAATCAGCGGCAGCCGGCGAATGCCAAGGTCGCGTAGACAACCGTCCACCGCATCCGGGTCGGGCCCGGCATCGATCAGAACGCCCGCGCCGGCGCCCGCGTTCAGCACGATTGCGTCGCCCTGACCGACGTCGCACATCACCAGATGCCAGCCCGGAGGCGGCCAGCCGGTCAATGGGCGCACCAACATCGGCGGACGCGACAGGAGAACCACCGCGAGGGTCGCGAGCAGGGCCGTCGTGATCGCCCGCCCCTGCCCGGACCAGCCGGACCGCCCGGACCGCCCGGGTCGCGACGTGCGGCGAAGCAGCCGCAGGGTCGGGACGGCCGCGATCGTGATCGCCGCCAGCGCCGCGCCGCCGAAGAGGCCGGTCGGCCAGGTGACGGCGGCGCCGGGCAGGTCGGCGCCGGTGCGGGCCACGGCCGCGATCCAGGCGATCGGCCACGAGCCGAGCCAGGCCGTGAGGTGGGCGAGCGGGAGGCAGATCGGGGCGAGGAGCAGGGTGACGAAGCCGAGGATCGTGGCCGGTGCGACCGCGAACTCGGCGAGCAGGTTGCACGGGACGGCCATCAGACTGACCCGGCCGGCGAAGGTCACCACGAGCGGCCCACAAACGGCCTGCGCGGCGAGCGGCACGGCGACCAGGGCCGCGGCCCACGTCGGCCAACCCCGGGCCCGGAGCCGGTTCGTCCAGTGCGGGGCGAGCAGGAGCAACGCGCCGGTGGCCAGGGCTGACAGCGCGAAGCCGTAGGAGCGGGCCAGGGTCGGATCGAGCAGGACCAAGCCGAGCACGGCGACCGCGAGCGCCGGGAGCCCTCGCCGGGGCCGACCGGTGTACAGCGCGACCACGGTGACCAGGCCCATCGCGGCGGCCCGCAGCACACTGGGCTCGGGACGGGCGACAACCACGAAGCACGCGACGGCGGCGGCGCCCGCGATCGGCAGCGTACGTCCGTGGACGCCCACACGGCGGAGCACGAACAGCACAAAACCCAGCAGAATAGTGATGTTGGTTCCGCTGACCGCCGTCAAATGGGTGAGTTCGGTGGTGCGAAAGTCGGCTTCGAGGTCGGCCGGAAGCCGGCTCGTATCGCCGACGACCAGGCCCGGAAGCAATCCCCGGGCAGCGGGCGGCAGTTCCGCGCAGGCGGCCCGCAGCCGCGCCCGGAGCAGACCCGCGAAACGCTGGTGGGCGGCGGGGGCGCCGATCCGGTCCGGAGCGGCCCGGATCAGGAGCAGGGCCTGGCCGCTCCGCCCCGGAACCAGGCGACCGTGGACCCGAATCGGGGTACTCGGCAGCACCCCGAGCCAGGCGCCCGCATCGGGCCCGGTAGCCAGCACCGTGACCGGCGTCCGCACCCGCACCCCGGCCATCCGCGAGGTTCCCGATGCGTCGGGGCCGCCGGGCGCGCCGAGTGGACGACCGCGTGGGTCGACGCGGTCGATACGGTCGATCCGGGCGTCGAACAGCGTGGGTGGCGAGCCGAGTTCGCTGCCCCGGACGCGGGTGACGCGGCGCTCCGGGTCGGTGCGTACCGTCAGCTCGACGGTGGCCTCGGCGCGCTGCCGAGCCGCGACCGCCACCGGGCCGTCGTGGTCGGCGGCGGTGCGGAGGCCGGCGACCAGTCCGCCGGCCGCGACGCACACGAGCACGACGGCGAGCGTGGCCCGGCGCCGAACCGTGGGCCGGCATGCGAGTACGGCGGCACACGCCGCGGCGCAAACGCTCACCGCGACGGTGCCCCGGAGCGGGATCAGCGGCGCGCCCCACGCGGCGGCCCAGGCGGCGGCCGCGCCGGGGACGAGGCGGGCGTCGGTCCGGGCACGGCCTCTCCGGCGCGTGGGTGCCGGACGAGAGGCCGCCGGGGGCGGGGCTCCCGGGCCTTGGCGGCCGGGGACCTCGGGCGCGGTCATACCCGAACCCTCGGCTTCAGGTCGCTGTACTTGCGATCACCGATGCCCCGGACCTGACGCAATTGATCGACGGTGGCGAAGCGACCCAACTGGGTGCGCTTTTCGATGATCTGGCGAGCCAGGACCGGGCCGACGCCGGGCAGTTGCTCAAGCTGTGCGGCCGTCGCCGTGTTGAGATCGAGAACGGCTGCCGGGGCGCCGCCTGCCGAGGCGCCGGAGCCGGCTCCGGACGGATCGGCGGCGGCGGGCGGGGGCGTGGCCCCGGGAACGCCCACCGGGATCTGCTCCCCGTCGGCCAGGAGGCGGGCCAGGTTCAACGTGGCCAGATCCGCCGCCGGCAGCGCGCCCCCGGCGGCCTGCACCGCGTCCGCGACCCTCGACCCGGGCGGCAGGACGACCACCCCGGGCCGGGCCACCTTCCCCGCCACGTGCACGGTAAGCGGCCCACCCGCGGGAGTCGGCGCACCACCGGCGACCCCCGACGCGGGCGCGGCCTGCACCGGAGCCCCCTCCCCGGCGCCCTTCGTCGCCTGCCCCACCGCCACCGGCGCGGCCACACTCTGCGGACGCGCCCGCCACCACCCGCCCACGGCCAGCGCAACCGCCACCAACGCCAGCACCGCGACGGCGGCCACCACCCGCCGATCCACACCCACCCGAAGCCGAGGCGGCACCCGATCCGCAACCGCCTCGACCAACCGCCGCCCCGAATCCGCCCCCCGCACCGAAAGCACCTCAGGCGCCCCCAGCAACGCCGCAACCCGCTCCGCCCCAGACCTCGGCGGCCCCGAGGGAGGAGATGCAGAAGAACCAGCCGAAATCCCGGACATGCCCCGAAACTAGGCCGCCTCCATTCCCCGACCGATCCGCCGCCTTGCACCTGTGCACAACAGCCCACCTGTGGAAACCGGATCCCCCCACTTGGGTATCGGGTGGGGGTTTCCTTCCGGGTGGGTTGGGTTGAGGCGTTTCCGGCGGACGCTGCGCTTGTGGCTGCGGGCCGGGTGGTGCGGGGCCGGTCAGGGTCGTGGGGTTGGCCGCTGTCGGTGTGGGCTTCGGGGTGTGGGGTTTCGTCGGGGCGGGTGCCCGGGTCGGGGGAAGGGCGACCTGCGGCGGGTGGCCGGGGAGGGGGTCGGGTTGGGTTCCGCCGGGCTTGCGTTCCCGGGTGGGTCGGGTTGTTTCG
>NZ_JBHTVA010000156.1:0-2864 GCF_042793325.1 Embleya sp. NPDC056575
ATTCCGGCGGCGTCCTACTCTCCCACACCCCTTCGAGTGCAGTACCATCGGCGCTGGAGAGCTTAGCTTCCGGGTTCGGAATGAGACCGGGCGTTTCCTCTCCGCCAAGACCACCGGAAAACCATCGAACCCACAACACGGGGCCGTTCGGTGAACCAGAAATCACATGCGGTGATTCAATTATCAAAACGGGTTCCCCGAAACCGATTGCGGTTCGGGAACCACACAGTGGACGCGTAGCAACTGAGGACAAGTCCTCGGCCTATTAGTACCGGTCAGCTCCACCCCTCACAGGGCTTCCACACCCGGCCTATCAACCCGATCGTCTCTCGGGGGCCTTACCCAACCGAAGTTGGTGGGAGTCCTCATCTCGAAGCAAGCTTCCCGCTTAGATGCTTTCAGCGGTTATCCCTCCCGAACGTAGCCAACCAGCCATGCCCTTGGCAGAACAACTGGCACACCAGAGGTTCGTCCGTCCCGGTCCTCTCGTACTAGGGACAGCCCTTCTCAAGACTCCTACGCGCACAGCGGATAGGGACCGAACTGTCTCACGACGTTCTAAACCCAGCTCGCGTACCGCTTTAATGGGCGAACAGCCCAACCCTTGGGACCTACTCCAGCCCCAGGATGCGACGAGCCGACATCGAGGTGCCAAACCATCCCGTCGATATGGACTCTTGGGGAAGATCAGCCTGTTATCCCCGGGGTACCTTTTATCCGTTGAGCGACGGCGCTTCCACAAGCCACCGCCGGATCACTAGTCCCTGCTTTCGCACCTGCTCGACCCGTCGGTCTCACAGTCAAGCTCCCTTGTGCACTTACACTCGACACCTGATTGCCAACCAGGATGAGGGAACCTTTGGGCGCCTCCGTTACCCTTTAGGAGGCAACCGCCCCAGTTAAACTACCCATCAGACACTGTCCCTGATCCGGATCACGGACCCAGGTTAGACATCCAGCACGACCAGAGTGGTATTTCAACGACGACTCCACGGACACTGGCGTGTCCCCTTCACAGTCTCCCACCTATCCTACACAAGCCGAACCGAACACCAATATCAAACTATAGTAAAGGTCCCGGGGTCTTTCCGTCCTGCTGCGCGAAACGAGCATCTTTACTCGTAGTGCAATTTCACCGGGCCTGTGGTTGAGACAGTCGAGAAGTCGTTACGCCATTCGTGCAGGTCGGAACTTACCCGACAAGGAATTTCGCTACCTTAGGATGGTTATAGTTACCACCGCCGTTTACTGGCGCTTAAGTTCTCAGCCTCGCCCCGAAGAGCTAACCGGTCCCCTTAACGTTCCAGCACCGGGCAGGCGTCAGTCCGTATACATCGTCTTACGACTTCGCACGGACCTGTGTTTTTAGTAAACAGTCGCTTCTCGCTGGTCTCTGCGGCCACCACCAGCTCACCCTGCAAGAGGGATCACCAACAATGGCCCCCCTTCTCCCGAAGTTACGGGGGCATTTTGCCGAGTTCCTTAACCACAGTTCACCCGAACGCCTTGGTATTCTCTACCTGACCACCTGAGTCGGTTTGGGGTACGGGCCGCCACGACACTCGCTAGAGGCTTTTCTCGGCAGCATAGGATCATCCACTTCCCCACAATCGGGTCGGCATCAGGTCTCAGGCTCAATGAGAGACGGATTTGCCTATCTCTCGCCCTACACCCTTACCCCGGGACTACCACCGCCCGGGCTGGACTACCTTCCTGCGTCACCCCATCGCTCACCTACTACCCGATTGGTTCGGCGGCTCCACCCATCCGATCACCCGAAGGATCCCGGCGGCTTCACGGCCTTAACATCACGAGGTTCAGCGCTGGCGCGTCGTAGCGGGTACGGGAATATCAACCCGTTGTCCATCGACTACGCCTGTCGGCCTCGCCTTAGGTCCCGACTTACCCTGGGCGGATTAGCCTGCCCCAGGAACCCTTGGTCATCCGGCGCACACGTTTCCCACGTGTGATTCGCTACTCATGCCTGCATTCTCACTCGTGCAGCGTCCACCACTGGTTTCCACCGCGACTTCACTCGCTGCACGACGCTCCCCTACCCATCCGTACACCTGAACCACGAAGGCTTGGCTAACATACGAATGACACGACTTCGGCGGTGCGCTTGAGCCCCGCTACATTATCGGCGCGGAATCACTTGACCAGTGAGCTATTACGCACTCTTTCAAGGGTGGCTGCTTCTAAGCCAACCTCCTGGTTGTCTCTGCGACTCCACATCCTTTCCCACTTAGCGCACGCTTGGGGGCCTTAGTCGGTGCTCTGGGCTGTTTCCCTCTCGACCACGGAGCTTATCCCCCGCAGTCTCACTGCCGCGCTCTCACTTACCGGCATTCGGAGTTTGGCTTATCTCAGTAACCTGGTGAGGCCCATCAACAATCCAGTGCTCTACCTCCGGCAAGAAACACACGACGCTGCACCTAAATGCATTTCGGGGAGAACCAGCTATCACGGAGTTTGATTGGCCTTTCACCCCTAACCACAGGTCATCCCCCAGGTTTTCAACCCTGGTGGGTTCGGGCCTCCACACGGTCTTACCCGCGCTTCACCCTGCCCATGGCTAGATCACTCCGCTTCGGGTCTTGGGCGCGCGACTCAATCGCCCTGTTCGGACTCGCTTTCGCTACGGCTACCCCACACGGGTTAACCTCGCCACACACCGCAAACTCGCAGGCTCATTCTTCAAAAGGCACGCAGTCACGGCCACCCCCGACAAAACGAGGATGACGACGCTCCCACGGCTTGTAGGCACACGGTTTCAGGTACTATTTCACTCCCCTCCCGGGGTACTTTTCACCTTTCCCTCACGGTACTAGTCCGCTATCGGTCACCAGGGAATATTTAGGCTT
>NZ_JBHTVA010000157.1:0-2295 GCF_042793325.1 Embleya sp. NPDC056575
CACACCGCCCGTCGCTACTACCGATTGAATGGCTCAGTGAGGCGTCCGGACTGGCCCAGAGAGGTGGGCAACTACCACTCAGGGCCGGAAAGCTCTCCAAACTCGGTCATTTAGAGGAAGTAAAAGTCGTAACAAGGTCTCCGTTGGTGAACCAGCGGAGGGATCATTACCGAGTTTACAACTCCCAAACCCCTGTGAACATACCAATTGTTGCCTCGGCGGATCAGCCCGCTCCCGGTAAAACGGGACGGCCCGCCAGAGGACCCCTAAACTCTGTTTCTATATGTAACTTCTGAGTAAAACCATAAATGAAGAACGCAGCAAAATGCGATAAGTAATGTGAATTGCAGAATTCAGTGAATCATCGAATCTTTGAACGCACATTGCGCCCGCCAGTATTCTGGCGGGCATGCCTGTTCGAGCGTCATTTCAACCCTCAAGCCCAGCTTGGTGTTGGGACTCGCGAGTCAAATCGCGTTCCCCAAATTGATTGGCGGTCACGTCGAGCTTCCATAGCGTAGTAGTAAAACCCTCGTTACTGGTAATCGTCGCGGCCACGCCGTTAAACCCCAACTTCTGAATGTTGACCTCGGATCAGGTAGGAATACCCGCTGAACTTAAGCATATCAATAAGCGGAGGAAAAGAAACCAACAGGGATTGCCCTAGTAACGGCGAGTGAAGCGGCAACAGCTCAAATTTGAAATCTGGCTCTCGGGCCCGAGTTGTAATTTGTAGAGGATACTTTTGATGCGGTGCCTTCCGAGTTCCCTGGAACGGGACGCCATAGAGGGTGAGAGCCCCGTCTGGTTGGATGCCAAATCTCTGTAAAGTTCCTTCGACGAGTCGAGTAGTTTGGGAATGCTGCTCTAAATGGGAGGTATATGTCTTCTAAAGCTAAATACCGGCCAGAGACCGATAGCGCACAAGTAGAGTGATCGAAAGATGAAAAGCACTTTGAAAAGAGAGTTAAAAAGTACGTGAAATTGTTGAAAGGGAAGCGTTTATGACCAGACTTGGGCTTGGTTAATCATCTGGGGTTCTCCCCAGTGCACTTTTCCAGTCCAGGCCAGCATCAGTTTTCGCCGGGGGATAAAGACTTCGGGAATGTGGCTCTCTTCGGGGAGTGTTATAGCCCGTTGTGTAATACCCTGGCGGGGACTGAGGTTCGCGCATCTGCAAGGATGCTGGCGTAATGGTCATCAACGACCCGTCTTGAAACACGGACCAAGGAGTCGTCTTCGTATGCGAGTGTTCGGGTGTCAAACCCCTACGCGTAATGAAAGTGAACGCAGGTGAGAGCTTCGGCGCATCATCGACCGATCCTGATGTTCTCGGATGGATTTGAGTAAGAGCATACGGGGCCGGACCCGAAAGAAGGTGAACTATGCCTGTATAGGGTGAAGCCAGAGGAAACTCTGGTGGAGGCTCGCAGCGGTTCTGACGTGCAAATCGATCGTCAAATATGGGCATGGGGGCGAAAGACTAATCGAACCTTCTAGTAGCTGGTTTCCGCCGAAGTTTCCCTCAGGATAGCAGTGTTGAACTCAGTTTTATGAGGTAAAGCGAATGATTAGGGACTCGGGGGCGCTATTTAGCCTTCATCCATTCTCAAACTTTAAATATGTAAGAAGCTCTTGTTGCTTAATTGAACGTGAGCATTCGAATGTATCAACACTAGTGGGCCATTTTTGGTAAGCAGAACTGGCGATGCGGGATGAACCGAACGCGAGGTTAAGGTGCCAGAGTAGACGCTCATCAGACACCACAAAAGGTGTTAGTACATCTTGACAGCAGGACGGTGGCCATGGAAGTCGGAATCCGCTAAGGACTGTGTAACAACTCACCTGCCGAATGTACTAGCCCTGAAAATGGATGGCGCTCAAGCGTCTCACCCATACCTCGCCCTCAGGGTAGAAACGATGCCCTGAGGAGTAGGCGGACGTGGAGGTCAGTGACGAAGCCTAGGGCGTGAGCCCGGGTTGAACGGCCTCTAGTGCAGATCTTGGTGGTAGTAGCAAATACTTCAATGAGAACTTGAAGGACCGAAGTGGGGAAAGGTTCCATGTGAACAGCGGTTGGACATGGGTTAGTCGATCCTAAGCCATAGGGAAGCTCCGTTTCAAAGGTGCACTTTGCACCGTCTGGCGAAAGGGAAGCCGGTCAATATTCCGGCACCTGGATGTGGGTTTTGCGCGGCAACGCAACTGAACGTGGAGACGACGGCGGGGGCCCCGGGCAGAGTTCTCTTTTCTTCTTAACAGTCTCTCACCCTGAAATCGGTTTGTCCGGAGCTA
>NZ_JBHTVA010000158.1:0-2564 GCF_042793325.1 Embleya sp. NPDC056575
GGCTTACGGTGTCAGGAAGCACGATTAATGTTGTTTGATCCTGGTTTCCGGCGTAAGGAAGCGGCCACTCTTGAAAATCCGCTGACGCAGGCAAATCCCCCTTTGTCGCCTGAAGCAAATCAGACGCTCACAAATAGTTATAGACGAAAATATGACTGCCATGTTACAAAGTACATTTACTATAAAAGAAAAAAATGCAGATTGCTAGCTTTTTTTCCCCTTTTTGAACATTAAGAAAACAGGACCTAAGTCCAATAAAAAAACCTGTGCGATAGGGACTGACCCCATAAGATGAGACAAATAAAAACACCTTCAAGTTTGAATACGGATGATTGTTATCCGAAATTAGACTTGGAGGTGTTTTTTCTATGGGGACAAGAGTGAGTTATCCGGTTGAAGTGAAACAGAAGGCTGTAGAAATGAGATTGGCAGGCGTACCTATGAAAGAGATCATGCAGGAGTTGAATATCAAAAATAATACGCAGATTAAGACATGGGTCAGATGGTATAAGGCTGGTGATACACATCGATTTGAACAGCCTGTTGGTAAGCAATACACTTATGGAAAAGGTCCGGAGTATTCTTCCGAATTAGAGAAACTGCAGGCAGAGAATCGATATCTGAGACAACAGAATGAAGTGTTAAAAAAGTACAACGAATTGGAAAGGAAGTTGATAGCCAAACGTCAGTCGAACTTGTAGAAGAATTGCACAGCACAATGACCGTGCAGGATATCTGTATTCATTTAGGTATCTCTCGCTCGTCTTATTATCGTTGGAAGAAGAATCTGAAGAAAGATCATCCCAAGCGCCATTTAGAAAAACAAATCGGCACGTTGTGCCGAGAGCACCAGTATCGATATGGATATCGAAAAATCACAGCTATATTAAAAAAGAGAATGTGTATTAACCATAAAACGGTTCAGCGTATTATGCAGAAAAATCAGTGGCAGTGCCGGGTTAAGGTGAAAAAGCGCAAGAAGAATGGGCAGCCATATGCCGTGGTCGACAATATATTAGATCGGAACTTTCAGTCTGATCATCCTCTTGAAAAACTAGTAACAGACATCACGTATTTGCCTTATGGACAGAAACAATTGTACCTTTCCAGTATATTGGATGTATATAATGGAGAAGTGATTGCTTTTACGATTGGAGATAAGCAGGACACAGACTTTGTCTTACACACACTTGATCAACTGCCAACACTGCCTGAGAACTGCGTGTTACATAGTGACCAAGGATCTGTGTATACATCTTACGAGTATCAGAAAGCTGTTAAAACAAAAGGCATTACCATGAGCATGTCCCGCAAAGGGACACCCGCTGATAATGCCTCCATCGAATCGTTTCATTCCTCACTAAAGTCTGAAACGTTCTATCTTAACAGCATTGATCGAACCACGACCGCCATCGTAGAACGCACTGTCATAGAATACATTCATTATTATAACAATATTCGTATTCAAACGAAACTAAACAACCAATCACCGATAAATTATCGGCAATTGGCTGTTTAAAAGGTGTTTTGATCCCTGTCTCAAAAACGGGGGTCAGTCCCCAAACGAAGATGGTTTTTTCATTTATATGCGCCCAGTGAGCCTTTGCAGCGGGTTAAGGCGTTCTTGCCTCCACTCTGTCCGATCTGTTAAACTCAAACCTTCCGCTAGAACATTTGCCATATTCATGACCAAGTTGAGTCTAGTGTTTTGCAATACAAAATATTCCATAAAACCGCTCACATTCACGATTCCGTTAATATGAAGATCTCCCACTTCAGGAAGGTCTTTTTGTACACCGGCTCCGGGCTTTAATGGCCCGTCCCCGATTTGAAATGAACCCACACTCTTAACGCGGCCTAAGCATGCATCGACTGCTATAACAAATGGGTTTTTATGTAATTTATGAATGTCATTGATTTTATCCTTCATGTTCACAGCATGGACGGGGTCAGATAAGGTTCCGTAGACATGGAATCTGGTAAGCTGCATCTGTTTGAGTTTCATCCCTACGAGCGGGCCTAATGAGTCACCGGTTGAACGGTCTGTTCCGATACAAACCACGACAATTGGTTTGCCGGCAGCTTTACGTAAGGATGAAGAAAGGATGGTTTGGATTTGTTTTGCCGCTGCAGCATCTGTATGTGAAACATATTGCTTTACTCGTTCCTGAGAGGAAAAAAGCCCGCCTTTTCGATTCATGGGTTTCACTTCCTTGTTATAGTAGGTAACAGAATTGCTATGGTGTGTGTAGTTATGTAAGGTTGTTTACAGTATATCCAGCAGTATGATTTTTTATGCTTTGTGTATGGCACCGGAGATTTTAAAAAAGTAGAGGTTATGATATGAATGGTTAGTGGGTGATTACAAGTATTGTCCCCCATTGCCTCGATCATGATCAAGCAATGGTCTGCTTATGAAACACTTGAATAGATAGGAATGGTTAGAAAAAAGTGAAGAGTGAAGTTCACTTCTTCATTCCAAGGACAAACAAATAAATATCTCTTTTTAGACTGCCGCATTAGCAGTCTTTTTTATGTTTATTTCGTATGATAATTTCACCTTG
>NZ_JBHTVA010000159.1:0-2390 GCF_042793325.1 Embleya sp. NPDC056575
GGAAGAACTGAAGCATCATAAAAAACTGGCGCAAACCTCTTCAGGAAAACATATTATCGAAATCCTGCCGGCCTCGTCAGGAAAAGGACGCGCGTTAACAAAGCTGGCTGACCTATACGGAATTGAAACGCAGGATATCTATGCGATCGGCGATAGTCCAAACGATTTGTCCATGTTTGAAGTCGCCGGACACCGTATCGCCATGGAAAATGCGATTGATGAATTAAAAGAAAAAAGCACCTTTGTCACAAAAAGCAATGATGAAAATGGTGTGGCCTACTTTATAGACCAGCTTCTTTCAGGACAATATGCATAAAGAAAAGACTCCAGAGATGGTCTTACCCCTGTCAAGTAGACAGCCATAAAAAGCCTAAGCAACCAGTGTGTTACGGTATTCTACCGGAGCACACTGGTTTAATTTTTTCTGGAATCGTTCGTGATTATAGAACTGGATGTAATCTTTAATGCTTTTGTGGAGCTCTTTTTCAGTTTGACATGAAGAAAAGTATGTATTCTCTGTTTTGAGGTGCGAGAAAAATGATTCGATACAGGCGTTATCCAGGCAGTTTCCCTTACGGGAATGGCTGCCCTTCAAACCAACGGTTTCAAGTCGCTTTTGATATGCTTTTGTTGTGTATTGGAATCCTTGATCAGAGTGGAGAATGGCCCCTTGGACATCCCGTTGAGCTGTTAAACTTTCCACTGTTTTCATCACCAGTTCAAGATCATTTCGCTTTGACAGTTTCCATGCGACAACCTCATTGTTGTAAAGATCTTGTACTGCAGAAAGATAATAGAATCGTTGTCCGCAAGCAATATAGGTAATATCGGTTACATATAACTGATTAGGCTGATTGGTTTGAAATTCTCGGTTAAGCCGGTTTGGCAGGACAACCGATGCCTTTCTTCCAAAATAACGACGCTTTTTTCGAATAATCGAGTGGATGTTCATCTCTCTCATCAATCTGTAAACACGCTTATGGTTGACGCAGAAACCTTCTTTCTTTAAAGCGACAGTAATCCGAGGATAGCCATAGAAAGGGCGTGAATGATGAATCGCCATGATGTGCTCTTTTATGATCTGATCTCTCTGTTGCCTTGCCATTCGAAACCTTTGAGCCTTGCGCCATTTATAGTACCCTGACCGTGACACTTTGGCGATACATACCAGCCATGTAATCGGATAACGGTCCTTCAATTCGTGAACAGCTTCAAATCGTGCTGCCTTCAAAATCCGTCCTCCCCATGCAGATTTGGATAGCGCTTTTTTAGGTATTCGACCTGTGCCTTTAAATAATCTCGTTCTTCCTCAACACTTTTAAACGTTGTTTTAGGGCGTCCAATAAAAGGATTGTCTGACTTTGTATCTTTTCCCCTTTGATCATCAAAAGACTTGCCTTCCCGATATGTTTTCACCCAATTTTTGAGCTGGGTTGAACTTCGAAGCCCTAATTCTTCAGCTAACGTGTTATAGCTTTTGTTTCCTTCCTCGTACATTTTGACAGCTTTCATCTTAAATTCTTTCGTATAGTGCTGAAAGTGTTGCCCTTTTCTCGCCATAAAAAATCCCCTCCACGTATAGTGTAACAGCCACTTTTGAAAAGCGGGCTTTTTACACTGTCTACTTAGAGGGGATAATATCAGAAATCCTTTTTTACAAAGAATTAGATATTCCTTTGTCAGAAATCAAAAGATTATTAAATGAGGATGCTGAAAGAACAAGTACATTAGAAAAACAAAAAAAGCTGTTTGAAAAGAAAATTGAAAAGTATCAGCGTCTCATTCAAACAGTCAACACATCTTTAGAATACACGAGAAAAGGTGAAAACATGGATCATAAGGTAATGTTTAAAGGATTTGAAAGCGCTGAAGAATGGAAACAATCTTTAGCAGAACAAAATGGGTATTTAAAAGAGCGTTACGATTTTGAATTGGATACACATACAATCAATGTCGATGAAATGAACAAAATGGCAATAGAGGCTAAACATTTTCTTGATAGGATGGCTGATTTTTTAAGAAATGGTGTAACGTATCATGACCCTTCCGTGCAAGAGCATGTCATGAATCATCTTAAGTTCCTAAATCAGAACGGGCATCCGACAAGTAAAGAAGATTACGTAAAACAAACACGTTTTTTTATGCAAGATGATTTCCATAGAGGAATGTTAGAAGAGCAGCAAGCCAGTTTATCTAATTATTTGGTTGTCGTTGCAGAACACCTGTAGTGTTTTATCACCCTATAAAGGGTGACAGCGATCAGGCTTACGAGACAGCACCGCCAACAATCGAAACATTCTGCCGGTCAACGGCAAAACGCCGTCCGTTCCATTTCAAGACGGTTTGAACATATCCCAATGAGTCGGCGTTATACCTTCCCGCTATCCGCT
>NZ_JBHTVA010000160.1:0-2376 GCF_042793325.1 Embleya sp. NPDC056575
GAACAAAAGAAAATGGATGGTTCGGCATCTCAAAAGATTTCCAAACAGCCGAAAATGGAGCACTGGGTTAAAAATAACAAGGCGGACTCTAAAGAGTCTGCTTTTTTTATTTTTAAACGTGTTTAAATGCCCCTACATTCAATTTTAAGAGCTTCCCCCTATAAAAGGTCATCTTTTTTATTTGAAGCTCTCAGAAACGATTCTAAGCATCCTGAAAAGCATTCTTTATTCTCAACGAGCCTTGCAACAGTTCTTGGGCTTTGCCCAAACCCACCAACGGACGGCCGTTGGATGCCAGCATTCAATCCCCCCAACCCCCCGCATCTTCGGGGGGCTCCCTCGCCGGTTGGCGTCAAACAAACGGGTTTGTTTGAGTGCTGAAAGGGTTCGGGTGGCGCTGAGCGAGTCAACTCCTTAATCCTCCCTACGGTCCGGTTACCGTTGACTCACGCCAAAATCGCATCACTGCCTAAAAAAAAAAAAGAACCCTCACCGCCAAAAACGGTAAAAGGGTTTAGGTTCTAACAACAGCTATGAATATTATAAGCCCCTGCAGGTACATCACATCAAAGAAAGCTCAAACGCTTTTTGTATGTATTCTTCCTCTGTGATTTCTCCATGAAACCGTCTTTCTAAAAGCTTTTCCTCTTCTTCCGTCAGCACTAAACCCTCAAAGCCAAGGGTTGCTCTTACATATCTCATTCCTGTTTCAAAATCACTCATTGGCACTCCCCCATAAACTAAATACAGTCCCAACCTGATAAAAGAACGGAACAGCTTTCTTTTTAAATGGCTCTAAATAAAGGGCTTTGCCCTCACTATAGCGAACCCTTTTTACGAGGTGATACGTTATGGATATGGGAATCAAATTATCATCAAAGGACGTCGCAAAACACCTCGGTATAGAGCCAGTAACTGTCCGCAAGTATGCCAGTATGCTTGAAGAACAAGGCTACTCGTTCAATAAAGATTCGAAAGGATGGCGACTCTATACCGAGGATGACGTAAAGACTTTAGAGTATCTATGTACAATGACTAAGATCAATGGACACTCACTCGACGAAACGGTAAAGCACATAGCAAGCTTATATCGTTCTAAACTGACCATATCGGATACCGCTACATCGCTACAGGACAATCCTTTAGTCGAATTCATGAAACGACAGGAAGAATTCAACCGCCACATGGCAGAACGGATGGAACGATTCGAAAAAAGACAGCAAGAAAGGCACGAGACACTCACCGCTGCATTACGTGAGTCCCTTGAGACACAAAAAATGATCGCAGCCACCAAACAAAAAAAGTGGTGGAAATTTTGGAAGGGCAATTGATTGCCCGTTTTCACCGCTCTAATTCATTGTCCTTGTATTTATTGGCTTCTCTAGGCATTCCAGCCGTACGGAAAAACGATGCCGCTAATTTCCGCATCTTTGGTAATTTTTCTTTAGCCCACTGAACCATTTTGTCTTTCCATTGTTCCAGTACGGCAACTCTCTCTTTTAGTGTCTTATTTTCTTTTTTTAACGCCTTGTTTTCTCCAGCCACTTTTTCAAGCGTTTGATTCTGCTTCTTGGCGAAACTCAAAACCTCAGCATACTGACCGTTTCTCTTATCAAGTTCCTGTTTTAGCTTTAGGCTCTCCTCAGCTTCGCGATTCCTCTCAATGATCAAGCCTTTATTTTCAGCTGACAGTTCCTTATTTTCCGTTCGTAAAGCCGTCAGCTCCTCCTTCACTTCCTGCCGCAGATCCTCACGCTGCTCTTCCGTAAATTCCTTTGCAAGCTTGCGCCGCATTTCCTTTTTGGACGCTTCAACTTCTGAATGGATCCTACTCTGCAGTTCCTGAAGCCGTTGGTCTTTTTCATCCGCCCGATCTGCTTCCTGCCGGGCGATAGACTGCCAGCGCTCCTTTTCCTGCGTTTCCGACTTCAATTGCCCCGCCAACTCGGCTGCCGTTTTAGTTTTCTGCTCCGCATAGGCATACAAAGCATGGAGTTCCCGCTCCGGCACAATGACTTTATCCTTTTTGAGCCACGCTTTTTCATGTTCAATAGTCGGCATTTTCAACTCTTCAGCCTTAGCTGTCAGCGATTCTTTTTTCACTTCTATAACTGCCTGAACAGCTTTGTTTTGCTTTTCCAGTTCCTCTCTCTGCTTTTCCTTTAAAGCAATTTCAGCATTAAGCCGCTCAAGCTCCGCTTGCCGCTGATTTATTTTATACTGGTGAACATTCTCATGCTTCTTTTCGCTTGGTTCGCCGCGCACCAGGTCAAAACCGTTTTCAACCATGTGCCGATGAAAATCATCTTGAATGGCTTTCATCTTCAATTTGCCATTAAAAAAATCTTTCGCAGAGAGTCGGCCGTCCTCCGTGAT
>NZ_JBHTVA010000162.1:0-2199 GCF_042793325.1 Embleya sp. NPDC056575
CTTCGAACTCCCGCCGGGCTCCTCGCCGCGCTCACGCCGCGGAGCCCGACGGGAGTTCGAAGACACGCGCCGGCCCAGGCGGCGTCGGGTTCGTCCGTACGGGCGACGGCCCCGCGTGGCGGCGACGCGGGGTGCGCCCGGGCTCGGCAGGGGGCTCGGCCAAAGGCCCGGGCCGGGGTCGGGAAGGTCCGGGATCGGGTGGTGTGCGGGGGTGAACGGGCCTGTGTCGTCCGTGAGTTCGATCGCCCGCCGCCCCGACGGGTATCCTCGTGGTCGCCTGATGTTCGCCCGGTCGATCCTGCGGGGGCATCCCGGGATCGGGCACCGTGGAGGGGCGACGGCCGGCGACGTGCGCGCGCACGCTCGGACGAGTCCGTCCGCGACCGACGGCCATCCCAGCGAACCAGGACACGCGATGACCCCGACCACGCTCGCAGGGCCCGCTCCCGCCGGGCGCACCGACCACCACGCGTTCATCGCGATCGAGGGCCCACCCGGGGCGGGTGCCGCCGCGCTCGCGGACACGCTCGGCGCGGCACTGGGCTGCACCCCGATCGCCGGACGCGCCGAATCGATCCGTCTGGACACCCGTCCCGGACACGGCCTGGGCCTGGCCGGCCTGCTGCGGGCCGACGCGCTGGTCAAGCGCCACCGGCCGAGCGGGCCGGTGATCGTACACACGTGGGCGGCCGGCGTCGCCGCCGACGGGGCGGCGATCTACCGGGCCGACGGAACGCGGCTCAGCGCCCAGGTCGCGGAGTACCGGGCGGTGCTGGAGGAGCCCACCGTCACGGTGCACCTGACCGCCTCGGCCCGCACCCTGCGCGACCGCCTCTCCGGCCAGCGCGTCCTGTCCGCCGACGACCGCGGCTGGCTCACCCGCCGAGGCGCCCTCGAACGCGTAGCCGAGGCCCACCTGACCCTGGCCCACGAGGCCGACCCCCGACACGCGATCGTGATCGACATCGACGGCCACGACGCCGGCGCGGTAGCCGACGTGGTCATCACAACCCTCCGATCCCGCAAATTCACCACCCCCAACGCGGCATAGCAGGGCCCCGGCCGGCCCCGGGCCGCGCCGCCCCGGCGGCAACCGAGAACCCGGCCGGGACCGCGCCGGTAGCGGCGGGGCGCAGTGGAACCGGGTCCAGGTGCCGGGTGGCGGTGTCGCGCCCGGCGCTCATTCCGGGGTTTCTCGCGAACCTGGCCCTGCCCCGGCACTGGGCCGCATCGGCAGTGCTGGAGCCCAGTGGAACCGAAACCCGGTGCCACGCAGCGGCAACGCGTCCGGGCCTCGTCCGGGGTTTCTCGCGAACCTGGCCCTGCCCCGGTATTGGGCCGCGTCGGTAGTGGTGGAGCGCAGTGGAACCGAAACCCGGTGCCACGCAGCGGTAACGCGCCCGGGCCTCGTCCGGGGGCTCTCGCGAACCTGGCCCTGCCCCGGTATTGGGCCGCATCGGTAGTGGTGGAGCGCAGTGGAACCGAAACCCGGTGCCACGCAGCGGCAACGCGTCCGGGCCTCGTCCGGGGGCTTTCGCGAACCTGGCCCTGCCCCGGTATTGGGCCGCGTCGGTAGTGGTGGAGCGCAGTGGAACCGGAACCCGGTGCCGCGCAGCGGTAACGCGCCCGAGCCCGCTCTGGGGTAGCCACGAACCTGGGCCCCATTCCCAGGCTCTGGGCCGCCCCGGCGGCGGTCGGGCGAAGCGGAGCCGCAACCGCTGCGCCTGGTGAAGCGCAGTGGAACCGGGTCCTGGTGCCGCGTGGCGGCAGCGCGCCCCGGGCCTCGCTCCGGGGGCTCTCACGAACCTGGCCCTGCCCCGGCCCGGGCCGTCTCGTAGCGGTGGGGCGCAGTGGAACCGGAGCCAGATACCGCGCAGCGGCAGCGCGCCCGGGTCCCACCCGGAGGCTCCCACGAACTCGGCCCCATTCCCGGGCTCTGGGCCGCCCTGGTGGCGGTGGGGCGAAGCGGGCCGCGACCCGTTGTGCCTGGTGAAGCGCAGTGGAACTCGGGTCCTGGTGCCGCGTAGCGGTAGCGCGCCCCGGCCTCGCTCCGGGGGCTCTCACGAACCTGGCCCCATCCTTGCCCCCAGGCCGCCCCGGCGGCGGTGGAGCGAAGCGGAGCCGCAACCCACTACGCCACTGGTGGAGCGCAGCGGAACCGGAACCCCGGTGCCGCGCAGCGGCAACGCCCTCCCGCCC
>NZ_JBHTVA010000163.1:0-2168 GCF_042793325.1 Embleya sp. NPDC056575
ATGAATATATAAAAAAGATGTCTGAATCAGTAGATGAACAAGATAGATATCTCCTTAATTTAATTGAGGACGGATTTGAAGAGAAATTAAAGACAAGCGAACTAACGAGAGAAGCTTTTCATAAAATATTGAATAGGATTAACGTTGAGCTGGGTGAACTTTGGGAGTGTAATATTAACTGTGTAAGTAAGGAATGCGTACGGTTCCTTACTCACACAGTTTTTTATTTGATAGAATAATAAGTATAAAGCTAAAGGAGTGGTTTCAGTGGGGAAATTGAAAAGAGATCCGAACTCCGTAGAATTAGCTAACAAGATTATCGAACAGTATCAGCCTAAATCAGTAGAAGATATGCAAGAAGCATTAAAAGACATATTTGGTCCCATGTTTGAGTCAATGCTAAAAGGTGAAATGAATCACCATTTGGGCTATGAATCCAATGACAAGGGAGAAAAAGAAACAAGAAATAGAAGAAATGGATATGGCAAAAAGATCGTGAAAACAACGGCAGGAGAAGTTGAAATTGCAGTCCCCCGTGATCGTGATGGTTCATTTGAACCGCAGTTGATTCCAAAGCGTAAAAGAGATGTATCCTCTATAGAGGATAAGGTCATTTCGATGTATGCCAGAGGAATGTCACAACGAGACATTTCTTCCACGATAGAAGACATCTATGGCTTTTCTGTATCTCATGAAATGGTATCCGACATTACGGATACTGTACTTCCTAATTTAGAAGAGTGGCAAAATCGTCCCTTAAGTAACTGTTACCCTTTTGTGTTTGTCGATTGTCTTTACACAACCATTCGTAATGACTATGAAACGAAGAAGTATGCCGTTTACACAATACTAGGATATACCATAGAAGGTAAAAAGGACATTCTAGGTTTGTGGTTGAATGAAACGGAAAGTAAACATAAATGGATGCAAATTTTTGATGAAATCAAATCTCGTGGTGTAGAAGATATCTTCTTTCTCTCAATGGATGGCGTTAGTGGTCTGGAAGAAGGAGCACGTGCGATTTTTCCTGATGTGACCGTACAGAGATGTATTGTTCATTTAATTCGAAATTCGATTAAGTATATACCAAGTAAAGACTACAAGCCTTTTACTGCTGCCTTAAAGAAAGTGTATGGAGCTCCAAGCCTTAAGGCTTGTCACAGTGCATTTGAATCTTTTGAAAAGCAGTGGTCTACGTACCCTGGAGCTGTAGACGTATGGAAACGAAACTTTTCTCATGTGGAACAACTTTTCGATTATGGTGGTAATATTCGTAAAATCATGTACACTACAAATGCCGTTGAAAGTATCCACTCTAGCTTTCGAAAAGTCACGAAAAAAGGAGCATTCCCCCATGAGAATGCCCTATTAAAAATATTGTTTTTACGAACAAAAGAATTAGAAAAGAAATGGGATGGTGGACGCATCCAGCAATGGGCTATGGTCATGAATCAACTATTAGTTCATGACCACCTAAAGGAACGTGTGAAGAAATATCTAGAATAACTTACACACTTTTCTTGACAAGCCCCTGACTTGGCGTTTTTTTATGATTAATATTTATCCCCATTAAAAATGGAATTCTTCACAATCACATAATCCACATTGCGGATGGCGTCAAGCTTTGTTCCTCCTGCATAAGAAATAGAAGATTGAAGATCCTGCTCCATTTCAATCAGTGTATCCTTGATTGAGCCTTTATGCGCCACGTGCATTTTTTTGCCTTCGACATTTTTCTTTTCGCCTTTTTGGAATTCAGAGGCTGAGCCGAAGTACTCCTTGTAAAGCTTTCCGTCTTTTTCGATCGTTTGGCCTGGCGATTCTTCGTGTCCGGCAAATAGTGAACCGATCATGACCATCGTTGCGCCGAATCGGATTGATTTTGCGATGTCGCCATGGGTGCGGATGCCTCCATCCGCGATAATCGGTTTGCTGGCAGCCTTGGCACACCAGCGCAGCGCTGCTAATTGCCAGCCGCCTGTGCCGAAGCCGGTTTTGATTTTCGTAATACATACTTTTCCCGGTCCGATGCCGACTTTAGTGGCATCCGCTCCCGCATTTTCAAGCTCTCTGACCGCTTCTGGCGTTCCGACGTTGCCAGCAATAACAAAGCTGTCCGGCAAATGTTTTTTAAGGTGCTGGATCATTTCAATGACAGCATTTGAGTG
>NZ_JBHTVA010000164.1:0-2145 GCF_042793325.1 Embleya sp. NPDC056575
AGCGGCTACACTTGCATATTTAATTCCGTATCTGGTATCTGCAATCTACAGCTTGAAGGTAGTCATCAAAGGTGAAACGTATGACCAGCTGAAAGGCTCCCGTGTAAGAGACGGATTGATCGCGATACTGGCGTGTGCATACTCCGTGTTTGTTATCGTAACAGGCACAGCAGATTTAACGACATTTATCCTCGGCATCGGTTTATTCTTTGTCGGCTTAATCGTTTATCCATTTGTGAGTAAAAAGTTCCAGAAAGAAAAACAAGCATAATGAAAAGACACCTGATTTGCTCAGGTGTCTTCAGTTTGTCGACAAAAGGGGTTCGGAATGGTCTCATTCCGAACCCCTTTTTAGCTTTTTATGGGATTTGAAGCTATTTAATAAAAAGACAGACCTCTTCGAGTTCATCATTTAGGCCATTTTTGGACCTTGCCACGTCCAGTTGGCCATCTTCTTCAGGTTCATGGCAGCGAAAGTAAGCATCGCCTGCATCGACAATTTTTTAAGTCCCCTTAACGTTGTCCAACGCATGCCATGCTTTTCTTTTCCATCTGCGAATACACGCTCAATGGTTTCTTTACGTTTGGCATAAATCTCTTTCACCTCTGCGTGATAGCGAAGATGGTCTGCCTCTTCTACGTATTCCTGCCAAATATGACGCGTCACCACTTTCTGGTGGTCTTTACTCTCCGTACATCTGGCTAAAAATGGGCATGTCGCACAAATCTGTTTTGGCGATTTGTACTCCCGATATCCTTCTTTATTCGTTGTCGAGTAGGCCAAGATCTCACCTGCCGGGCAAAGATAACAGTCAAAGTATTCGTCATACACATAGTCATGTTTTCGGAAAAAACCTTTTTTCGTACGTGGTCGTGTGTATGGCAAGGCAGGGGTCATCCCCTGTTCCAATAAGTAACGGGTAATCGCAGGAGTTTTGTACGCGGCATCTGCGGCGACCGCTTCAGGCTTTCCGACTCTCTCTATGACCTTTCCGACCAATGGCTCTAAAATCTGACTATCATGTGTGTTGCCAGGTGTGACCATGGTGCCAAGCACAAAACCGTTACGATCCGCGGCTGCGTGAAAAGAATAGGCGAACTGCTTCGTCCGTTCATCCTTCACATAGTAACCACTCTCTGGATCGGTGGTGCTTTCTTTGATTTCTTTCTTCTCTTCCTTCTCAAACTTGTCCGGAGGAAATGTTTTTTTTCCGTGATCTTCCCGGTCCTGGTTAATCTCTTCTTGAAGGCGTTCCTGATACGCGCGTGTCTCTTTGCGAACGACTTTCTTTTCAAATTTGCGTTTGTTCGCACTCGCTTTAACATGGGTCGAATCCACGAAAACGTGCTCGGCACTGATTAGCTTTTTCTCGGCAGCTTCCTTTAAGATGCGATAGAAAATCTGTTCAAACAGATCGGTATCTTTAAAACGGCGTTCATAGTTTTTTCCGAACGTAGAGAAATGAGGCACTTTATCGTGGAAACCATACCCAAGGAACCAGCGATAGGCCATATTGGTTTCCACTTGTTCAATCGTTTGGCGCATGGACCGGATTCCAAACGTGTATTGAAGGAAGGTCAATTTAATTAAGATGACAGGATCAATACTGGGACGACCGATTTCTGAATACATGTCCTTCACCAAGTCATAGATGAACGAAAAATCAAGTGCTGCCTCTATTTTACGAACCAAGTGGCTGGCCGGTACCAATTGATTTAACGTAATCATTTCTAATTGATCTCGTTGAATGGGATTATGTTTCGAAAGCATGTCAATCACCTCAAGTTATGTAGTACTTCCATTGTAAAATAAAAAAGACTGTAGGCAAACTGGATTTCTTCCAGTTTGTCTACAGTCTGAAACCAGCAGCCTGATTAGGCTGCTGGTTTTATTTTAGGAGTCTTAAACCGTTTAGTATGACCAAAATCGTGCTGCCCTCATGACCAATCACGCCAAATGGCAATTCCATCACCTGCAAAAAGTTTGCACAAATCAGCAGGCAGATTACAGCTAGAGAAAACACGATATTTTGTTTGATGATCCTGTTCATTTTCCGAGACAAGCGGCACATGTTTACGAGCTTTTTCAAATCGTTTTTCATGAGGACCATATCAGCGGTCTCAAGTGCTACATCTGTTCCGCCG
>NZ_JBHTVA010000165.1:0-2034 GCF_042793325.1 Embleya sp. NPDC056575
CCGCAATTCTAGCCAGACGATCCTTGTCACGTATTTGAGACTCCCGGAAACCGGAAAGTATCCATGTTTGCTTTTTTATTCCAACCATATAAGCAACCCAAAAGAAAAGCAGCGCAATAAAGATTATTAAAAAATCGATACGTATTTCCACGACTCTCCCCCTTCTCTTAGAACTCTGCCCCCTAATGATACGCAACAAAATTTAATTTGTGAAGTTTCATAAAAAAATAGAAGGCCTGGGGGGCCTTCTTAGCTTGTAGAGAAAACGACGTTTTTTCTACAAGCTTTTTTGTTTTATACAGTTTCTTTAGATATTCATCAGGTTTCAGATGCAGAAAAAGCGCTCCCACATGCCTAGCCCTGCTTGGCTAGGTATGTGGCAATTTTCTTCATGTTCTGGCATGCGGCTGTGAGGAGAACTTGTTCACTCACATTTCGTTTTCCCCTCAACCTGCAATAGCGAAGCCCATGCAGCTGTTTTGAATCTGCAAAGCTTCGCTCTATTTTTTCTTTTCTTTTTTTGTAGAGGTTTTTTCCTGAAACAGACAAGCGATTTTGTCTGACCTTTTCTTTATGTTCTTCCCATACATGTCGAGTAATCACTTTCTGCCGATTCTTTGATTTTGTACAGTTTTCAAGCAGTGGGCATGAGGAACATATTTCAGGATTTGATTTATATGACCGGTAGCCTTTTCGGTCAGTTGTTGAGTATGTAAGTGTTTGGTGATTTGGACAAATGTATCTGTCTTGTTCACTGTCATAATGAAATTTCCATTTTGGAAACAAGCCTCGGATAGGGTGATAACGTCTATGTGCGATGACACCAAAGATTTGGCGGTCAGATAATCCTTTACAGATCGGAGTCGTTAAATATCCGGAATCAAGGGCGACGGCTTCTACTTGAAAACCAAATCGTGCGATTTGGTGGTCTAATCGGTCAAGATAAGGCACAGAATCATGGACATTTCCAGGTGTGACGTAGGCATCGGTGATAATGTTGTATTTCATATCTGTTGTGCGGTGATCTAAATAGAAAAAACCTTCTGGTTTGTTTTCACGATACAGATAGCCACTTTCCGGATCGGTTGTACTGTGGCGGATCTCTTTTTCAGCTTTCACCTCCTCTTTGGCTGTTAATGGTTTTTTTCCGTGTTCCTCCCGATCCTCTTGAATGGCTTCATTTAAATCCTTGATATAGTTTTGGGTATCCTGCGCAATTGTTTTTCTTGTGTATTTATGCTTGTTGGCATTGGCTTTAAGGTGTGTAGAGTCGGTGAATAGGACTCGTCCGCCCACCATGTCATGATTGATGGCCTGAAGAACGATCTCATCAAAAATGTCTTGGAAGATGGTTGTATCTTTAAAGCGTGTGCGTCTGTTCCAGCTGATGGTGGAGTGGTGTGGAACCGGGTCGTTTATGTTCAATCCGAGAAACCATCTGTACGCCATATTGTAGTAAATTTCTTTTTCAAGCTGTCTTTCTGAACGGATACCATAGAGGTATCCGATAAACATCATTTTAAATAAAATAAGCGGATCAAGTGAGGGGCGGCCTTTGTTTTCACTGTAGTAAGGTTTCACCTTTTCAATGATGAAAGAGAAGTCTATGTGTTTATCAATTTTCCGAAGCAGGTGATCCTCTTCAACGAGTTGGTCAAGCAGAACAAATTCGGCTGTGTTTTGAGAAGAGTTTCTTGTGTGGAACATGAGAAAGACACCGTCCTTTTAAGTCTTTCTTTTATTTTATTACAGAAGAATGGATATTTTAAGGAAAAATAAAGGCTGTCGAGATTTTCTCGACAGCCTGAGCCACTGTAATTATGATTAATTACAGTGGCTCTTTATTAAAGTTTACATATTGCTTTTTAAACGTTTTAAAATACGATAGTAATCATCCAAATCAATCCCTGGAGCGAATTGCTCTGGAAGTTCTGGAAAATCGGGTACAGGCGCACCTTCAGGCATTCCGTCAATTACTTGCAGCCTTTCACCTGTTTCTGGGTATGCACCATTCCAAATATGGTTGATATCACG
>NZ_JBHTVA010000166.1:0-1855 GCF_042793325.1 Embleya sp. NPDC056575
AAGTCCCGGTATGCCGCTTCGGGTCTGGCCGGGTTGGCGGACCGTTCGCGTAGGCCGGCGTCGTGTCCGCATCAGGCTTCTGCCGAGGTGGAGGCGGCGGTGTGCGAGTTGCGGCGCAAGCATCCCCGGTGGGGGCCGCGGCGGATCGCTCATGTGCTGGAGCGGTCCGGGGTGGTGAGTCCGGTGCCGTCGCGGATGACCGTGTATCGGATTCTGGTCCGGCATGGGCTGGTGGAGCCGGGGGTGCGGCGCCGGAAGCGGTCGGATTACAAGCGCTGGCAGCGGGATGCTCCGATGCAGCTGTGGCAGATGGACATCGTCGGCGGGGTGATGCTCGTCGACCCGGTCACCGGGGAGTTGTCCGAGGCCAAGGTCGTGACCGGGGTGGATGACCATTCCCGGTACTGCGTGATCGCGTCGGTGGTCGAGCGGGCGACCGGGAGGGCGGTGTGCTCGGCGTTCGCCGGGGCTTTGCAGGCGTTCGGGGTGCCGGAGGAGGTGCTGACGGACAACGGGAAGCAGTTCACCGACCGGTTCGGGCAGGGTGGTGAGGTGTTGTTCGACCGGATCTGCCGGGAGAACGGGATCGCGCACCGGCTCACCCAGCCGGCGTCGCCGACCACGACGGGCAAGGTCGAGCGGTTCCATCAGACGCTGCGGCGTGAACTCCTGGACGACTGCGGTGCGTTCGAGAGCATCGGGGCGGCTCAGGCAGCGCTGGATGCGTGGGTCGAGGAATACAACTCCTCGCGGCCGCATCAGGCGCTGGACATGGACTCTCCTGCCGACCGGTTCACCCCGGTGCCCGAGCAGGAGCGGGACGTACTGGGCCTGAGGGTGCCCGGCGTGCTCGCGCTGGTCCCGCAGCAGCGGACAGCTCCGCCTGTGGTGCCGGATCCCGCCGAGATGGCGCCTGTTCCTGTCGGTCCGCCGAAGGTGGTTCCGGCAGTGGTGCCGGTGGAGCCCGGTGGGCCGGTGGAGTTCGAGCGGGTGGTGCCTGCGAGCGGGAATCTGCAGGTCGCGGGCAAACAGTTCTGGCTGGGGCCGGCCCGCTCAGGGCTGACGGTGACGTTCTGGGCCGACACCTCGGTGATCCATCTGCTGATCGCGGGAGCACGGATCAAGACCGTGCGTTCGCACTTGTCGGTGGCGGATCTGGGACGGCTGGCCGGCCGGGGCGGTCGTGCTGCCGGAGTGGCCCCGCTTCCCGCCGACGACGGGGCCGCGTTCGAGGTGGACCGGGTCGTGAACAACAGCGGCCTGGTGGGCCTGGGCGGACGCCAGGTGCTGGCCGCGGAGATCCTGGGCGGCCGCCAGGTGGGCATCCGCATCGACGAAGAGACGCTGTCGTTCTTCGATCCGTCCTCACGGGAACTGCTGCGGGTGCGGCCCAACCCGCTGAGCGGCGAAGAAGTCCGTCGTTTGCGGGGCCTGCGTCCGGCCGGACCGCCACCGCGTCCGGGCGTCGAGCCGGTGCGGGTGCAGCGGCGGATCAGCACAACGGGCACGATCATGGTCTGTCGGCAGGTCGTCTCGCTCGGCCGGACGTATGCAGGACAGACCGTGACCGCACACGTGTCGGACTCCACGATCACCGTCGACCTGGACGGCCAGGTCCGGGTGATCCGGCGCACGACCGACATCCCGGTCCGTAACGTGAAAGCGAACAAGCCCCACGGGGCTCCCTATGTTGTCTAGGCCCGCCGTCAAGCATCACGTGGGACCAGAACGTCAGACATCAACTGGGATCCGACAACTTGGTGTGAGGCTTGAAGTCGTATACGCAGGCCGGGAGTTCAAGGCTTCGCCGGTGTGCCAGAGTTCCGCGGTGACCGTGTGGCCGGCCTGGCTGTCG
>NZ_JBHTVA010000167.1:0-1846 GCF_042793325.1 Embleya sp. NPDC056575
AGCCCGGGCGCGGGAGGGGGGCGGGTTTGGGCGGGTCGGGTCGGGTCGGGTCGTGGCGCCTGCCGCTCGCCGGCGCGTGTCTTCAAACCCCGTCGGGCTCTGCGGCGTGAGCGCAGCGAGGAGCCCGAAGGGCGGATGCCGTGCATCGGCGTGCCGGAGAGGCAGGTGCCAGGCGCCCAGTGGTTCTACTCGTCCTACTCGTTCTATTCGCCTGTTTCTTCGGGGCGGCGAGGTGTGGTGCTGGGCGTCGTGGAGCTCGGCGAGGGTTTGAAGACACGGGCTAGGCGGGTCAGCTCCCGGGGTGGGTCGTCGGAGCAGGACGATCGTGTCGTCCGGATGCGGGCGAAGCGACGAGCGCTTCGGGCCGCCACTGGGATGATGGGGATCGCGCTACCGTAGTCAGGCGTTGCGGGCGGTGGAGATCGTCACCACGGCCTTTTCCAATGCATACGCGGGATCCATACCGCCGCCCTTGACCGCCGCGTCGGCGTCGGCGACGGCGGTGAGGGCTCGGACGATGCCGTCCGGAGTCCAGCCGCGCAGTTGCTGCCGAACCCGGTCGACCTTCCATGGCGGCATGCCGAGATCGCGCGCCAGATCGTTCGGGCGGGCGTTCCGGGGGGCGGCGCCGACCCGGGCGATCTGCCGCACGCTCTGCGCGAGCGCGCTCGTGACCATGACGGGCGCGACCCCCACGGACAACGCCCAGCGCAACTGCTCCAGCGCCTCGGCGGTACGCCCCTCGACGGTCTTGTCGGCGACGGTGAAGCTGGACGCCTCGGCAACGCCGCTGTAGTAGCGCGAGACCACTTCCTCGTCGATCACACCGTCGACGTCCGCCATCAACTGGCTGCACGCGGAGGCCAACTCCCGCAGATCGTTGCCGATCGCCTCGACCAGCGTGCGACAGGCGTCCTCGGTGAGCGAGCGCCCGGCAACCCGAAACTCCGCCCGCGCGAACGCGATGCGATCCCCGACCTTGGTCACCTTGGGACACGCGACCTCGCGCACACCCACCTTGCGCACCGCGTCCAACAGTTTCTTGCCCTTGGGCCCGCCCAGATGCGCGAGCACCAGCACGGTCTCCTCGGCCGGATCGGCGATCAACCGGGTGACCTCGCCGACCAGGTCCGTCCCAAGGTCCTGCGCGGACCGGATCACGATGACCTTGCGCTCACCGAACAACGAGGGACTGGCCAACTCGGACAACATCCCGGCCTGCAACGCCCCCGGCGCCAAGTCCCGAACATCCGCCTCGGGATCCTGCGCCCGCACGGCGCGCACCACATCCGCGACCGCCCGATCCACAAGCAACTCCTCGGCCCCGACGACAAGCGTCACCGGCGCGAGCGGATCATCCTGCATTCGTCTGGCCACCCGACCAAGCATCCCACGCCCAACAGACACCCCACCCCACCCACATCACGCAAGGCCACCCCGCCCGGCCGGCAGCATTCACGAAACCGGATGGCGCGGATGCCTGCGGCGCGACCGGGAGGTAAAGCCGCAGGTCAGCATGGGCAAGGAGCCAGGAGGGCCGTCCCGAGATCCGTTTCCGCCCCCCACTAGGCACTTTCGGGGCTCGACACGGGAACTCCAGATGCGAAATGCCGGAAATCTGCACCCGGGAGCCGGCGGCCAGCGGCTCGGCAGTCGGCACTCGGCACTCGGCTCCCTGCACTCGGCACCCGACGCCCGACGCCCGACGCCCGGCACTCGGCACCCAGCACCCAGCACCCAGCACCAGCTTTCTCGTCACACCGCCCACTGACATCCAGCTCCGGCCTCGCAAACCGCCTCCACCAACCCGGCCCCGCCGCGCCCCATCCCGCCCCCATCCCGCGCC
>NZ_JBHTVA010000168.1:0-1781 GCF_042793325.1 Embleya sp. NPDC056575
CGCGTCGATCACGCCCACGGCCCGGGCCGTGGGCGCTGACGCGCCACGGGGGTGGGCGTGGCCCCGGCCGTGATCGGTCGCCGGGCCCGGTCGGGTCGGGGACGGGGCTTGTGAAACCGCAGCCTTCGAGGCGAAGGCAACGGGTGGAGCGGGTGGGTAAACACGGCCGGCCCCGGCCGTGATCGGTCGCCGGGCCCGGTCGGGTCGGGGACGGGGCTTGTGAAACCGCAGCCTTCGAGGCGAACGCAACGGGTGGAGCGGGTGGGCAAACCGGCCCGGAACGAGCGGGCACGCCGGGCGCGTTGAAGCCCGCCCCGGGCCGGGGTGGTCAGATGAGCGTCAGCGTGAGTGTGCCCGTGTACGTGCCGGGGACGGTGACGCCGGGGACGCCGAGCTTGAGGGCGCCGCCGCATTCGAACGAGCCCGCACCGGCGCCGGCCGCCGACGAGCACAACGTGCGCGCCCGGCCGAGACCCGTGCCCGGGTCGGCCTGGGCGCCCGGGGTCACCGAGGCGGTGGTGCCGCCGGTGGGGAGCGTGCCGGTGACCGACTTGGCGGTGGGGGTCCAGCCGAGGTTGTCGCCGACGATCCGGCCGCCGGCCGAGGTCAGGTCACTGGCCTGGCCGGTCAGCGTCCATCCGGCGTTGGTGCCGCGCGCGTCGGAGACGGTGAGCGGGTTGAGCGCGCCGCTGGTGAAGGTGTCCTTGCCGTTGAGGGTGACACCCGGGAGCGCGACGTCGGTGCCGCCGACGCCCAGGGTCAGCGGGCCGCCCCGCACGTCGGTGGTGATCACCTGGTAGCCGGTGCCGGGGCCCGGGGTGGTCGGGGCCTTGAACGCGACCGGGACGAAGGTGTCCTGGCTGCGGTCCGGCGAGCCGTGTGCGGCGAAGGCGACGACGTGGCAGGTGGTGACGGCGCAGTCGTACTCGACGCCGTCCTTGTTCCGGTACTTCGCCTTCATGCCGTCGAGCGTCAGCGAGAAGCTGCCGTCGGCGTTCAGCTTGGCCTGGCCCGGCGAGTTGCCCGGGGTGGTGCGCACCCACTTGGTCGCCTGGTACGGCGCGGGGTTGGTGTTCCAGTCGCCGCCCTTGGGGCCGAACGCGACGTAGACGCCGTTGCCGCCGTCGCGGACCGGGTCGAAACCGGTGCCGGTGACGGTGAAGTCCTGGCCGTCGGGGTTCGCGCCCGCGGCCGGGGTCACGGTGAGCTTGGGGGCCGGCGGCGGGGTGGTGTTCTTGAACGCGACCGGCGTGAAGGTGTCCTGGCTGCGGTCGGTCATGCTCGCGCCGTGCGCGGCGAAGGTGACGACGCGGCACTCCTGCTTGAGGCAGTCCACCTCCTTGCCGTTGCCGTCGGTGTACTTCGCCTTGACGTCGAGTGTGGTGGTGAAGGCGCCGTCGGCACTCATCTTGCTGCCGGCGATCCACGCCTGGGCGCCGTACGCGCTCGCGTTGGTGTAGTAGTCGTCGATCTTCGGGCCGAACAGGACGTAGACCCCGTTGCCGGAGTTGCGGGTCTTGTCGAAACCGGTGCCGGTCACGGTGATCGCGGCGCCGTCGGGATTGATGTCGACGGCGGGCGACACGCTCACCGCCGGGGTTCCGGCGGCCCGCGCGGGCGAGGCGAGGCTCACGCCGGCCACGGCCAGGGCGCCGGTCGCGCCGATCGCTCCCCAGCGGATCAGGCGGCTCGCGGGCCTGTGCCGCGTTCCGTTGGTCATCCTTGGCTCCTCCATCTGGCAGTGTGCACAGGGCGGCGCCCGGACCTATTAGCGGTAGGTC
>NZ_JBHTVA010000169.1:0-1726 GCF_042793325.1 Embleya sp. NPDC056575
CTTTCATATGCATTTATGAATACAGTCCCATCTTCACTTTCAGAAATGGAGACATTAAAGCCTTGTTTTTTCAGGCTATTGTATTCTTTTAATTGTTGAATATTTAATTTAGAAACCTTATTCTCAACACTACTTTGAACAGAATGATTCGCTGCTTGTGCACTCGGCAAACCAGCTGATAATAACGTTGAAAATGCTAAAACAGGAACAGCTACACATTTCAATAGTGACTTTGCTTCCATAATTCCATCTCCTTCAAAAGTTTAAATACGTTTAATTTATACCATTTTTTTCAATGGAATTTTTTGAAAATAAGGAATATTAAGCTAGTTTTAAGGATAATAATAGAAAATTCTCATATCTTTTCTTCTGTTTTTTGTTAATAATAAGAGTATGTTCAAAACATTAGGGAGGAAGATTAATGGATATACCAATGTGGGCCTATATAGTGGTTGGCATTCTTGCTGTTGCTGGATTTATAAGTGTTATGTGGTTTTCTTTTTTCCTAGATAAAAGTGAAAAAAAATAAGCAGGCATCAAGCCTGCTTTTATTATTTGATTATGTAATTTTTAATACCAGGATGCCAATAAGCCATGACTTCAAATGCACCATTTGCTACCTCGTCATCCTCTTCCTCAATCTTAACAAGATCTCCATCTTCAGCATCACCAAGGTTCAGTTCTTTATGTATCTCTTTCAAAATTCCACCATACCCGATCAGCCTACGAGCAGACAGTGCATCATCCAAATAAAACACTGTATTCAGATTGTCTTCTGTCACCTTATTACCGCGCACGACATCCGTATCTTTAACCGGATATTTAGAGATTTCGAGAACAGCTTTTTGCTCCACCATAGCTTCCCGTACTTCGTCCTCAATTTGTTCAGCATTAATCTTCGATTTACCTTTAACTCGACGAATATCGACAATCGGCGTGTAATCCAATTTCATTGCCCTTTTCCATAGGCTTGTCCACTCTGCCTGCTTGATATAATTCTTTCCAAAATAATTCCTCTTTACAGGCAACAGCACATGAAAATGAGGGTGATATGTATCTTCTTTATGGTTTTTGGTAATCTCTAAAGCTCTGAAATAACCTAAAGTAGCTTCTTTGACTCGTTTATAACCGAAAAGACGATTCCATCCTTTCATCATGTCAGTAATCATAGGTTTTAATCCATCGCCCTCGACATTACGAACTGTAAGTGTGAGAAAAATCCAACTGCAGCCATACTGCCGATTCGCTTCCTCAACAATTAATTTATTATGATACGCAATTTTTAACGACCTGCGCCACGCACACATCGGACATAACCTCACTTTACAAAAATGGGCTTGATACAGTTTTAATTTGTCCGTCTCCGGGTCTCTCTTAAACGAAAGATACTCTGCACAACCATTTAATTTTTCAGCTTTTTTGCCGTAGTAAGGTGCTCCGATCTTGCTCTCCAACGCTTCGTAATGCTCCGCCATAAGATTCGTCCGTCTCTTTTTCCCCTTCCAATCCCGCTTTTTACCTGTTGCGGTTTTGTCTTCGAGGATGCTATAATCGTTTTCAGATGAATACAAAATGAAAAACTCCTTCTGAGCTAGTAATCTAGCATTCTATTGTTAAGTGTGGTAACTCAATAATAGCAGAAGGAGTTTTTACCTGTCAAAAAAGCCTCCATCCCTTGACAAATAAGGGATGAGGGCTTTTTTTTTGCCTTGAGATGTTTCTATAT
>NZ_JBHTVA010000170.1:0-1346 GCF_042793325.1 Embleya sp. NPDC056575
CATTTATTGAGTGGGAAGTACGCCTTTTTTTGTTTATTTTTCCCTCGGAATGCACCTGTAAACGCTAGAATATAATTGACAGTTTTTGCTCAACGTAATTTTACATTTTTGCTTCAATAAGCTAGAACTCTAGTAAAATAATAGAAGTGTTATTTTACTAGGGGGGACAGCGTCTTGGAGGAGAAGTTAATGCTTTAAATATTCAACAGTTACATCAACGGAAGTTTAAAGTATCTCAAATTGCACAGGAGCTCAAAGTATCGAGACCAACCGTTTATAAATATTTAAAAATGACATTTGAAGAGACAAAAGCATACATGGAACAGCTACAAGGCAAAGGTAAGAAATTGGATCCCTACAGGGATTGGATTATCGCTTGGCTTGAAGAATACCCTCATCTCAGTGCAGCACAAATCCACGATTGGCTCTTAGAGCGTTATCCAGATTTAGTTGTTGGCGAGAGTACAGTAAGAGCCTATGTGAAAGAGATGCGGGAGATTTATCAGATTGAGAAAAAAGTAATCATTCGGCAGTATGAAGCAATCCCTGAACAACCTATGGGTAAGCAAATCCAGGTGGATTGGGGAGAAACGAAACAGAAGACCACTGAAAAGAATGAAATCAAACTATATTTCATCGCTTTTGTCTTAGCTCACTCTCGATACAAATACATGGAGTGGCAGGACCGGCCTTTTACGACAAATGATGCCATACGATGTCATGAAAATGCATTTCAATTTTACGGAGGACGTACAGAAGAAATTGTGTATGATCAGGATCGTTTAATTACAGTAAATTTCAAAGCTATGTAAATGATCGTAAGTTTAAAGTTCATTTATGTCGTAAGGCAGACCCAGAATCAAAAGGAATGATTGAGAACGTTGTAAAGTACATAAAGGGAAATTTCGCAGACAGCCGAGTATTTAGCAATATTGAAGATTGGAATAACCGTGCGTTACAGTGGCTACATCGCACTGGAAATCAACATGTTCATCAGACAACGAAAAAAAGACCAGCTGAAGTGTTCCCCGTCGAAAAGCAACACTTACAGCCCGTCTCTTCACCACTCTCATACGAAAGCGTCATTACCCCAAGTATAACAAGGAATATTAGTAAGGACAATACAATACGGTTCAAATCAAACCGTTATTCCGTTCCTCTCGGAACGTATAGTGCAGTCTCTGATAATGAGGTTTTTATTGAAGTCACTTCGAGCCAACCACCAACGCTGATTATCCGTAAACAGTTGGATGGAGAAGTAATTGCTGAACATAGCATTAGTAATGAAAAGGGAAAGCTTATTCAACATCTACATCATATCCGGGATCGCTCAAAAGGTATTGAAG
>NZ_JBHTVA010000170.1:1356-1701 GCF_042793325.1 Embleya sp. NPDC056575
ATACCCACGGTATCGGCGTGATCAGCTCATAATTATTCAAAACGTCATTGAGAAATACCCAATGTGGATTGAAGCCACTTTGACTAAATGCCTGATAGATAAACTTTACAGCGCCAATGACTTTCGGGATATCGCAAACCATCAAAATGCATTACAAACTGAATGTACCCAAAAGGTGAAGACTCCCTTTATAAAACATTCAAGTCAAGACAACATCATAGTGACAACTCGCTCTCTTACTGCTTACACAAGTATTTTAGGGGGTGAACCACAGTGAATAAAACTGTAAATGACTTGCAGGAGCACTTTCGCCAATTAAGGTTATCCGAAACAGCTGAGGAGCTA
>NZ_JBHTVA010000171.1:0-942 GCF_042793325.1 Embleya sp. NPDC056575
CAATGCCACCGGCCCCGCAGGATGGGGTCTTACGGTCGGCTCCACGTCCGTTTTCTGTCTCCGGGCCACTCCCGGCGACGTGCCGCTTCACGAGCGCGGCGAGGTTCAGTGCCGCGTTCTCATCCCGGTCGAGGACGAGTCCGCAGTGTTCGCATACGTACATCCGTATCCGGAGAGGCAGTTTGGGTGTCACTGCCTGGCATCCGGAACACGTCTTGCTGCTGGGGAACCAGCGGTCCGCCACTTCGAGCGTTCCGCCGTTCCACCGGGTTTTGTAGGCGAGTTGACGCCGGATCTCGCCGAACCCGGCGTCGGCCACGACGCGGGCGAGTCTGCGGTTCCTGAGCATCCCCGAGACGTTGAGGTCTTCCACCACGATCGTGCCGTACTCGCGGGCCAGGCTGGTGGTGAGCTTGTGGAGCGCGTCCCGCCGCAGGTTCGCGGTGCGGTAGTGCACCCGGTTGCGGGCCGCATCCGCGCGCTGCCAACGCTTCGAAGGCTGCTGCCCGGTGCGCCGGTCAGGGCCCAGACGGCGGGCGGCCGTACGGGACAGGCGGCCGAGCTTGCGGCGCGCGGTGTCGTAGTGTTCGGGGTTCTCGGCGGTCGGGCGGCCGTCGGAGAACACCGCGAGGTGCTTGAGGCCCAGGTCGACGCCGATCACCGTATCCGCTCGGGACGGGGTACGGCCGGTGCGCTCGACTTCGCAGGTGAAGGACACGAACCAGCGGCCCGCCTCGCGGCGGACGGTCGCCGACTTCACCACCGCCGTGCCGGCCGCGATCCGGCGGTACAGCTTCCGTGTGGACTCATGCGCCCTGATCGTTCCCAGGACCGGGAGCGTGACATGCCTGCGGTCGTCTTCCAAGCGGATCGTGCCGGTGGTGAACCGAACCGACGGCGTGGTCTTCCGCTTCGACTTGTAGCGAGGAAAGCCCATCCGCG
>NZ_JBHTVA010000171.1:952-1627 GCF_042793325.1 Embleya sp. NPDC056575
GGACCAGTTCTCCAAGGCCCGGGCGAGCTGATCCAGCCCGGTGGCGTACGCCTCCTTCGAGCACTCCGCCCACCACGGCGCCACCTCCCTCTTCGCTGCGTTCCAGGCCTTGCGCAGGGAATACATCGACCAGCCGAACGACGGCGTCAGATCGGCCTCGGCCATGCCGTAGGACCGTTCCGCCTCCCGCTGCCCGAGGTTCGCTTTCACCTGCGCGATACCCCAGTTGAACGCCACCCGGGCCGCACCGGCATGCCGCAGCAGCGCCCCGACCTGACCAGGCGTCGGGTCCAGTGCAAACCGGTAGGCATGCCTGACGATCACCCGGTCAGGCTACCGGCCGCCACCGACAACACCCCCACCATCAAAGGAAGTTGAAAAACGCTGAGATTCGATGACGAAGCCCACAGCAGTTAAGAACCCCCGCCCCCGCACACGCCCCCGCCCCGCCGTGTGCAGTGCTCTTCGAGCGCAGTGAGAGCGGTTCTTGAGCCCGGTGGCCGACGGTGTCCCCACGACCGAAGGAGGGGGTATGGGAACGCCGGAGCACCACGAGCCCGTCCTGCGCGTGGAACGCGGGCAGGCCAGCGACGAGGAACTGGCCGCACTGACCGTGGTGCTGCTCGCACTGCGCGCGGGCGGCGCGTTCCCCCGCCGGGGCAGGCCGGTCAACGG
>NZ_JBHTVA010000172.1:0-1575 GCF_042793325.1 Embleya sp. NPDC056575
ATCCATGGCCGAGACTGTCGCTTTCCCACGACCAGACCAACGAGCACCCAAGCCGAGAGTCACATGCTCGACAGCTTCTGTTACTGACCTTTTCGAGGGGTTGTCGCTGTCAGTGGGGCGGGGGTGGCAGTCCAGTTCCGGTGAGGCAGCCGTCGATGAGCCGGGGGCTGCGTTGGATGTGACGCATGCCGGAACGGACGGCCCTGACCAAGTGGTCTCGGTCGGCGAAGACGACGTTGGCGGTCGTGGAGCGTCGCAGCAGTGACCAGATGCCTTCGACAGGGTTGAGGTCGGGAGCGTAGGTGGGCAGCTGGATGATGGTGAGCCAGTCCTGTCCGGCCGCCCATTGCCGTAACGCGGCGCTGCGATGGACGTTGAGATTGTCCCAGATCACGACGATGGGGCCGCCGAGCTGGAGGTGGGCCCGCACGATCAGGTCGCGGTAGTCCTGCCAGGTGAAGCCACGGTGATCGCCTCGCAGATGTCCCTGGACGCGCGGCCGGTAGATCAGCCGACTGCGTTCGCCGGTCTTGTAGCAGGCCAGGGCGGCCAGTGTGATGCGTCCTCGTGAGCCGCCGTTGAAGCGGACTGTGGGAGTGGGCCCGCGAGGGGCCCATGTGCGACTGCGGTGCGACGTCATCGAGACAGCGGCCTCGTCCTCGAAGACGAGCCAGGCCCCGAGCGCCGCGGCGGTGGCTTTGCCGACGGCCACGTCTCCTTGATCCATCCCGCGACGGCCGCGTCGTTGCGCTCGACAGCCCGTCGTGCCGGCTGACGGCATGACCAGCCGTGACAGCGCAGCAGTTCCCACACTCCACGGACGGACAACTGGACTCCCGTCACGTGCGCGAGGAGCAACTGAATGCGTGACAGCGTCCACCGCTCGTCAGGCCACCCATGGAAGACAGCCCCTTTGAGCAACTCTTCCTCGAGCGTGGCGAACTCCTCCTCGCTCACTTTGCGGGCCTTGGCCGGCCCGGAACAGAGCAGGCCGTCTCTGCCGCTATCCCGCCAGGAGTGCCTCCAGCGTTCCACCGACCGGAGGCTGACACGCAGGTCTTTGGCAATCGCTGTGTTGCTCTCACCGCGTGAGAACGCATCAGCAGCCAGCAGGCGGATCCGCTCCCGTGCCACCTGTTCATGAGGCCGGAGCCCGCCCCCTTGCGCATACCGCATGTCACGGGCTTACCGCCAAACTGACCCAACGTCACCCCCGACAACCCTTCGAAAAGGTCAGTAGCTAGCCCGCCCGGTTCAGAAGGCGTGCGCCATCAGCTCCGCGAACAGCGCGTGCTCGTCGGCCTCGAGGCCCCGCGAGCGGAACCAGCCGCAGATGTTGGCGCAGTCGCGCTGGAGGAAGTTCATTCCGTTGAGGTTGCCGACCAGGTCGACGATCTGTGGCAGGTCGATGATGACCAGCCGCTCGCCCGCCGCCAGGATGTTGTACGCCGAGAGGTCGCCGTGCACGATGCCGTTCTGCACCATCGTCGCGAGCGCGTCGGTGAGCTGCTCGAAGTACGCCGCCAGCAGCTCGGGGGAGGGTCGGGTCTGGGCGAGCCGGGGCGCGGTCTGGAC
>NZ_JBHTVA010000173.1:0-1569 GCF_042793325.1 Embleya sp. NPDC056575
CGTTCGGCGTCGCGCGGGGGGGGTTGCCCAACGACCGTTTGTTTCAATCCGCCGGGGGGCGGCGGCGCGCGCACCTGGGGGGCGCGGCCCGGGGCGGGGGGGGGGGGCGGGGGCGAGCCGACGCCCGCCCCCGCCCCTACTGTCCCAGGGCCTCGTGCAGGGCAGGTCGCACGTGCTCGCCCAGCAGGGTGTGTACGGTCGTGCCGGGCAGTGTGGGCAACGACGCCCAATGGGTGACGGGTTCGGCGCAGGGGCGGCCGTACGGCAGGCGCACGACCCGGTCGGAGTCGACGAAGCAGTCGTGGTGCTCGGTGCCGTCGGCGTCGACGTGGCGGGTGGCGAAGACCATCGGCATCACGAGCCAGAAGTCCCGCGCGGACTCGTCCTGCGCCCCCGCCTCGTCGTCGATCGGGTAGCGGCCCGTCGTTGCCGCCGCCACGGGCATGCCGTCGTTCGGCAGCCCCTCGCGTACGTCCACCCACACCACGCTCGTGTCCATGTGTGCTCCGATTTCGGTCCGGTGTGTGGTCGCTACGGGCGGGCGGTCGACGCCGCCGGTACGCCCCCGGCGGGGTCGACAGCTTCGATCGCCTTGACCAGGGGGGCCAACTCGGGGTTCCCGGCCGCTTCGTCGAGGGCCTCGCGCAGGGCGGTGTCGTTGGTCGGCCGGGCCTGCGCCAGAAGCTTCAGTCCGGCGTCGCTGACGTCGGTGTAGATGCCGCGGCGGTCGGTGGGGCACAGGTAGCGGGCCAGCAGCCCGCGGTCCTCGAGCCGGGTGACCAGGCGCGTGGTGGCGCTCTGGCTGAGCACGACGGCGTCGGCGACCTGCTTCATCTGCAGGTGGCCGCCCTCGCCGTCGTGCTGGCGGCTGAGCACGTCGAGCAGCGAGTACTCCCGCACGCTCAGGTCGTGCTCGGCCTGCAGCGCGCGTTCGATCTGCGCCTCGATGCGGCCGTACAGGACGTAGAGCGCGGCCCATCCGTTGGCGAGGGCGGTCAGTGCGGGATCCGTGGCGGTCATGGGCCCGAGTCTCCTTCCGGGTACGGCAGGCAGGCGTTCAGGGTACTCCGTTTTCTGAAATATCGGCTGTCACGCATATAGCGCTTGCACAAGTATTAGCGATGGATGACTACCGGCATTTGCACTTATAGCGCGTATGCAACTATTGTCGAGGCTCGTAAGGAGCACCAGCAATCGTATGGAGGGTCCGCGTCATGCCTCTCGCGCTCCTCGCCCTGGCCATCGGGGCGTTCGGGATCGGCACCACCGAGTTCGTGGTCATGGGCCTGCTGCCCGAGATCGCGGACGACTACGGCGTGTCGATCCCCACCGCCGGACTGCTCGTCACCGGCTACGCGATCGGCGTCGTCGTGGGTGCGCCGCTGATGACCGTGCTCGGCAACCGGATCGGGCGCAAGACGATGCTCATGGCCCTGATGGGCCTGTTCGTCGTCGGCAATCTCGTCTCCGCGCTCGCGCCCACCTTCGGCGTCATGGTGGGGGGGGGCTTGGTGGCGTGCCTCGCCCACGGCGCCTTCTTGGGAATCGGCTCGGGGGCCGCCCCCGGCC
>NZ_JBHTVA010000174.1:0-1562 GCF_042793325.1 Embleya sp. NPDC056575
CCCAGTGGTACGCGCCATTCGAGTAGTGCGCCGTGGTCGGGTGCCGGGCCGAATGTGCAGGTTCCGCCGAGGGTTTCGGCGCGTTCGCGCATGTTGGCGAGGCCGCTGTCGCGGGTCGGGGGTGTGGGTGGGCCGTCGCCGTTGTCGCGGACGTGTACCCATACTTCGGTTCCGTCGGTTTCCACGTGTACTTCGACGCGGGTCGCGTGTGCGTGGCGGGCGGTGTTGGAGAGTGCTTCGCGCAGGACCGCGATCAGGTGGACGGCGACGGTTTCGGGGACGGTGGTGTCCAGGAGGCCGTCGACGCGCAGGGTGGGGGCGTAGCCGAGGGTTTCGGTGGCGGCGTCGACTTCGCGCAGGCAGCGTGAGCGCAGTGCGGTGTCGGTGTCGCGGTCGCGGGTCTTGAGGGAGAAGATCGTGGATCGGATGACCTTGATGGTGTCGTCGAGGGCGTCCACGGCGGATTCGACGCGTTCGAGGGCTTCGGGGTGGTCGATGAAGCGGGTGGCGCTTTGGAGGGTCATGCCGGTGGCGAAGAGTCGTTGGATGGCGAGGTCGTGGAGGTCGCGGGCGATGCGGTCGCGGTCCTGGAGCACGGTGAGCAGTTCGGCGTCGCGGCGTCGTTCGGCGATCTCCAGGGCGAGTGCGGCGTGATCGGCGAAGCCGGTGACCATGCGGACGACGGCGTCGGGCAGTGGTGGGCGTTCGGTTCGGTTGGCGACCTGGAGCACGCCGCGGATGCTGTCGTGGGTGCCGAGGGGCAGGAGGAACGCGGAGCCCAGGTCGGGTTCGACGGCGCCGGCGACGACGGCGCCGGGGTCGTGGCTGAGGTGGTGGGTGACGATGGTCTCGCCGGAGGCGAACACCTTGCCCATCAGGGTGCTTTCGCCGGTCAGGACGAGTCCGTGGATGCCGTCGGCGAGGGGTCCGGAGGCGGCCTCGACGGTGAGGTCGCCGGTGCCGGGTACGGGGACGGCGAGGGTCACCAGGTCGGCGTCGGCCATGTCGCGGATGGTGGCGGTGAAGGAGCGGAGCACGTCGGCGGGGGGTCGGCCGGAGAGGAGGCTGCGGGTGAGGTCGGAGCTGGCGGTGAGCCATCGTTCGCGGCGGCGGACGTCGTCGTACAGGCGGGCGTTGTCGATGGCGACGCCGGCGGCGGCGGCGAGGGTGCGCAGGACGGCTTCGTCGTCCTCGTCGAAGTCGGCGCCGCCGCGTTTCTCGGTGAGGTAGAGGTTGCCGAAGACGGTGTCGCGGATGCGGATCGGGACGCCGACGAAGGTGTTCATGGGCGGGTGGCCGGGTGGGAAGCCGAAGGAGTCGGGGTGTTCGGACAGGTCGTGCAGGCGCAGGGGGTGGGGGTCGCGGATGATCAGGCCGAGGATGCCGCGTCCGGTGGGGAAGGGGCCGATGCGCAGGATGGTGGCGGGGTCCATGCCCACGGGCAGGAATCGGGCGAGTCGTTCCTCGTCGCCGATCACGCCGAGGGCGCCGTATTCGGCGTCGACCAGGGACACCGCCGACTCGACGATGCGGCGGAGCACGGTCTCCAGGTCCAGATCGCT
>NZ_JBHTVA010000175.1:0-1557 GCF_042793325.1 Embleya sp. NPDC056575
GTTTGTGAAAATCTCCTTCTTATTTTACAAAAAAAATGAAAAAAGAAAAAGCTGACACTCTCGTTTCTTTATAAAAATAAAAGGAGCCACTAGTGTCGCATTAAAATAATTCAACGATTTATAAAAATCTAAATTTTCAGTAATTTTATCTTTGCATAAAAAAAGCCTTTATAATGGTAGGGCGGTAATAAACCATCCAAATCCAAAATAAAGGACAATAAGCATGGATAAGTTTACACGAAAAACATCATTTGAACAATGGTTTTCACCGATTTTCTTCACAAAACTCGAGGAATTGGTTGAAAGCTATCAATTAAATTACTATACAAAGAAGCTACATATTGCGTCATTCTTGAAATTGTTCGTATTCGCTCAGCTCAATGAAACCGAGAGTCTGCGTGCAGTCAGTGAGACATTATTTTCTGACGAGCTTCAAAAAGCGACGCATTTAGAAGCGATTAGCTTTTCGCTGCTCGGACGCCGATTAAATCAAGTGCCGACTGAAGTGTTCCAACAGGTATTTTTGGATTTAGTTGCCCAAATTCACGAGAAATCACATTATGAGCAGCGCCGAGAAACGACAACACCACTGAAAATTATCGACTCGAGTACGTTGCCATTGAACTTGAAAAACCATAAGTGGGCTGAATTCCGTAAAACAAAGTCGGGCATCAAGCTTCATTTACGTCTTGTTTACGCAGAAAAAGGCTGTTCCTATCCAGATAAAGCGGTGCTGACAAACGCGAAAGAACATGATCGTGGTCAGCTGGAAGTACTCGTTGACGACAAAGAATGCATGTACGTCTTTGACCGGGGTTACTTGGATTATGAACGATTTGACCGCATGACAGACGATGGGTATTTCTTTGTATCACGCTTACGAAAAAACGCTGTCATTCGTGTAATCGAGCCATTTAAACTGCCTGAAGACTCGCTTGTGTTTTCAGATGAAATGGTTTTGATTGGTACACCACAAAACCGTGCAGAAAACGCTTTTCGCCTCATCAAAGTGCTCGATTCAAAAGGAAACGAACTGCATCTGATCACAAATCGATTTGATTTAAGCGCTGACGAAATCGCTGAGTTATATAAGTCGCGCTGGGCAATCGAGCTATTTTTTAAATGGCTGAAGCAGCACCTGAACATCAAAAAGTTCTACGCGCAGAGCGAACAAGGCGTACATAATCAAGTGTATATCGCAATGATTGTATATTGCCTAAATGTACTGGCACAGCTGAACACGAACAGTTCAAGGACGTACTTACAAATTAGTCGCTTACTCAAAGCGGCACCATGGAAATCCGCTCATTTATGGCTACGAAAAATCGTAGGGAAAACCGTGCCCTAAAGAATTTCACAGGTCTGTTGCACTCGTCAAAGATTATAGTAAAAAAATGGATGTTAACTACCTCTATTCAAATGTCTTTGTTTTTCTTCTCATGAGTAAAAACAAGAAAGCAGAAAATTCAGTCAAAATTTATGCAACACTAGTGATCTATGCATCATTTAAAATGGTTTACCCCTTATTCAACTGAACAAACACCATATACTCTTGAC
>NZ_JBHTVA010000176.1:0-1423 GCF_042793325.1 Embleya sp. NPDC056575
GGATTCGATCCCGTCCGGCGCCCGGGGCGCGCCCGTCGGCGGCGGGTCGGCGGGTCGGGTGCGAAGTGGTGGTCGTGGGCGTGCCGTTGCGGCTCCGGCGGCGCGATTCGCCGCTTCTTCGCTTCTTCTTCGTCCGGGCGCCACGAGCCGCCTCCCCGCGCATCATGTGGTGCGGGACAGGGTGTGGGCGTCGACGGTCGAGTGTCGTCGAACGAAGCGAGAAGGAGACGTCCATGTCCGGATGGAAGACCGTCACGGCCGCGATCCTGGCCGGGGCGGCGGTCGTTGCCGCGCCGGGAGTGGCCGCCGCGGCGGAGCGCCACGGAAATCACCACAGGACCTTCGACCTACAGGCGCACCGCGGCGGTCTGGGCCTGACCGTGGAGAGCACCATCGCGTCCTTCGCCAAGGGCCTGGACCTGGGGGTCTCCACCCTCGAACTGGACGTCCAGATCACCGAGGACGGCCGGGCCGTGGTCACCCACGACCGCAAGGTGGACGGCCGCAAGTGTGCCGACACCGGACCCGTGCGGGCCGGTGACCCGGAGTTCCCCTACGTCGGGAAGTATGTCAATACGCTCACCCTCGACCAGGTCCGTACCCTCGATTGCGGGTCGCGGCAGTTCCCGGGCTTCCCCGGCCAGACCACCTCGCCCGGCGCTCGAATGCCGCTGCTCACCGAGGTGTTCGACCTGGTCAACCGGCGGCACGCACGCGGCGTGAAGCTCAACGTGGAGACCAAGGTCGAGGCGGGCGCGCCGAACGAGACGGCGCCGCGCGAGCAGTTCGTGCAGACGGTGGCCCGCGAGGTGCGCCGGGCCGGGCTGTTGCGCCAGGTCACCATCCAAAGCTTCGACTGGGGCTCGCTGATGAGGATGCGTCAGGTCGAACCCCGGCTGCCACTGGTCGCGTTGACCAACTACGACTTCCTCCAGGTCGGCAGGCCCGGCGCCTCGCCCTGGCTGGGCGGTCTGGACATCGACGACTTCGGTGGCGATCCGCTGCGGGCGATCAAGTCGTTCGGCGCGACCTCGTTCTCGCCGGTGCACGGCTTCCCGCAGGACGGAAAGGTGGGCGACCCGAACTATCGTCCCTACGTGACCCGGGCGATGGTCGACGAGGCGCACCGAATGGGCATCAAGGTGGTGCCGTGGACCATCGACGACCCGGCCGGCATGGCGAAGCTGATGGACGACGGCGTGGACGGGCTGATCACCGATTACCCGGACAGGTTGCGGGAGTTGATGGCGGCGCGGGGGCTGCCGCTGCCGAAGCGCTATCCCGCGCGGGGCTGACGCGGGGGATAGCGCGGCCGGGTGCGCGGCGGGGGTGGTGGACGGTGCCCGCTCGGGCGGACAGCGCCTGCTCGGCTGACGGTGCCCGCTCGGCCGGCCCCGCTCGCGCGGTGGGCATGGAACAGGGC
>NZ_JBHTVA010000177.1:0-1381 GCF_042793325.1 Embleya sp. NPDC056575
TCCTCCTCCTCGTACGCCTCGATCGCGGCGGCGGCGAGGGCGACGGCGGAGTGGCGGTGCGCGACGAGTCGGCCCTCGCCGCGCACACGGTCGATCCAGCCGGTGTCGGCGCTGCCGTCGATCAGCTCGGGCTGGTCCAGCAGGTCGAGCACGAAGCTCTTGTTGGTGGCGCCGCCCTCGATGATCACGGTGGTCTGCGCCATCGCCCGCCGCAACCGGCCCAACGCCTCGTCCCGGTCGTGCCCGTACGCGATGATCTTGGCGATCATCGAGTCGAAGTCGGCGGGGATGGTGTCGCCCTCGCTGACCCCCGTGTCCACCCGGATGCCCGGCCCGGCTGGCAGGTCCAGGCGGGCGATCCGGCCCGGGGAAGGCGCGAAGTCGCGGTCCGGGTCCTCCGCGTTCAGCCGGGCCTCGATCGCATGCCCGCGCTCCGCGGGCGGCGCGCCGTCCAGCCGCTCCCCCGCCGCCACCCGCAACTGCGCCTTGACCAGGTCGAATCCGGTGGTGGACTCGGTGATCGGGTGCTCGACCTGGAGCCGGGTGTTGACCTCCAGGAACGCGAACCGCCGCTCCCCCGGGTGGTAGAGGAATTCGACGGTGGCGGCGCCGCTGTAGCCGACGGCCAGCGCCAAACGTTCGGCCGAGGCCTTGAGTTCGGCCACCTGGTCCGGCGCCAGGACCGGCGAGGCGGACTCCTCGACGACCTTCTGGTTGCGCCGCTGGATCGAGCAGTCGCGCACACCCAGCGCCCACGCGGTGCCCCGGCCGTCGGCGATCACCTGGACCTCGACGTGCCGGGCACCGGTGACCAGGCGCTCCAGGAACACGACGCCGCTGCCGAACGCGCGCGCCGCCTCCTGACTGGTGCGCTCGTAGGCGTCGACCAGCTCGGCGTCGCTCGTGATCACGCGGATGCCGCGTCCGCCGCCGCCGGCGGTGGCCTTGAGCATCAGGGGGTAGCCGATCTCGGCCGCGGCGGCCAGGGCCGCGTCCAGGGTCTCCACCGCGCCGCGGCTCCACGGGGCGACGGGGACGCCGACCTCCTCGGCGATCAGCTTCGAGCCGATCTTGTCGCCGAGTTTGCGCATCGCCTCCGGGCTCGGGCCGACGAAGGCCACACCCAGCTCCCGGCACAACTCGGCGAACGCCGGGTCCTCCGCGACGAAACCCCACCCGACCCACGCCGCGTCCGCGCCGGTGGCCACCAGCGCCCGCTCCAGGGCCTTCAGGTCCAGATACGGGCGCGCCGACGCCGGCCCCAGGTCGAACGACAGATCCGCCTCGCGCACGAAGGTGGCCGTACGGTCGACGTCGGTGTACAGAGCGACGGTCTCGATCCGGGTGCCGGTCTCCGCGGCCAGCTCCCGGACGGCGTGGA
>NZ_JBHTVA010000178.1:0-657 GCF_042793325.1 Embleya sp. NPDC056575
GGCCTGCACTTCGCGACCGCCGTGGAGCGGCTGACGGTGGCCGAGCTGCCGTCCGGGCCGGTGTTCGCCCTCGACCCGGACGGCGAGGACATCCGGGGACTCAAGCTCCCGGACGACGCCGTGCTCGCCTTCGGCTCCGAGCGCAGCGGCCTTTCCACCGACCTGCGCGCGCGTGCCGATCACTTGGTGTCGCTCCCGATGCGCCCCCAGGTCTCCAGCTACAACCTGGCGACGAGCGTGGCCATGACCCTGTTCCACTGGAGCGCCCCACAAGGGGGCTAGGGGGTGTCCGGCGGATCACACCGCAGGCGCGAGGCCTGGGACCTGTCCGGCGAATCAGGTCCTAGCGTCGGACCTCCACCACTCGGAACCGGTTGGCCACGAAGCCGCCGTCGCACAGCGCGGCGTTCGCCGCCGGGTTGCCGCCCGACCCGTGGAAGTCCGAGAACGCCGCCGTCTGGTTGACGTACACGCCGCCCGTCAGATTCAGGGACAGCTGGGCACACTCCTCCAGACAGGCCTCCCGTACGGCCTCCTCGACGACCTCGTCGGTGGTGTACGCCCCGACGGTCATCGCGCCCTTCTCCCGGACGGTCCGCCGCAGCAGCTCCACCGCGTCCCCCGCCGAGTCGACGGCGACGGCGAACGACACCGGTC
>NZ_JBHTVA010000178.1:667-1341 GCF_042793325.1 Embleya sp. NPDC056575
CGTCGAGCTTGACGATCACCGGGGTGCGGACGACCGCGTCCGGGAACTCCGCGTTGCCCACCTCACGCGACGCGAGGGCGACCTCGCCGAGCCCTGCCGCGGCCTCCAGACGCGCCTTGACGTCCGGGTTCACGATCGCGCCCAGCAGCCCGTTGGCACGCGCGTCGTCCCCGAGGAGTCCGTCGACCGACCGGGCGAGGTCGGCGACCACCTCGTCGTACGACTTGGAGCCCTCCTCCGTACGGATGCCGTCGCGGGGGATGAGGAGGTTCTGCGGGGTCGTGCACATCTGGCCGCTGTACAGGGACAAGGAGAAGGCCAGGTTGGACAGCATCCCCTTGTAGTCGTCGGTCGACTCCACGATCACCGTGTTGACGCCGGCCTTCTCCGTGTAGACCTGCGCCTGGCGGGCGTGGGTCTCCAGCCAGTCGCCGAACGCCGTCGACCCGGTGTAGTCGATGATCCGGATCTCGGGGCGCACGGCCAGGGTCTTGGCGATGCCCTCCCCGGGCCGCTCGGCGGCCAGCGCCACCAGGTTCGGGTCGAAGCCCGTCGCGGCGAGCACCTCGCGTGCGACCTGCACGGTGAGCGCGAGCGGCAGCACCGCGCGCGGGTGCGGCTTGACGAGCACGGCGTTACCGGTGGCCAGGGAGGCGAACAGGCCCGGATAGCCG
>NZ_JBHTVA010000179.1:0-1339 GCF_042793325.1 Embleya sp. NPDC056575
AAAAAGCGACCGGCAGCGGCGGGCGGGGTGGGCGCTCGGGTTGGGTTCGCCGGGCGTGCGTTTCCGAGTGGGTGGGGTGTTTGCGGCGGGGGTTGCGCCTTGGGTTGCGGGTGGCTGGTGCGGGGCTGGTCGGAGTCGCCGGGTTGGCCGCCGCCGGCGTGCGGGGCTCCGAGGCCCGGGGCTTTCGGCGAGATGCTCGCTTTGCTCGGCGGAAAACCGGCCGGCAGCGGCGGAGCGGGCGGGGGGTCGGGGCGTTGTGGTGTGCGGTGGGCATGTGAGTGACGAAGGCTCACGAAACCGGACGGCGTCGGGTGCCGCACCGCCGAAGTGAGAGAAAACCGCAGGCCGGAGCGAAAGGAGAGCCGTTTCGGGTGCCTCGGATCCGGTTTCGGCCCCCACCAACCCCCGCCGGGCAGTTTCGGTCGTCCTCGCCGGTCTGCGTGAGGCCAAGGCGCGCGAGACCGACTCGACCGGGCAGTTTCGGTCTCCCCACCGCCGTCGAGGAGCCCCAGACGCACGAAACCGGCACTCGACACCCGATTCTCCGCCCCGACCACACAAAACCGCAGGTCACCGAAACTCAAGGCTCCGAACCACCCATCGCGATCCGGTTTCGCCCCCAACCCCTCCCGAAGCACTCCGAATCCACTCGGGAAAGCGCCCCGCCGCACTCAACCCGACCCCTCCCCGCTCCACCGCTGCCAGCCGCTTTTCCGCCAAGCAAAGCGCACGTCTCGTTGGGAGCACCGGCCCTTGGAGCCCCGCACGCCGGCAGCGGCCCGCTCGGCGACTCTGGCCCCTCCCACACCGGCACCACCCCGCCGAGGCGCAACCCCCGCCGCAAACACCCGACCCACCCGGCAAGGCCCCCGGCGAACGCAACCCCATCGCCCACCCTCCCGCCGCTGCCGGCCGCTTTTCCACCGGGCAAAGCGCGCATCTCACCGAAAGCCCCAGGTCTTGGAGCCCCGCACGCTGGCGGCGGCCGACCCGGCGACCCTGACCAGCCCCGCACCGGCTCGACCCGGCCGAGGCGCAACCCCCGCCGGAACCGCCCGACCCACTCGGGAAGGCTCTCCGGCGAACCCAACCACACCGCCTCCCTGCCCGCCGCTGCCGGCCGCTTTTCCCTCGAGCAAGGCCCACGTCTCGTTGGGAGCACCGGCCCTTGGAGCCCCGCACGCCGGCGGCGGCCAACCCGGCGACTCTGACCCGCCCCGCACCGGCACCACCCGGCCGAGGCGCGACCCCCGCCGCAAACACCCCACCCACTCGGAAACGCACGCCCGGCGAACCCAACCCGAGCGCCCACCCCGCCCGCCGCTGCCGGTCGCTTTTT
>NZ_JBHTVA010000180.1:0-449 GCF_042793325.1 Embleya sp. NPDC056575
GTTGACTCTTGGCCCCTCGGCACCCGTCGACGGCCTGCACGATTTGGCCGGACTGCCGCTGCAGGAACTCAACCTGCTGAACCTACCTGCCGGCTTCTCCTTCGAAGCACTCCGCCAGCTCCCACAGCTGCGCGAACTGCTCCTCTACACCCTCCTGCCGTGGAGAACGCTGAAACCTCTTCCCGCTCCACCGACCCTCACAAAGCTGTGGCTCGGCAGCCAGGTCGAAGCCTCCATCACGGGCATCACCCAGTGGCCCATGCTCGACGACGTCGTCATCAACCACGTCATGGACGCGGTGGAATGGGCCGAGCTCGCGGCACTTCCCCGGCTCACCTTCCTTCACGTCACCGACGCCGACTTCACCGGCGCACCCACCATGGCGACTGTCTCCCGCCTCGGGCTCGTCCTGACCCGCTCCGACATTCGCCTCGACCTGATCCCGGACC
>NZ_JBHTVA010000180.1:459-1319 GCF_042793325.1 Embleya sp. NPDC056575
CTCTTGCGATCTCACGCCTCTCCAACCCTTCTCCACCATGCAGGTCTCGCTCTACAACGCCGACCGCATCAGCGCCACAGGCCTGGAAGAGTTCGCTCCGGAGCAGATCACGTTCTCCCCCCGCCCCCGGACCGCCCAGCCACACACGACGGCTCAGGATGCGTCCTGACCGCAGCTGGTGAGCACAAGCCCTGCGGCAGCCTGCGCCAAGCCATCCGAGGCCCTCGTGCTTCATAGGGACGGGTCACGATGCAGGGCAGCGCAAGCCACGTCCCCGACGGGCCGGATCTGGGACGGACGGTTGAGGTAGAGGACGGTCCTCGCCACGGTGGCCAGTCGGGAACGTCGATGCCATTGAGCACGGCCTGCCTGTAAGGACCTGATCAGCTCAAACTTCGGCTCCCAGGCACAACGTGCACCGGACAAACCGGAGCAGCAGTCGTGGTGGCACTACCTCCAGGCGAAACGGGTATGGCCTGGCCCGGGGCGAGGTTGCGCGTGTTCAGATCAGCGGCCGAGGTGTGATGACACCGTCGTCGTCAACGCTCCAGCGTGCAAGCTGGTCGTGAAAGATCACGGTGCCGGGTGCTCCAAGGGCCGTGGCAAGGGATTCCGTCAGGGTCGTCGTACCGGGCAGCTGGACTGCGTGGGCAATGAGATCAGCGATACGGCTGCCGGTGACTTCGAGATCGAGGCCAATGAACACGACGGGGGCGGTCCAGGCGAAGCCGGTGACTTCGACCAGGTGATGTCCTTGTATCAGCCAGACGGGATGGTCGAGTTGGTGGTGTCCTGTGATCGTGTCCGCGGAGCCGTCCGACGGCGTGGCACGGGACAACTCGGCGCGCCAGGGAGCAAGG
>NZ_JBHTVA010000181.1:0-386 GCF_042793325.1 Embleya sp. NPDC056575
TGGAAGCGAAAGAACAGCAAACATTTGCGGAGCTTTTGGAGCAAGCAAAGCAGACGAACCTGTCAGCGCTTGAGCATCAGGAGTATCCGTTTGAAGATCTGGTTAATCAGCTTGATCTCCCTCGGGATATGAGCCGAAACCCATTGTTTAATGTGATGGTGACGACAGAAAACCCTGATAAAGAACAGCTTACATTGCAAAATCTGAGCATTTCACCTTATGAGGCTCATCAGGGAACTTCTAAGTTTGATCTGACACTGGGCGGATTTACTGATGAAAATGGCATTGGCTTGCAGCTCGAATATGCGACAGATCTGTTCGCAAAAGAAACAGCTGAAAAATGGAGCGAATACGTTCTGCGGCTACTAAAGGCTGTTGCGGATAAC
>NZ_JBHTVA010000181.1:396-833 GCF_042793325.1 Embleya sp. NPDC056575
ATACAATACAGCTCTGTTTAAGCAGGAAACGATTGAACGATGGAAGCAATATTGGATGGAGCTTTTAGATGCTGTTACTGGGAACCCGAACCAGCCGCTTTCCAGCCTGTCACTGGTCACCGAGACAGAAAAACAAGCACTTCTTGAGGCATGGAAGGGCAAAGCGCTGCCTGTGCCGACAGACAAAACGGTTCATCAGCTATTCGAAGAGACTGCCCAGCGCCACAAAGACCGCCCGGCTGTCACATATAACGGCCAGTCTTGGACGTACGGCGAGCTGAATGCGAAGGCAAACCGTCTCGCGCGGATTCTGATGGACTGCGGCATTAGCCCGGATGACCGCGTCGGCATTCTCACGAAGCCGTCGCTTGAAATGTCCGCCGCGGTGCTCGGCGTCTTGAAAGCCGGAGCGGCGTTTGTGCCGATTGATCCTGACT
>NZ_JBHTVA010000181.1:843-1306 GCF_042793325.1 Embleya sp. NPDC056575
ATACGGGAGATGTCATTCTTCTCGACGGAAGCCGCACAATTCTAAGCCTGCCGCTTGATGAAAACGACGAGGGAAATCCAGAAACCGCTGTAACCGCGGAGAACTTGGCGTACATGATTTACACGTCTGGAACAACCGGACAGCCGAAGGGTGTCATGGTCGAACACCATGCGCTTGTGAACTTGTGCTTCTGGCACCACGACGCGTTCAGCACGACAGCGGAGGACCGCAGTGCGAAGTACGCGGGCTTTGGGTTCGACGCTTCAATTTGGGAGATGTTCCCGACCTGGACGATCGGTGCCGAGCTTCACGTCATTGATGAAGCGATCCGCCTCGATATCGTCCGCCTGAACGATTATTTTGAAACGAACGGCATAACGATCACGTTCCTGCCGACACAGCTTGCGGAACAGTTCATGGAGCTTGAGAACACATCACTTCGCGTATTGCTCACTGGAGGAGC
>NZ_JBHTVA010000182.1:0-906 GCF_042793325.1 Embleya sp. NPDC056575
TAGCGTCCTTTTCCCAAATAGTCCCTATACAATTCCTTAATAGCAAACTCAATTACAGCATCTTTTGAAACTCTTCCAAATTCATTGTGTTTTGTAAAATGTTCGGCTAATAACTCTAGCTTTTTAAATGTTTCAACAGTAATTCGAGGTCCAATTTGTTTTTTCTCTTCCATCCAAACACACTCCTAACAAGTTGTTAACATAATTCTAACATTGGAAATAATAGAATTCAAGAACAGAAAAAAGAAGCACACTCGGAATGATATTTCGTTTCCTTTTGATTCCGAGCCTCCACCCCTTACAATCCCCAAAGGCAACCGACAAGGGAAAATTCGTCCCTTATCGGCACCTCCGGAAATTGTACAGCAAGGGGTCACTCCCAATAAAAAGACTACGACATATAAAACAGGTTTAGCTTCAGAGAAAAAGAGCATAAGGAAACTCGGTGCCACCCTAAAAAAAAGGGTGTCAAACAGGCTGTGCCTGTTGAGTTTCTATGCTCTTAGAACAGGTGCCGTTTTTGAAGCCAAAGATATAGCATAGATACCCCATAGATATAGCAGGGATATACCAAAATATCTCTAGAGATACGGGTATCTATGCTATATCTCTCTACAAGATTCCTCCACACGCTTGACGGAAATGCTTCAGCATTTTAGCACTCACTCGACAGAGTGTATAAGTGCGCCATTCGGAATTTCAAAGCTTCAAATTTCACAGAGAGTGCCCATTTATACACACCCCCTAAATCGTGGTGTGACAATGGGTTCTCGCCGGCTCGAAATCGGTTTGTCATTCTGACAAATAACCCTTCGGGAAATAAAAAAAACGGCTCCATAAAGAGGAACCGTTTTGCTTCAAAAATCACGTTTTGTGTTATACTGGAGAAACGAAATTGTGTTTTCA
>NZ_JBHTVA010000182.1:916-1250 GCF_042793325.1 Embleya sp. NPDC056575
ACATATTCATTCCGGAAGGATACATGTGCAGCCGTCCGCCTTTTAAAAATTTCTTTTCCCGACCTTCTACGATCTTTGTTTGCACCTCACAGCCCTCTGAAGCCACTTTTAAGGCTGTTTCCCTGTCTTGGACATCTTCTAGGTCTATATCAGTCAAATAAGCGCTCAAATAGGCTCCTATGTTGTCTATATCCTTTAATGACTTGATTGTTACAAATCCTAAACCCCATAGACTCCTTAATTCAGCATTTTTAATATAAATCTTATCCAAATCATTAAAGCGCATTAAAACATGACAATGCCAGGCTCCACGTCCTTGTGGCTCTACCACCGA
>NZ_JBHTVA010000183.1:0-1237 GCF_042793325.1 Embleya sp. NPDC056575
ATCGCCGACACAGGACTGCCCGGCTTCATATCCCGCATAGCCCGGGAGAATTCCGTTGTCCACAACGCCGCACATACCTGGAACGATATGCACCTCTTCACCAAGAAGAACATGGCACGTTGAGGTTCCCATAATCATCAGCATTTTCCCTGGCTCTGTAATGCCAACCGCCGGTACGGAAACATGAGCGTCCACATTGGCAACCGCAACAGCCGTTCCCGGGAGAAGCCCTGTCAGCTTTGCCATTTTTTCAGTCAGACTGCCGGCTTTTTCTCCTACCGAATGAATAGAACCTGCCAATTTGTCCTTTGTAATCGTTTTCATTGAAGGATTTAATTTCTCAAAGAAATCATCTGACGGATACCCCGCTTTTTCACTCCACATCGCTTTATACCCTGCGGTACAATTGCTTCGCTTGAGCGAGCCGCACAGCTGGTACACGATCCAGTCCGCAGCCTCGATGATCCGGTCAGCCGCTTCATAAATGTGAGGCGCTTCCTCGGCAATTTGCATGGCCTTTGGAATCATCCATTCTGATGAAATTTTTCCTCCGTACCGCTGTAAAAAAGCCTTCCCTTCTTCTTCCGCGATTTGATTGAGCCGATCAGCATGTTTTTGGGCCGCATGATGCTTCCAGAGCTTCACATAGCTGTGCGGCTCCTCTTCATATTCAGGCAGCATGCATAACGGCTGCCCGCTGCTGTCAATAGGAAGGATCGTACATGCCGTGAAATCAATTCCAATCCCGATAATGTCTTTCGGTTCAACGCCCGTCTGTTCGAGTAAAGACGGAATGGTTGTTTCCAAGACTTCGAGGTAATCAGCAGGGTGCTGCAGCGCCCAGTCACGCGGCAGCTTTTGACCCGTTTTTGGAAGGACGGTATCAATGACAGCATGCCGGTATTCTTTTACAGCAGCCGCAAGTTCCTCCCCTGTTTGGACATGAACGAGCACTGCTCTTCCTGATAAAGTTCCAAAATCAACCCCTATTGTGTAAGCCATGTGACATCCCCCTCTACTTTTGAAGCCGGTAAAGCGCCTCGTTCCATTTTAACTCGTGTTTCAGTTTATGAATTGTCGTATCACGGGAAATGAGAACACTTTCGATCCCCGCCATTTCCGCCCAATCAAGCATTTGCTCCGCTGTCAGTTCATAAGACAGGCAGGTATGATGTGCACCGCCGGCTAAAATCCATGCCTCCGCTGCTGTTTTCAATGACGGCTCCGGCTTCCAGAG
>NZ_JBHTVA010000184.1:0-1231 GCF_042793325.1 Embleya sp. NPDC056575
CTCCAGCAGCCCGTCGACCACCTCCGGGCCGAAGCGCAGGATCGCCGACGCACGCCACCACGCGCGCAGCTGCTCCAGCGGCTTCGGGGTCTTCTTCTCCCGGCGGGTGTCCTGCGCCGCCCACCACCCCAGGCCGTTCCGGCCGCGCTCGCCGGGCAGCCGCTTGTGCTTCTTGACGTACTGGTCGGTGATGCGCTCCAGCACCGGCGCCATCTGCTAGCGGCGGGTGGACGACCAGTCGATGAGGTCCTGGTCGACGCCGGCCACCTCCATGACGGGGCGCAGGCCCGGCGTCACCTCTCGGGGCACGGTCGCCAGCCCGAGCTCCTCACACACCTCGGTCGTCATGGCGAGGGTGTAGAGCGTCCCGGAGGCAACTATGTGCTGGTAGAGGCGGCGGGTGTCGAGAGCGGCCCAGGTGCCGTCCGGGCGCTGCGCCCGGTTGAGGATCAGCAGGTGGTCGTGGAGTAGCGGGAATCCGTCGCGGTTGTCGAAGTGCCGCCACCGCGAGGCCACCAGGGCCGGTGCCTTCGCGCGTCGGCGGCCGGAGGACCACCGGGTCTGTGCGACCTCATCCTCGAGCCAGCGCAGCACGGTGGCGATGGCCCTCTCGTGGGCCCGCTCGATAACGCGCCGGGTGTGGTCGTCGCCCAGCGCCCACAGCACGACCAGGGACGCCTGCGGCCGGAAAGTGAAGTCAAGCGCGAGCAGAGGAGTCGCCTTGCGCCTCTCGATCTCCTCGATCGGCTGCCCGAGGACGGTCGCCAGCCGGGCCGTCTCCGGGTCGGCGCCGTCGTCCAGGAGCTCACGCTCGATCCGGTCGGCGTCCGGGTGCCGGCCCTGCCCGAAGACAAGCTCCATCTGCCGCTCGGTCAGCTCCTGTCCGGCGGTGAGCCCGAGCGCGGCCAGGCCGCGCCCCATCCACACCCCGGGCGGAAGCCCGGCCATCTCCTGGGCGTCCTTCAACGCCTGACCGACCGGACGGCGGCCATCCCCGAAAGCCACTCCGCGTACGTAGTAGCGCCAGGAATTTCGCTTCTGCACCTTCGCGACACTCAGCATCCCGGCATCGAACACGGCTCTGACCTGCGAAGAAAGACCGATCCCGTACGGCGGGAGGGTTCACCGGAACTTCACGGCCGATCCCGTCGGACGGGCATCTGCGGCGACGTCCTGCCCGCCAGGCGAACGCCTCCCGGGGCCAGGCAAATGCTGCGCGACCACCAGTCCC
>NZ_JBHTVA010000185.1:0-943 GCF_042793325.1 Embleya sp. NPDC056575
GGGCGACAACATCCGTTGTCGCAAATCCGGGTGTCACGGTGTGAGGGCTACAAGCCTCACAGCCCGTTTCCCCAGGTGAACGCGTTGCCTATGAGGTTGTGAGGCTGTGAGGCGGGGGCTCACGCCTGTGCTCCCGTACGCCCTGGCGGGGCCCGCCGCCGCGCAGGACGATGGAGTCGTGGGCGAGGACACCGAGGACCAGGAGCACGGCGTCGAACCGGCGCGGCCGCCGCTCACCGCGGCCCGCGCCCGGGAGATGACGGCCGGGCTGCGCGAAGCGATGGCCGACGTCCGGCGCTCCGTGGCGGTCCTCGCCGTCCGGGTCCGGGACGCACACGCCGCCAGGATCTGGATCCCTATGGGCTTCACCTCATGGGAGGCGTACTGCCAAGCGGAGTTCGCCGTCAGCCGCGCCCAGGCGTACCGGCTCCTCGATGTCGCCCGCGCGCTCACCGCGATCCACGGTGCCGTCGCCGCCGGCCCCGACCCGTCTCGCACGCGAGACACCGCCCCCGGCGCCGCGGCCGCGCTCGACTACGGCTTGTCCCAGCGGGCCCTGATCGCCGTCTCCGGCCGTACGGACACCGTCGCGGAGCTGATCACCCGCCGACTCGCCACACTCGCCCACAGCGGCCTCCGAGCGCTTGATGAGCCGACCGTGCGCGCCGTGGTCCGCCAGGCCGTCCGCGACGTCCGCACCGCACCGCCCCCACCGCCCGCCGATCCGCCGGCGGACCCGACCGTCGCCGCGCTGCGCCGCGTCGTCGACGACCTCGCCGCCAGCACCCACGCGATCGGGGAGCTGATGCTCGAAGTCGCCCCGGCCTACCTCTCCGACATCGAGGCCGCCGACGTCCTGGCGCTGCTGTGCGACCAGATCGGCGAGCCCCTCGAACACGGACTCGCGGCCCGCCGCTACGCGATGTCCGGCGACCGCCGCGCC
>NZ_JBHTVA010000185.1:953-1230 GCF_042793325.1 Embleya sp. NPDC056575
TAGCCCGACGATCCCAGCTGCTCCTATGTGGCACACAGCCCGTTTCCCCAGGTGATCGAGGCGCGATGTGAGCCTGTGAGGTGTGAGGCGAGGGCCTGCGGCAACGGGGTGCCGCTGCTCCTGGTCGTGCTACTCGGCGTGGTGTGCAGCGGGCTGCTGCTCGATGGGCAGCGGGGGTGGTGGCCGTGGTTGACGGGGTGCTGCTCGTGGTCCTGGTGGTGGTTGTCGGAGTGCAGCACGGTGGTGTCGGGGGTGCAGCGCAGCATTTGCCTGGGCC
>NZ_JBHTVA010000186.1:0-363 GCF_042793325.1 Embleya sp. NPDC056575
AGCCTGCGAAGATCCTCGTACTTGTCGTTTCACTGAACGGCTTAATTCTGCCGATTGCGCTCGGAACGCTGCTTGTTGCCGCCTACAAGAAAAACATTGTCGGTGATTATAAGCATCCGCTTTGGCTGACAAGCACAGGCGCGCTTGTAGTGATTGTAATGGCAGTTATGGGAATCTACACGTTATGTACACAACTTCCTCAATTGTGGAGCTGATATAAGTGGAGCAATTAAACAAAATGGCGCCAAAGGATGTACGCGCCCTGATACGAGAGGGGAAAATAAACGGGCCGACCGCAGGCATGTCCGGCGGCTACGCCCAAGCGAATCTTGTGGTTTTGAAAAAGGACCTTGCGTTTGATTT
>NZ_JBHTVA010000186.1:373-1228 GCF_042793325.1 Embleya sp. NPDC056575
TGCCCCGTGCTGGATGTGACTGAAGCAGGTTCGCCTGTGCCGTCTCTGGCTGCGCCTGATGCTGATATCAGAACGGACTTTCCGAAATACCGTATTTACAGGCACGGTATCTTAACGGAAGAAGTATCTGATATTACGCCATACTGGGAGGACGATTTTGTCGGCTTTCTGATCGGATGCAGTTTCTCCTTTGAACAGGCACTGATCAATAATGGGATAGCTGTCCGGCATATTGATGAGGGGACAAACGTCTCAATGTATAAAACGAATATCGATTGTGTTCCGGCGGGGGCGTTTCACGGACAGATGGTTGTCAGCATGAGGCCGGTTCCTGAGCGGCTGGCTGTACGTGCCGCACAAGTGACTTCGCGTTTTCCGGCTGTGCACGGAGGGCCGATCCATATTGGCAATCCGGGAGCAATCGGGATTCGCGATCTCGGGAAACCGGATTTCGGAGATGCCGTTTCCATTCGTGACGGCGAGGTTCCTGTTTTTTGGGCATGCGGGGTGACCCCGCAAGCCGTGGCTATGAATGTAAAGCCTGAAATGGTCATCACACATGCGCCGGGGCATATGCTCATCACAGATATTCGAGACGAGTCGCTTGCGGTGCTGTAGCCTCTCGTCATCCTGATGAACGAGAATTAAAAGAGGTGAGAAAGATGACTGTACGATATCAAATCGAACAGCTCGGTGATTCTGCAATGATGATCCGATTCGGAGAAGAAATCAATGAACAGGTCAACGGCATTGTCCATGCAGCGGCCGCTTATATAGAAGAACAGCCATTTCCGGGATTCATTGAATGTATTCCGGCTTTTACAAGTCTAACCGTATTTTATGATATGTATGAAG
>NZ_JBHTVA010000187.1:0-1226 GCF_042793325.1 Embleya sp. NPDC056575
GACCGACACCGCCCGCGCGGTCGGTTCGGTCAGCGGCAGGTCCAGACGGTCGGCTCGTCCCCGCCGCCGGGGATCTTCCAGCTCTGACCGGCGATCGTGCCGTCGTCACCGGCGACCGCGAATTCGAGCCCGCGGTCGGGGGCGTAGCTCAACGTGGATTCGAGTGCGGACGACCGCCAGACGCCGAATTCGTGCCAACCGGGATCATCGGTACGACCGACGATCCGACCGTCGCGGTTGATGCCCGTGACATCCGCGGCCCGCGCCACCGCGCGCGGCACGCCGTCGCGGTCCCACCACACGCTCGGCGCGCCGTTGCCCGAACCATAGGTGACCTGGCCGATGAAGCGACCGTTGGATATGCCGCGGGTGAGGACGTCGGTGGCGCCCGCGGGGAGGCGCGCCGCACGCGCTCGACCCGCCTTCCACAGGTAGGGCCTCCTGCTGAAGTCCTTGTCCACGTCGATCAGCACGGTGCCGTCCTGATCGATACCGGTCGCGAAACCCTCGCTGTCGGGCAACCCGGTGAGTTTGACCACTGTTCCGGGCTTGTCGGCGGGCCAGATCACCGGCTTCCAATACGACCCACCACCGGTCCCGACGTCGGCCGCGCCGACGATGTCCCCGTGGTCGTTGATGCCCGTCGCCCGCGAGGCGGACGCACCGGGCACTTCGGGCAGCCGCTCCAGCCCACCGTCGCGCGAGCGGACGGCGCTCGAGAGTCCGCCGGTTCGGAAGGCGCTTCCGACCACCGTCCCGGCCTTGTTGACGCCCAGGACCTCGACCCACTTCTGGTACCCGGGAACGTTCAGGTATCCGTAGTCGGTTAACGTGCCGTTCTTCCACAATGTCGCCCGGGAGCCCTGTGCGGAATTCGCGCCGTACGAAATCGTGCCCGCGTAGCCACCGCTTCCGTCGGTCGCCCGCACGTCGCCGGCGAGCGCGCCCGCGGGCATCGGCAGGATGGCCGGCGTCCACGCGCAGGCTTTCGTTGCGGAGGTGGCGGCGACGGCGGGTGCCGTCGCGCCGACCGTCGTCGCCACCAGCACGCCGGCCAGTACGCCGCGGGTCAAGCTCCTCGCATGCTTCATGATTCTCCTCGGTTCATGGGGGTGGGCCCCGAGAGCCCCGGGTCGGATGTCGAATCCGACCCCTGGGGGAAGGTGTTAAAAAATGTGGTAGGACCTGTTTAGGGGTTGGCGGCGTTGCCCCGCCCAAAAAACCGG
>NZ_JBHTVA010000188.1:0-1221 GCF_042793325.1 Embleya sp. NPDC056575
TCTTCGGCGGGCGTTGCGCTGGTGGTTGCGGGTGGCCGGTGCGGGGCTGGTCAGAGTCGGTGGTGGGCCGCCGCCGGCGTGCGGGGCTCCGAGACGTGGGGCTTGCGGCGGGGCGGGTGTGTTGGTCGGCTTAAAAGCGACCAACAGCGGCGGACAGGGAGGGCGCTCGGGTCGGGTTCGCCGGGCGTACGTTCCCGAGTGGGCCGGGTGCTTCCGGCGCGCGTTGCGCTGGTGGCTGCGGGTGGCCGGTGCGGGACCGGTCCGAGTCGGGGGTGGACCGTCGCCGGCGTGCGGGGCTCCGAGACGTGGGGTTTCCGGCGAGACGGGTGTGTTGGTCGGCTTAAAAGCGACCAACAGCGGCGGACAGGGAGGGCGCTCGGGTCGGGTTCGCCGGGCGTACGTTCCCGGGTGGGCCGGGTGCTTCCGGCGGGCGTCGCGCCTTCGGTTGCGAGTGGCCGGTGCCGGCCGGTCCGAGTCGGTGGTGGGCCGCCGCCGGCGTGCGGGGCTTCGAGACGTGGGGCTTTTGGCGAAGCGGGTGTGTTGGTCGGCGAAAACCGGCCGGCAGCAGCGGGGAGGCGGGCGGTGCGGTTGAGTCCGCCGGGAGCCTTCCGGCGTGGGTCGGGCAGGGCATTCTTTCGAGGTGCGGTGGGCGTGTGTGGGGCGAGAGTTCACGGAACTGGACGGCGTGAGGTGCCGTGGCCTCGGCGTGAGAGAAAACCGCAGGTCAGCGCGAAGTGGGAGCGTGTGAGGTGCCTCGGGATCCGGTTTCGGCTCCCGCTGGGCACTTTCGGTCGTCTTGACGGCCCCTTTGAGGCCGCAGTGCTCGAAGCCGGCTCGGAGTGTGCGGCTTCGGTCTCCGCTCCGGCGTTGAGTGGGTTGGAGCGCACGAAACCGGCACTCGACGCCCGACTTTCCGTGTCGACCCCGCAAAACCGCAGGTCACCGAAGCTCGAAGCCCATGACCACCCATCGCGATCCGGTTTCGAACCCAACTCCCGTCCAAACACCCCCGAAACGCCCCAAACCACCCAGGAAGGCTTCTCGGAGGGCACAACCCGAGCACTCTCCCCCCGCCGCTGCCGGCCGGTTTTCGCCGAGCGACACCCCGCCTCGTCAGGACCTCGAAGTCTCGGAGCCCCGCACACCGGCGACGGCCCACCCCCGACTCTGACAAGCCCCGTGCCAGCCACGCGAAACCCAAGGCGCAACGCGCGCCGAAAG
>NZ_JBHTVA010000189.1:0-1217 GCF_042793325.1 Embleya sp. NPDC056575
GTGAATTCGGTACCAAAATCATACAAGGGAGAGTGTGAAAATGAGGAAATGGATTCTGTTTATGATTATCAGTTTTGTTACACTTGGATTGGTATTACCTTCTAGCACATCTGCTGAAGAAGTAAAGAGTAAGTACACACCTCAAGACTACGAAAATTACCTTGCCCATTATGATGAAAATGCTGCTAAAGCCGCAGGTGTTTCTCCAGAATACATAGCCGCTGCCGTTATGGAGCCCGGGAAAGCACTTCAAGACTTCAAAGCCTTATCACCAGAAGATCAGGAAAAGCTTGTAGAAAGCTTTACGAAACTTGATCCAATCAACACTGAAACAGAAGAAACAGTAACTCAGCAACCTATTCAGACTCAGGGAGACAAAGGCGTTTCTTACGAAAACTCTGTGAAATTTTTTGGCGCCCCAGTGACTACTTATAGAGTTTCTGTGAATTACAATGTAACAAAGGGCAAAGTGAAAAAGATCAACTCTTCCAGTGCAAGAGTAGTCCGTAATTGGAATCCAGTTGTACGCACAGGATTAAATACTGGAGGCAAAAATGCTTGGGTCACTGGTGACAACAAAGCCGCTGTTACAGGAAGTTTCTATTACCAAATCGGGCCAATCAAAGATGTCGGCATCACTTTAGGTAATGTTTTCATTAAAGCCGTTGGAGATAAAAACGGAAAGAGAACATACAAGAAATTCACTGTTGATTGAGCCTACAAAGTGAGGTCATAGCATGTCAAAACGTATGAAAGTAACATTGTGGAGCATATTAGGAGTCGTAGTCGTATTAAGCCTAATCGGTATCATCGCTTACTACCAGACACCTACAACGTAAAAAGCCACTCCATAATGGAGTGGCTTTTCCTTTTGACCATGTATAAAACATGGTAAGTTAAGTTTTTATGTGACCGCATGGTAAGCATCACTGCTTACAAGGGCATTATTTAATATTTCAGCTATACATTAAGTATATGCATCCTTTTTCAGATGTGAAATAAACTATACACTATTTATATAAAAAAGTCAACATCATTCAGTATTTTGTTGTGTGTTTTTGATATTGGTATACAACTTCATAATTCGTTGATCAATGGAGTCCATTTGTTCATTAGTCAATTAAAAAGCTACATCAGACGACATTTTAGGATTAAAAATCCAGATTTAGCTTACAGATAAAATATGATAAAACTTAGCAAATTATTCTATAACATTA
>NZ_JBHTVA010000190.1:0-913 GCF_042793325.1 Embleya sp. NPDC056575
GTGTGCTGGGCGGCCTGCGCCCCGAGCCCTTCGGCCTTGAGGCGCGGGTACGTGTGCTTGCGCAGCTCGTACTCACGCGGCACGCCGTGCTCGAACGCCACCTCGGAGACCCAGCACGCCAGGTCGTTGACCGTGCGCAGGGTGGAGCGCAGCGCGGCGGCCTGCTCGGCCTCCGGCATCAGCTTCACCTGCGTCACGATCTTCACGGGGGGTGATCATACCGTTGGTCTATGTCACCACGCTGGGAGCCGAACCCCAACATCCGCAGGGGCCATAGGGTCGTGTACTCGCGTACACCCTCCGCGCCCATTTGGTCTTCACGCCCAAGTACCGGCGCGGCCCGTTCACCGACGAGATCCTTACGCGCTGCGAAGAGATCATGCGGGCCGTGTGCGCCGACTTCGAAACCGAGCTGGTGGAGTTCAACGGCGAGGCCGATCACGTCCACCTGCTCGTGCACTATCTGCCCAAGGTCGCCATCTCCCGGCTGGTCGGCTCCCTCAAGGGCGTCTCCGCCCGCAGGCTCCGCCAGGAGTTCCCCGGCCACATCCGCACGTACCTGTGGGGTGACCACTTCTGGTCGCCGTCCTACTTCGCCGCATCCTGCGGCGGCGCACCGCTGGCGATCATCAAGGAGTACATCGAGAACCAGAAACGTCCCGGCTGAGGCCAATAGTGCAGACCCGTGCGCCCGTGCGGGTCAGAGCAGTGTTAAGAAGCGCTTCCTCCCGGGCGTGAACGCCCGGGGTTCCGCGCTAGACCATGCTGAACACCCTCGTGACCGCGCTGTACGTGAAGATCGACGACGAGATCGGAGGGACCCGGCGGATGGGACGGCCGCCACTGCTGACCGACTCCGAGCTCGTCTGCCTTGCCCTGGCGCAAAGCCTGTCTCTTATACACATCTCCGAGC
>NZ_JBHTVA010000190.1:923-1211 GCF_042793325.1 Embleya sp. NPDC056575
AGGTACAGGTCCGGGCACGCCGCTCGCGCAGCACGACGGCGAGATCTTCCAGGTACGTGCCCACGCCGTCCCGCCCGCCGGACTGCTCGGCATCGCCACGGCGGCCACCTGTTTCGGGGGTTCTGCCCGGCAGGTTCAGGGGTAGAGGCCGGCCCGGAAGGCGAACGAGACGAGTTGCGCTCGATCACGTGCGCCGACCTTCGTCATGGCCCGCACCGCATGCGTCTTCACGGTGAACGGCGACACGGACATCTGGGCCGCGATCTCGTCGTTGCCGAGACCGCTCGC
>NZ_JBHTVA010000191.1:0-386 GCF_042793325.1 Embleya sp. NPDC056575
GGCCCGGAGCACCCGAAACGATCCAAGTGCACGACCCGCTACACTGTGGCGGTGCGACGCGGAGGCACCACCATGCCGCCCCGACGCCCGGCCTCCGTAGCTCAGGGGATAGAGCACCGCTCTCCTAAAGCGGGTGTCGCAGGTTCGAATCCTGCCGGGGGCACAGAGAGAAGGGCCAGCTCAGGAGGATTCACCTCCCCGGCCGGCCCTTCACCGTTTCCGGCGCCGTGCCACATGCGTGCCACTACGTCCGTGCGGAGCCCTTGTCGCCGTTGTCCGAGGGGTCTCCCCCGCCGTCGCGGATCATCGCACCAAGGCGGTCGGCGATGGCCCGATCGCGGTCATTGGTCATGTGCTGATAGATCAGCGCGGCCCGCGAGCTGCTG
>NZ_JBHTVA010000191.1:396-701 GCF_042793325.1 Embleya sp. NPDC056575
GCATCCTTCCGTGCCTTGACCCAGTCGTCCCGGAAGTTGCTCCGCCGAAGCTGCCCGACTGCGGTCCGACGAACACGTGACCGTCCTGTCCAGCAGCGGCGTAGTGCTCCAGGTGGAGCGTAATCGCGTCGACCAGCTCACCGGGGAAGGAGACCGTGCACACCCCCGCGGCCGACTTGGGCGCCTTGTCGAAGAGGCGCCCGTCCTGCAACTCGGCCTGTGCCCGTCGGATCACGACCAGGCGGCCGGTCAGGTCGATGTCCTTGCGACGCAGCGCGGCCAACTCGCCGAAGCGGAGAGTCGTG
>NZ_JBHTVA010000191.1:711-1170 GCF_042793325.1 Embleya sp. NPDC056575
GCAGCCGGTAGCGCGGGGCCATGGCATCGGCCATGCCGAAAACCTCCGCCACCGACAACACGGGCCGCTCAGGCACGTCGTAGCTGTCCGCGCTACAGCAACCTCCTTGGCCACCAGCGCCCTGCGGTGGCCGCCAACACCTCCTTCACCAGGTCCGCAGACCTCAGCGACCATCGTGCCCGTAGTTCGCATCGAGGGGCACACCGCGACACCCCCGCTCGGGCCGCCTCTGGGCCGTGCGGGGGTGCTCAACGACGACCAACGCTGACAACCACCGACAGCCAAGTCGCAGGTCGCAGCATTGATCGATTACACGGCCGCAGGTCAGAGACCCGGCCCTTCACTTCCAGCGGAACTGATCTCGCGGCGGTACACGGCCAGCCGTAAGGTCGGCGCGTGACAAGCGAGCGTGCAGGCACAGGTTCTCCTGACTGGGCCTACAACTGGGCAGAGGGTACG
>NZ_JBHTVA010000192.1:0-1157 GCF_042793325.1 Embleya sp. NPDC056575
GGTGGACACCGGGACGGGCATCAGCGAGGCGCCGACCGAGTTCGGGCTCTCCGTGCACGCGCACGGCGACCGCAAGATCGGCATCCACAGCGACACCGGCCTGATCACCCGCGCCAACGGCGAGCTCCTGGCCCGGATGTACCGCGAGGTTCTGGAGTCGATCGCGAACGGGCTCGACGGAGAGATCGGGCTCGACGGAGAGATCGGGCTCGACGAGTTCGGGACCACGGAACCAGTACAGGGGGAGGCTGAAGTGGGCGTTCTCGCTCATGAGTTGTTCGAGGAGTGGGTGGTGGGGTCGCCGGGTTCGGTGGCGGTGGTGGCGGGTGGGTTGTCGTTGTCGTATGGGGAGGTGAATGAGCGGGCGAACCGGTTGGCGCATGTGTTGCGTGCGGCGGGTGTGGGTCCTGAGGATTTGGTGGGTGTGCATCTGGAGCGGGGTGGGGATCTGGTTCCCGCGTTGTTGGGTGTGCTGAAGTCGGGGGCGGGTTATCTGCCGTTGGATCCGGCGAATCCGGTGGAGCGTCTGGGGTTTGTGCTCGGGGATGCGGGTGCGCGGGTGGTGGTGACGACGTCGGCGTTGTTGCCGTCGTTGTCGGGTGTGTATGCGGGTGCGGTGGTGGTGCTGGACGCGGAGGAGACGTGTGCCGCGTTGGCTGCGGCGTCGGTGGAGAATCCGGTGCGGGTCTCTGATCCGGACAATGTGATCTACACGATCTATACGTCGGGTTCGACGGGTCGGCCCAAGGGTGTGGTGCTGACGCATGCCAATGTGGTGCGGCTGTTGGAGACGGCGCAGGAGCATTACGGGTTCGATGAGTCCGATGTGTGGTCGATGGCGCACTCGTATGCGTTCGATGTGTCGGTTTTCGAGATGTGGGGTGCGCTGGCTCATGGTGGGCGGCTGGTGGTGGTTCCGCAGGCGGTGACGCGTGCGCCGGAGGAGTTTTTGGATCTGCTGGTCGGGGAGGAGGTGTCGGTTCTCTCCCAGACGCCGACCGCTTTCCGGTCGCTGGTCGCGGCCGCCGCCTCCGGTGACCGCCGGGTTCACGAGCTTTCCCTGCGTGCTGTCGTCTTCGCGGGGGAGAAGCTGGAGGTCTCCGAACTCCGGCCGTGGACGGATCTGTTGGGCCTCGACGCTCCCGCGCTCGTCAACA
>NZ_JBHTVA010000193.1:0-1157 GCF_042793325.1 Embleya sp. NPDC056575
GGACCTGGAGGGCGCGGCCGCCGCCGCCGAGAAGGCCGATCAGGTCTGGGAGTGCCTGATGGAGGGCGTCCAAGCCGGGCTGGAATTCCTGGAGGAAGAGGCCGGGTACGCCCGCGACGGACGCCACGGTGCGAAGGACCCGGACGGGGCCCCTATGGGCCGCCAGGTCGACGCGCACGCGTGGACGATCGCTTCGTTCCGGCAGCACACCAGCCGCGATTCCGACCCGCAGCTGCACATCCACAACGCGATCTGGAACCGCGTGGAATCCTCGTCCGTCGACCCCGTGACCGGCGAAGTCACGTCGAAGTGGCTCACCATCGACGGACAGGAGATCTACCGGCACACCAAGGCCGCCGGACACATCTTCGAGAAGGTGTCGGACGAGGCCCTGTACCGCAAGATGGGCTTTCGCGTGGCCACCCGCCCGGACGGCATGGCCCGCGAGATCGTCGGCATCTCCGAGGAGAAGCGCGACAAGTACAGCTCCCGCCGGCGGACCATCACCAAGGGCACCGCCGAGCTGGCCAAGGCGTACGAGGAGCGGACCGGCCGCGCGCCGGGCGCCCACGAGCTGGCCCGCATGGCCCAGTGGGTCAACCTGACCGAGCGGAAGAACAAGGTGGAAGCCGTCCCGCGCGAGCAGCTGCTGGAGCGCTGGGAGGCCGACATGGTGGCCGACACCCGCGAGTCGCTGGCCGACATTCCAGCGCAGGTGGAACGCGCGACCGCCGAACTGGAACGCGACGGACGTACGCTGGAATCGGGCCTGGAATTCGACCCGACGAAGGTCGTGCAGCAGGCCATCGAGAACGCCCAGGACCAGAAGTCGACGTGGCGTCGAGGCGACCTGATCGTGGAGATCACCAAGGAACTTCCGGACTGTCTCGGAGGGCTGGAACGCCACCAGGTGACCGCCCTCGTCAACGAGCTGGCCGATGCCGCGCTGCAGCCCGGAGCCGACACGGCCGTGGTCCGGCTGACCGCCCGCAACCTCGTCCCGCTCCCCCCGGAGCTGTGCCGCGAGGACGGGCTGTCGGTCTACGCCCGTCACGGCGCCCGCCGGTACGCCACGGAGGCCCACCTGGAGCGAGAGGGCCGCATCATCGCCAAGGCCACCGAGCTGGGCGCCCCCGCCGTGGGCCGCGAGGCGATCG
>NZ_JBHTVA010000194.1:0-1155 GCF_042793325.1 Embleya sp. NPDC056575
GTATCTCCATGCCCGCCGGCGGCCTGCCCTCCGTCGTCGCGAGGTTCTCGGCCGTGTCGTCCGGCGCCCCCATCGTGATCATCGGGACCTCGGTCATGCCGTACCCGTGGGTGAGCTGCACGCCCATCTCCCGGACGACGGAGTGGTACACCTCCGGCGGCTTCGGCGCCCCGCCGCCCGCCAGCAGCCGCAGCGAGGGGATGACCGGCTCGGAGGGCCGCTTGCGCTGCTCGGCGAGGAACATCGAGTAGAACGCCGTCGAACCGCCCGCCACCGTCACCCCGTGCCGCCGGTACTCCGAGAGCGCCTCCGGCAGCGCGAACTGCTCGAACATCACCGCGGGGAAGCCGTACAGCAGCAGCATCACCGTGTAGTCGGGCCCGGCGATGTGCGCGTACGGGAAGGCCATCGAGCCCACGTCGGCGGCCGACAGCCGCAGCGCGTGCGCGAGACACGAACCGCCCGCGATCAGCGAACGGTCCGTGTGGAGGACCCCCTTGGGGTCGGACGTCGTCCCCGAGGTCCAGTAGATCCAGCGGACCGAGGTGCCCTCGGCGGGCGGCGCGGGCAGCACGGCGGGATCGCCGTCCGGCAGCACGTCGTACGCCTCGAACACACCCTTCGCGCCGAGCCGCCGCGCCATCGCCGTGTGGTCGAACCCGCGCCACTCGCCCGGTACGGCGAAGTACTCGGCCTTGGACTCCCTGAGCGCGAAGCCGACCTCGCGGTCGCGGTAGAAGGGGATCACCGGGGACTGCACGGCGCCCAGGCGGGCCAGGGCGAAGGACAGCAGGGCGGTCTCGATACGGGTGGGCAGCTGCCAGGCGACCACCGTGCCGGGGCGTACGCCCAGGTCGTACAGGCCCGCCGCCACCCGTTCGGCGCGGTCGCGCAACTCGCCGAAGCTCAGGGTGCGGTCGCCCTGGAGGAGGACCGGGCGGTCGGGGGTGAGGTCGGCCCGGCGGGCGACCAGTTCCCAGAGGGTGCGGGATGCGCTCAGTGCGTGGGCGGTGTCGTTCACGGCGGCGGCCCCCTGTGACCGTGATGGAGCTGACGGACAGTCAGATCGTGGGCAGAGCGTAGGGCTCGGCGCCTTGTCGGTCCAGGGGTGCGGGACTAGCCTGCTGAGGAAGTGAGAATCTGACGACCCATCAG
>NZ_JBHTVA010000195.1:0-1146 GCF_042793325.1 Embleya sp. NPDC056575
GAACTGAAGAAGCTGAAGGCCAGCGGGGAGTTGTTCCGCATTCTGCGGCCCTTCGGGTTCACCCGGGCCGAGATGACCGACATGACCGCGAAGGAGCTCTGCCGCGGATGACCTCGGGACTGTGGGAACTCGTACTCAAAGGTGTCTGGGTCACCGTCCAGTTGCTGTTCCTCAGCTCGCTGGTGGCCGGGGCCGTCTCGTTCGCCGTCGGTGTCGCGCGCACCTCGCGGCGGTGGATCGTCCGCTTCCTCGCGGGCCTCTACACCGAGGTGTTCCGCGGCACCTCCGCCCTGATCATGATCTTCTGGGTGTACTTCGTGCTGCCGCTCGCCTTCGGCTGGCAGCTCGTCCCGATGTGGGCGGGCACGCTGGCGCTGGGCCTGACCTATGGGGCGTACGGCAGTGAGATCGTGCGCGGCGCCCTGAACGCCGTCGACCCCGCCCAGCGCGAGGGCGGCATCGCGCTCAGCTTCACGCCCTGGCAGCGGATGCGGCTGATCCTGCTGCCGCAGGCGGTGCCCGAGATGATCCCCTCCTTCTGCAACCTGCTGGTCGAACTGCTCAAGGGCACGGCCCTGGTGTCGATCATGGGCATGGGCGATCTGACGTTCAGCGGCAACCTCGTGCGGCTCGCGCTCCAGCAGAGCGCGGAGATCTACGCGTACGTCCTGCTGATCTACTTCGCGATCGCCTTCGTGATCACCCGGCTGATGCGGGCACTGGAGCGGCGGCTGAAGGCCGGGATCGGCAAGGCGCCCCGGCCCGCCAGGACCACACCGCGGCGCGTGGAAGCCACCGGCGTCGGTGCGACGGGAGGTGCCGCATGAACTGGGACTGGGGCGCGGTGCGCGACTTCATGCCGCACTTCTGGGACGGACTGCTGGTCACCCTGCAGGCGCTGGCGCTCGGCTCGGTGATCTCCTTCGCCCTGGGTCTGGTGTGGGCGCTGCTGATGCGCACGCCGACCCGCTGGGTGCGCTGGCCGGTCGGGGTCGTCACGGAGTTCATCCGCAACACCCCGCTGCTGGTGCAGCTGTTCTTCCTCTTCTACGTGCTGCCCGAGTGGAACATCACGTTCTCCGCGCTGACCACCGGTGTCGTCGCGATCGGGCTGCACTACTCGACGTACACGATGCAGGTCTACCG
>NZ_JBHTVA010000196.1:0-834 GCF_042793325.1 Embleya sp. NPDC056575
GTCGTGGCACTACCTCGGACCGCTGATCGACCACATCGACATCGTCTTCACGCCGTACTACGCGGGCATGCACCTGTGGATCGCGGTGGCCGGTGACTCGCCGGCCGCGCTGCGGCTGCCGGAGGCGCTGGCCATGGGGATCTCGGCCGGTCTGGTGGCACTCCTGGGGCGGCGGATGTTCGCCGTGCGGACCGGACTGCTGGCCGGACTGCTCTTCGCGGTGGTGCCGGCGATCACGCGCTACGGGCAGGAGGCGCGGCCCTACGCCTTCGCGACCCTCTTCGCGCTGCTCGCGACGCTCTTCCTGCTGCGCGCCCTGGAGAAGCCGAGCCTGCGCGACTGGACGCTGTACGCGCTGGCGATCGCGGCCACCGGATTCGGCCACCTGGTCGCGATGTCGGTGCTCGCCGGACATCTGGGCCTGGTTGTGCTGGCGAAGCGGCGCGGCGACAGGATCGCGCACTACGCCTTCGCGGGCGCGGCGCTGCTCGGTCTGTCGATCACGCTCCCGATGGTGGCGAAGGGGTCGGGGCAGAGCGGGCAGATCGCCTGGAACACCACCACGACCCAGGACCTGGTCGACTTCCCGCAGGAGCTGTTCGGGTCGTGGATCACCGGCGGCGTCGTGATGGGGCTCGGCGTGCTGGGCCTGCTGGCGGCCCGCCGCTACGCGTTGCTGCTCGGGGCGTGGGCCGTGCTGCCGCCGGTGCTGACTTTCCTGACGGCCGACCAGCTCCATCTCTTCCTGCCGCGGTATCTCCTGTTCACCATCCCGGCATGGACGCTGCTGCTGGCCGCCGCGGTCACCCGGCTCACCGGGCGGCTCGAGCCCGA
>NZ_JBHTVA010000196.1:844-1125 GCF_042793325.1 Embleya sp. NPDC056575
GTGGCGAAGGCGGTCGGCGGCGGGGTACTGGTGACGGCCGTCGCCGCCGGATACGCCTTCGTGGCGTGGCCGGCGATCGGCGACGCCAAGAAGGACCTGCCCATGGAGCCGGACTACGCGGCGGCGGCGAATGTGATCGCTTCCGGGGAGAAGCCCGGCGATGGCGTGATCTTCAACGGCGGGCTGTCCGAGCGTCGCGCCATATCCTACGAGCTGCGGGACCGCAAGGCCCCCAAGGACGTGCTCATGGAGTGGACCCCGCAGCAGAACGGCTCGTACGG
>NZ_JBHTVA010000197.1:0-1120 GCF_042793325.1 Embleya sp. NPDC056575
GGGGACGACCTCTCCGCGCGTTTCCCGCTGCGTCTGACCGATGCCGCGGAGGCGCAGGCGGTTCTGGAACGGGAAGCCCAGGCGAGCGCGGAGCTGGCACAGGTGTCTCGGTTCCCCGTTCCGGAACCTGTCACCCTGGGAAAGCCTGGAGCGGGTTACCCCATGCCGTGGTCGATCCAGACATGGCTGCCGGGAACGGTCGCCTTCGATGCCGACCCGAGTGGGTCGGACGCTTTCGCCGAGGACCTTGCGGCCTTCATCGCAGCCCTGCGGGACGCCGAGACGCGGGGGCGGCGTTTCAGCGGCGAGAACCGTGGCGGCGTTCTCGCTCACCACGACGACTGGATGGCGAAGTGCTTCGAGGAGAGCAAGGGGCTGCTCGACGTGCCCCGGCTGCGCCAAGTGTGGAGCCACCTCCGGGAGTTGCCACGCACGGCTGCCGACGTGATGAGCCATGGTGACCTGATTCCCGGCAACGTACTGGTCGCGGGAGACCGGCTCAGCGGCGTACTCGACACCGGCGGCTTCGGCCCGGCCGACCCCGCGCTGGATCTGGTCAGTGCCTGGCACCTGTTGCAGCCAGGCCCGCGGGAAGTGCTCCGGCAGACACTGGCCTGTGACGATCTGGAGTGGGAGCGCGGCAAGGCATGGGCGTTCGAACAGGCCATGGGTGTTGTCTGGTACTACGTCGAGAGCAATCCGACGATGAGCAGAATGGGGCGCCGGACACTCGACCGCATTTTGGAGTCCGACTAGGGCGGGTATCGGGTTGTGATCTGTTTGGGGGTTTCGCCCTCGCGGTCGTGCCTGATCCGGCAGATCTTGTTGTATGACGCGAGTACAACTCACAGACGCCGAGTGGGAGTTCATTGAGCCGTACCTGCCGATCGGTGAGTACGGCCCGTACCCCGAGCGGCTGCGCCGGCAGTTCGAGGGCGTGATCTGGCGGTTTCGGACGGGCGGCCAGTGGCGGGAGATGCCGCAGGAGTTCGGCGCCTGGTCGACTGTCCACAACCGCTTCCGGCAGTGGAGGGATGCCGGGGTGTTCGAGGCCCTGCTGGAGGGCGTGATTACGGAAGCCGCGAAGCGGGGTGAGGTGGACTTGTCGCTGGTCAGCGTG
>NZ_JBHTVA010000198.1:0-660 GCF_042793325.1 Embleya sp. NPDC056575
CCTCTGTTGTATTGAATGACGTCTTCCTGTCCCTCACGGTAGACCATACGGAGCGCGTCATGATGCTCGATCAGCGCCTGCAATGTTTTCTCCACCCGTTCAGGATCAAAGCCCTTCTTGGCGTGAAGCATCACCGATTGGTTCCAGTGGTGCTTGTTCGTGAAGTTCTTTTCAAAGAACCAGCGCTGGATCGGCGTCAGGATGACTTCGCCCTCCACCGGGCCTTGGTCTGCCTGTTTGCCTTCGGCACGCTCTACATATTGGGTAAGCTCCTCGATCGTCGGATGCTGGAAGAGATCTTTCATTTCCAGCTTCCAGCCGTGCTGATTCAAGCGGCTCGCCATTTGAATTCCTTTGATGGAATCTCCGCCAAGCGAGAAGAAATTGTCGGTGACACCGACTTCAGACATTCCAAGCACGTCCTGCCAGATGCCGGCAAGCAGCTCTTCCATGTCGGTCGTCGGCGCTTTGTATTCTCCGCTTCCCGCTTCGATGTCCGGCTCAGGCAAGGCTTTGCGGTCGACTTTGCCGTTTGCCGTAACCGGAAGCTCGTTCAGCGTCACCCAGAACGCCGGGATCATGTAATCCGGCAGGGTTTCCTTTAGTGCTGATTTTAGTGCTTCTATGTCAGCTGTTTCCGGTGTGACATACGCCGCGATC
>NZ_JBHTVA010000198.1:670-1119 GCF_042793325.1 Embleya sp. NPDC056575
CGCATCCTGCACCTCAGTAAGCTGGGCGAGCTGGACTTCAATTTCTGAGAGCTCGATCCGGTAGCCGCGGACCTTGACCTGCTGGTCGATCCGGCCGATGTATTCGATGCCGCCGCCCGTCCATTTCACCAAATCGCCGGTGCGGTACATGCACTCACCCGGCACAAACGGATCAGCGACAAACCGCTTCGCGGTTTCGTCTTCTCGATTCAGATAGCCTCGTGCCAGTCCGCGCCCCGCCACGCAAAGCTCTCCGGCTACGCCTTCCGGCTGCACCTGATTGCCCTCGCCGAGAATGTATACTCTCGTATTGGCAATGGCCCTTCCGATGGAAAGCGAGCCTTCCTCCGGATGGATTTCTGTACTCGTGGCAACGACCGTATTTTCTGTCGGCCCGTAGTTGTTGACGAGTGTGTACGGCTTTTTCACTGCCCGCTTCAGCTTGTCTC
>NZ_JBHTVA010000199.1:0-1114 GCF_042793325.1 Embleya sp. NPDC056575
GCCTGGCGGTGGTGGCGTCGGTGCACGGCATCCCGGGGCCGCCTCCGTCGACCTGCCAGGCGACCCATGTGCGGGGCTTGCGGCCGCCGACGACTCCCAGTCCCCGGCAGTGCTCGCAGACTCCGGTCCCGTCTGCGTGGGCGTTGCGGCAACTGCCGTCCTCGTCGCGGACGAGGTGGGTCAGCCACTCGACCTGGCCAGGCTGGAGGCGTACGGCGTGCTGCTGCCCGCCGGCTTCCAGGGTGAGCGTCGCGCGCTCGGCGTCGTCGGCGTCGGTGGGGTAGGTGTCGAACAGGTTCCGCAGGGCCAGGGCCAGGGCGGACAGGTCCGGCTGGGTCATCGGGTCGTCTCCTCGGTGGTGTTGGCCGCGAGGAAGGCGCCGGCGGCGGCCGCGGCCTCCTCGCTCGTGTCGTACTCGGCCTTCTCGGGCGCCTCGCGCACCTTCCGGTTGGCGGCGGTGGCGATCCACCACCAGCTCCCGTCCTCCGGGTGGAAGGACACCCTGGCCTCTCCGCCGAACGCCTCGAAGTGCACGGGCTCCTTGTTGGCGCGCTCGTTGATCGCGCTCACCGCTCCGGGCCAGCGCTTGCGGGCGGCCTGGCGGGAGATCCCCCACGCGGTGCCCAGCTCGGCGTAGTTGGCTCCGGCGGCTCCGGCCGCGCGGGCGAACCGCTCGGCCAGCACGTCCAGCTCCTCGTCCGCGTACTTGCAGACGATCAGCTTCGCCAGGGGGATCTCCGGGCGGGTGAGGTCCAGCACCTCCTCCGCGTCGTCCGGGCGTCCGGCGGTCAGCCGCTCGTACACCGTGTCCCCCAGCTTCTCCAGGGCCTTGTGGAGGGCCTGACGGAGCTGGTCGCGTTCTTCCTGCGTCGGTTCCTTCATCTCCATACGACAACCCTAACTGTCGGGAACCTGGGTTGTCACGGGAACCTGCATTGTCGTCATATGCCAATCCCGGACAGTGCGGGAGGCTGAGGGGAAGGCCCGGTGGTGGGTGGGGGAAGTCGTTCAACTGCCCATAGGGGGAACGTCTGTTCGGGCCTAAAGGACTGGCCTACGGCCAGGCTGAACACCCCTGAGAGGGCCGATCCGGCTCTCTCTCGTCCTCGACCTT
>NZ_JBHTVA010000200.1:0-1102 GCF_042793325.1 Embleya sp. NPDC056575
CGCGTAGACGGGTTCCGGCTCCGGTACAAGCACAATCGTCCCCGTCACCGATAAAGGACTGCCGTAAAACGGCGGAACAACAACAAGGTTCTCAATCGTGATGTCACTGATATCCGGGCAATCATCCGGTTCATCGGAATAATAGACGACTTGATCGATTTCTGCATTGTGAATGACGGAAACAGCCCCGTCCCCTTGTCCATATTGATTTCGCACAGGTGAGACACTGACGAGTAGCGTAACGGTTCCCTGCAGGCGCACTGCAAATTGAACACCGACCTCATCAGGCTCTGGCCCCGTTTGAATTAAGCAACGGTCACTGACACAAGAAAGGCTGTCTGCATTCCACGTCACGTTTGCAACAGCTTCAGCCGGATCAACGACAAATCCTTCAGATAATTCAATCGGCGCTTGAAACATGGCTTCTCGGCTTGCTTCTCCCTCACAAAAACATAAGCACTCTTCTTGTTCTGCTCCTGCTTTTTCTTTAAAGGAAAGCTTGTTTTTTCTCATTCCTTCACTTCCTTTTCAGACATACACTGCTCACGCAGATATAACAGAATATGGAAGAGTAACGTGTTTGCTTGTACAAATTGCTGAGGGTAAACGCTTCTTTTTGAAAATATATCTCCAAACATGCGGTGTAACGAAAGAAAAAATTGCGGTTTTTTTGCGCTTCTCACAAGAATGTTGATGATAAAATATGACATATATAGAATTATGAAGGGAGGGATTTGCAAAAGTGACAGGTGTCATATCTTCTTCTTCCATCGGAGAAAAGATTAACGAATGGTATATGTACATACGCCGATTTAGCATACCCGATGCAGAATATTTGCGACGAGAAATCAAGCAAGAGCTGGATCAAATGGAAGAAGATCAAGACCTTCATTTGTACTATTCACTGATGGAGTTTCGGCACAACCTGATGCTTGAGTACCTTGAACCGTTAGAAAAAATGAGGATTGAGGAACAGCCGAGACTGTCTGATCTGCTGCTTGAGATTGATAAAAAACAGGCTCGTTTAACTGGTCTGCTTGAGTACTATTTTAATTTCTTCAGAGGCATGTATGAGCTGGATCGCCGTGAATATGTATTAGCC
>NZ_JBHTVA010000201.1:0-1074 GCF_042793325.1 Embleya sp. NPDC056575
ATAATAGCTATTATCAATAAGATCACTATCACTTCTGGTCACCCCCTTTTTTCACCATATCTGTTATACGGATGAAACGCTGACCGGTTTCATTTCAAAGTGAGCAATTCTTTCAGGCGGTCTCTGAGCCAGCGCTTTAGCACCCCATGTCCCTTGTTTGACAATAAAGTGCCGACACGCCAATACATAGGGGGATGAGGAGCGAACTGAAAATCAATCAATCTGAAAAACCAGCTTTTATCACGGGTGAGAGAATCAATTTGAAGCTCGTCTTCACCTGCTTCAGAGCTGTAGGCACTTTGTTTCTGTATGTCCTCATCCTGCCGAACCGCCAAGATTCTCAAGGCTTCAGCCATTTGTTTGTAACCGCCCCCCAGCAATGATGCGCCAAGGTTGTCAGCACGCACCTCCATCCATTGTGAACAAAAGGATTGATGGAGCTGGAACAGGATAATGATTGCCATAATGAAAGCCCAAAGCGCAATTTTGTGGGCCTCGGGATGGGTGATATGCTGCTCAAATAAGAGGAAAATTCCAATGACAGCTCCAAGATATAGAAAACGCAAAAGCTGTGATGACAGAACGTCACGTTTTTTGATATGAATCGCCTCATGGGCCAGAATGCCTTCAATGACACGCTGTGGAAGTGTTAGTGTGGCGCTTGTCAGGATGACCATTGACCTCCCGACATTCATGCCTACTGCCATTCCGTTGTAATCATCACTCTCCGTTTCGTATATGCGGACATGGGAAATGCCGGCCGATCGGAAAATCTTATCGGCCGCTGCCTGTACATGCGGTTGATGACAAGGCTTGGCGTCCATCGCCGCCCGCAACACACGGTCTGACATATACATGTTGAATACCCAATACAGGATCACGGCAACAGCCATTACCCATGGAGAGGCGTGTAATGCGTATAACGCGAGCACCAATAAGGCGTAAGCGGATACCCCTTTTACGCTGGCGGCAAAATAAATCTTCCCGAGCAGCCGCTTCACATTTTTTCTATGATAAAACGGCAAAACAGAAATCACATTGTCCACATCGTTTTCTGCATCTGTGTATTCCTGG
>NZ_JBHTVA010000202.1:0-1070 GCF_042793325.1 Embleya sp. NPDC056575
GCCTTCATGCGGACGCCGCCGAGCAGGACGAGGACGATCACGAGGGGCAGGGTCGCCACGAGGGCGGAGAGGCCGGGCGAGTCGGCCACGGGTTCCAGTTCCTGGACGTACACGGGCGCCTCCCCGGATTCCGCCGTGGGGGGGGATTCCGCGATGCGGAAAGCGTTTTCTCGCGGGTTACGGAGGGGGCGGGCGCTCAGTTGTCCGGCGAGCGCAGCACCCGTAGGTGGCCGCGGCGCGCGACCTCCATCGGGTCCGCCGAGCGGGCGCCGCCACCGGCCTCGGCCGCGCGCTGCTGCGGCCTGGCCGCCTCGCGCACCGCGTTGGCGAGCGCTTCCAGATCGTCACCGCTGGGGCGGGAGGGAGCGGAGGCGTCGGCGAGGCGGACGACCTCCCAGCCGCGCGGCGCGGTGAGACGCTCGGAGTGCTCGGCGCACAGGTCGTAGCAGTGGGGCTCGGCGTAGGTGGCGAGCGGGCCGAGGACCGCGGTCGAGTCGGCGTAGACGTACGTCAGCGTCGCGACGGCGGGGCGGCCGCAAGCGGTTCGCGAACAGCGACGTACAGGGCTCACGACGTTGGACGGTACCGCACTCTTGAGCGGGCCGCGACGACTCTCCCCCAGGTCACCCCACCGTGTCGCGCTGTGAGCCCGCCCACACAAGCCTTCGGACCGCCCGTCCTGACCTGGGGCGACATCCCGCGGCGAGATGCCGAACGGACCTGAATCCGGTCACCACTTGGTGCAAACCACGTCAATTGCCATGTGAGCGACGGTCCTGGAGGGATACGGAATCGAGCCCAAGCTTGGCTGGAATGGTCATCCTGCGACATCCGGAACGTGCGCCGGGCTTCCTGCCCCGGGCCGCGGGCAGCCGCGTGGGGGCCGGGCACACGGACCTCGTGGGGACTACTCTTCGTCAGTGATGGACACCCCCGTACCGCCCACCGCCGCCGCACCCGGGCCCCGCCGTCGTGATCGCCACGGAAGGGGCATGCGCGGCCCCGTCGCGCCGCCCCAGGTGCCGCTCGCCGCGAGCCGCGCCGAGGTCTTCGCGGACCTGGTGCAGGAC
>NZ_JBHTVA010000203.1:0-1056 GCF_042793325.1 Embleya sp. NPDC056575
TGCTCGGCGTGCTGGTGCTGTGGGACCTGACGCGGCGGCCCTGGCACCGCTGGGCCGGAGTGGGCATCGGGCTCGCGGCGGCGATCAAGCTGACACCGGCGCTCTTCGCGGTGTTCCTGCTGGTCACCGGTGTCGTGGCCTACACACGGCGGGGCTCCGCAGGCCCCTGGCTGCGGCACGCGCGCGGGGCGGCCGTCGCGTTCGCCGGGGCAACCCTGCTGGCGGCCTCCGCCCTGCCCTACGACTCATGGCGCTTCTGGAGCCGCATGCTCTTCGAGACGGGTCGGGTCGGGCTCGTGGAGGACACCGCGAACCAGTCGCTGCGCGGGGTACTGGCCCGGCTGCTGCACACCACTCAGCCGGGCCTCTGGTGGGTCGCCGCGGCGGCCGTGGCAGGCTCCCTGGGCCTCGGGGTCGCCGTGGCTGCGGAGCTGCGCGGGCGGCGCGCCTGGGCGGTGTCCGCCTGCGCGGTCACGGCGCTGCTGATCAGTCCGGTGTCGTGGTCGCACCACTGGGTGTGGTGCGTGCCGATGGTGCTGATCCTCGGCACGCGCGGCAGGGCGGCCACCGTCGGCTCGGCACAGGTGACCGCCGTCATTACGGCACAGGCGACCGCCGTCAGTACGGCACTGGTGACCGCCGCGGGTACGTCGCTGGTCTTCTGCTCGTACGCGCTGTGGTGGGTGCCACACGGCCCGGGACGGCTCGAACTGCAACAGACGGGCACCCAGTTGACGTTGTCGGCCCTCTACGAAGGAGCCGGTCTCGTCTTCCTGACCCTGATCGGGGTCAGGCTGTGGCGAACGTGTAGAACCGCTTGAGCGTGCAGTGCTCGTCGAGGAGCCGGCCGTAGATCGGCTCGCCCTCCAGCTCACGGTACGTCTCGATCGGGTCGCCTTTTATGATCAGCGCCCGCGCGCACTCCTCGCACCAGTACTGGTAGTCGTGGTTGACCGGCTCCATGTCGCGGACGATCGGCGTACCACTGCCGCACCAATCGCACTTCCGCCTGTGTGCACCCATCGATCAGCTCCAGCTGTGGCCGCAGGCCGTGCA
>NZ_JBHTVA010000204.1:0-342 GCF_042793325.1 Embleya sp. NPDC056575
CACCATCCCGGGCGCGATCGGCGCGTTCCGCCGCGACGCGGTCCTCGAGGTCGGCGGCATGAGCGAGGACACGCTCGCCGAGGACACCGACATCACCATCGCGATGCACCGCGCGGGCTGGCGGGTCGTCTACCAGGAGCACGCCAGGGCCTGGACGGAGGCGCCGAGTTCGCTGAAGCAGCTGTGGTCGCAGCGCTACCGCTGGTCGTACGGCACCATGCAGGCGCTGTGGAAGCACCGCAAGTCGCTGACGGACAAGGGTCCGTCGGGCCGCTTCGGCCGCATCGGCATGCCGCTCGTCGTGATCTTCCAGATCATCACGCCGGTCCTCGCGCCGCTCAT
>NZ_JBHTVA010000204.1:352-1054 GCF_042793325.1 Embleya sp. NPDC056575
TCTACTCGATGATCTTCGTGGACTTCTGGACCTCACTGCTGGCCTGGCTGGCGGTGCTGGTCGTCCAACTCGTCTGCGCCGCCTACGCGTTCCGCCTCGACCGCGAGAAGTACCGCTACCTCGCGATGCTGCCGCTGCAGCAGCTCGCCTACCGCCAGATGATGTACCTCGTCCTGATCCACTCCTCCGTGACCGCCCTGACCGGCGGCCGCCTCCGCTGGCAGAAGCTCAAGCGCACGGGTGAGGTCGGGACCCCGGCAGGAGTGAGCTGACATGAGCTGGGGCTCGGAACAACAGCGGTACCAGGGATATGAGGGGTACCAAGGCCAGCAGGAGTACCAGGGCCAGCAGGGCCAGCAGGGATATGACTATGGGTACGGGCAGCAGCCCGATCCCTACGGCCAGGGCCGGCAGCCTCAGATCCCCCAGCAGTACGGCTACGGCCAGGGGTACGTCGACCATGGCCAGGTGTACGTCACCGAGACGGCGCCCGTGCCGGTGATCGAGCCGGAGCCCGCGGCGGACGCAGCCGTCCCGACCGAGCCCAGCCCTGACGCCGGGGAGCCCGAAAGCCCCGCCGCCGACCCGGCGCCGAAGGCCAAAGGCACCGGACGCGACCGCTACTTCGACGCGCTGCGCGCCGTCGCGCTGGTCCGTGTCGTGGCGTACCACACCTTTGGCTGGGCCTGGGCCGGCCTGGTC
>NZ_JBHTVA010000205.1:0-266 GCF_042793325.1 Embleya sp. NPDC056575
GCTGCTGCTGTATCACATGCGCGGCTCCGATATCTTCAGCCGGAACGCGGACAAAGATAAAATCCGTTTCATCCATTTGGCGTACAGTATAAAAAGCTTCAAACAGCCTCTTTAGCTGCCCGGTACTATTTGCCGCAAGAAGTTTGACGTTCATGACTTTCTTCTGAAGCACCTTGCTTTCCCACAAAGAATCTTCGTAAAGCAATACGCCTTGGAGCCTGCTGTTTTCAAAAAGGCCGAGGGAAAATTGATACGGAACATCCAGT
>NZ_JBHTVA010000205.1:276-1048 GCF_042793325.1 Embleya sp. NPDC056575
TTGGAGAAATTCCTCAATCAACTCTTTGGAGACATTTTCTTTTACCGTATACACTTAATCAGCCCCTTTTACGATATCCCGCACAGCTTCAATGACATCATCTACATCGTCGTCAGACATTGATGGATAGAGCGGGAGAGAAAGGGTTCGTTTATAGTAATTCATGGCATTCGGAAAGTCCGCTTCCTTATATCCAAATTGCTTTTGATAATACGGATGAATGTGTACTGGAATAAAATGAACGCTAGTGCCGATATTGTATTTATCCTTTAAAGCCGTAATCATTTCGCTGCGCGTAACCCCGGCCTTTTTGTCATCAACTTGCAGAACATATAGATGCCAGGCGTGCCTGCCGTCATCATGGACAAACGGCGTGATCAGCCCAGGAATCTGCTGAAAAGCGGTTTGATAGCGGCCGGCAATCTCTTCTCTCCGTTTCTGCATATCATCCAGCCGTTTCAGCTGATGAAGTCCGAGGGCCGCCTGCAAATCAAACATATTCATCTTATAGCCGGGCGATTCGACTTCATAGTACCAGCTGCCATTTGAAGAATAACGGTTCCATGCGGCTTTACTCATGCCGTGAAGGCTTAGCACCCGGATCTTATCGGCAAGCTCCTCATCATCAGTCGTCAGCATGCCGCCTTCCCCTGTCGCGAGGTTTTTGGTGGCGTAAAAGCTGAATGCCGTTGCATCCCCGATAGAACCGATCATTCTTTGCTTATAAGTCGTATATACCGCATGTGCCGCATCCTCCAGCACGAATAAACCA
>NZ_JBHTVA010000206.1:0-1044 GCF_042793325.1 Embleya sp. NPDC056575
GCCCATTCCCGTACGTCGTCCGGCCGCACCCCCCGTACACCCCACTCCGGATAGCTGACCAGCCCGTACCCCTGGGCCCCGTACCGCCACAGCGGCAGTTGTCCGGGCTCCCGGCTCGCCTCCTCGGTGCGCAGGATCTCCTTCTCGGTCTCCAGCCGCTCCATGGGCAGATCGAGGAGGGAGGTGCACACGCCGTCGAGGTAGGCGACGATCTCGTGCTCGGCGCCCTCCACGTGGAAGTGCGTGAACGCGGCCTTGGTCGCGCCGTTGAAGTGGTAGTCGGCCAGGCCCTGGCGGTGCAGCGCCAGGTGCTCCACCAGGTGGGTGATCCCGGCCCCGGCGAGCGTCTCGTCGGCGACACCGACGCGGAAGACCAGTCCGGCACGCATGGGCCCGGTGGCGTACGCGAAGAGGGTGGGTATGCCGTCGACCTCGGTGTGATGGATGCCCTGGCTCATCGTCTGCCTCTGCCTGTCCTGTTCGGCATCCGCTCAGCCTCTTCCGAGGGCGGCGGAACGGTGTTTGACGTACGCGTCCGCGGGCTTGCCGAGGTAACTCCACGGGTAGTCGGAGGCCAGGTTGCCCAGGGCGCGGAAGTGCGCGGCGGCGCGTGCGGTGTCGCCGATCAGCGAGAAGAGCGCGGCGAAGACGCCCTGGATGGTGACCCACCCGTACGCGGGTCGGTAGTACGGGTGCAGGACGGACCGTTCGGCGGCCTCGACGAGTTCGGCGTGGACATGCGGCCGGCGCAGATAGTCGGTCCGTTCACTCCCCGCGGAGGGCAGATCGAGCCAGCGCTCCAGGTGCGCCTCCGCCACCAGACCACCGCTGAGCGACCCTTCGGGCGAGTTGAGCAGGCACTCGCGGGCGAACCCGTGTGCCGCCTCCCAGCTCCCGCTCCACTTGGGACACAGCTGCTGGAGCAGCCGGGCCTGCCCGGTCAAGTGGTGCGGGTGGTACGCGGCCAGTCGGTCGTACCTCCGCCGCGCCTCGTTCTGCCCGAGCTGCAGTCCCATGGCCGTGGTCAGGCGCGCGGCCCAGGCC
>NZ_JBHTVA010000207.1:0-1032 GCF_042793325.1 Embleya sp. NPDC056575
GTGCACGCCCTGAGCGCCGGCCAGCTCTGGGGCATCCTCTCCGCCGCGCTGGCCCCGGCATGGGACGAGAGCCGGCCCGCCGCGGCCACCCGCCGCACGCGCGACCTGGGCCCCTGGGCCGTGGCCTGAGCGCCGACGGCATGCCGGCCCCTTGATGCATATGGACCACTTATGTGCGCGTGGCGGGAAACGGCGCCTTGAGACCGGCCGAGGACGGGCGGTGTCAGTAGTCACCGACGAACGTGACCGTCTCGTCGAGCGGCGCCCGGCCCGTACGGGTGTATCCCACCGTGACGTCCTCGAACCCGATCGACATGCCGCAGAAGAGGATGAGCTCGTCCGGAGGCGACAGGACCTCCGCGACGGTCTTGCGGTACTTCGCCCATGCCATCTGCGCGCAGCTGTGCAGCCCTTCGGCGCGCAGCAGCAGCATGACGGTCTGCAGATACATGCCGACGTCGGACCATTGGGCCGGGCCCAGGTCGCGGTCGATGTAGCAGAACAGGGCGGCGGGGGCGCCGAAACAGTCCCAGTTCGCGGAAGCGGCCCTCTGGCGCGCCTCCATGTCCTCGCGCGCAATGCCGAGTGCGCCGTAGCGCTGCTCGCCGAAGGCGGACCGGCGTTCGCGGTACGGGGACTTCAGTGCGGGCGGGTACTGCTCGTACTCCGGCTCGTCCCAGGGGTCGCCCACGGCCAGGCGCTCGCCGGCGCGCTTCTTGAGTTCGGCCAGCGGTCCGCCGGTCAGCACGTAGGTGTGCCACGGCTGGAGGTTCGATCCGGACGGTGTCCAGGCCGCGCCGGACAGCACCCGCTCCAGCACCTCCCTCGGGACGGGCCGGTCGGTGAATCCGCGTACCGCCCGCCGGCTCGTGACCGCCTCGTAGACGTTCACGGTCGCCCACCTCCCTCCGCGCGACGAGGCACTTTCGTTTCATTCAATATAGTATCACCCGATACCATCTCGTGTTTAACGATTGTCCCGTACAAACCCTCTACCCCTGGTCCCCCGCTCCGGACACCGCTCCTGGAGAG
>NZ_JBHTVA010000208.1:0-1030 GCF_042793325.1 Embleya sp. NPDC056575
ATGTGGGCCACTCCTGCACCAGGCCGAGGATGGTCAGCAGTAGGGCACACAGGACGGTGAGGAAAACGGTCGTCGTCTTGCGGCCGGTGGTCATCGTGTAGTCCCCCTGGGCGGTGCGGGTGGAGTCGGTGCGGCCGGCGGGCGTAGGCCCTGGGCCGTGGAGATCTTCTGGAGCAGGCGTTCGGTGGTTGCGGCGCCGGATGCCCGTCCACCGGGGGCGGCGGGCTCTGCGGCGCGGGCGGCTGAGTACAGCGCTGCGAGGGTGCTGCCGTTTCGGCCTGCGGCATCGACCAGCACAGCGAGCAGCCGGTCGCGATGGCTGTCGGCGGTGCAGGCCGTGTGCAGCCATCGTTCGGCGTACGGCTGCCAGTGCGGCTGCGGCAGTCGGGCGAGCGCCTCCGCCCAGCCTGCTACCGCGCAGTCCTGGACGCCCTTTTCGTCGATGAGTGGGCGCGGTGCGCCTGCAGGGTCTGTGAGTGCCACGGGGTCGCAGATCCGTAGGAAGAGGCGGGCGTCGACGGTCGGTGCGGCCGAATGACGGGTGAGGCGATCGAGTATGCGGCGGCGAAGTCGGGCACTGGTCGCTGCAAGGCGGCACAAGGCATCGAGAGCGGGGGTGGCGCCGCGTTCCCGGCGGGCCAGGTGATGCAGGCGGGTCACGGCCTGGTCGGGGTGGGTGGGTGCGATCACGTCGGTGCAGGCGCGTAGGAGAACATGCGCGAGGTTCCCCGTCAGCTGCTTGTCCTTACACCAGGAGTAGACGAGCATCCGCAGACTTCGGCCGTAGCGCGGGTCGTGGAGACCGCAGGCCAGCGTGTCTACAGCGGCCTCCAGCCGGGCACGGCTCGTGGGCGCAGCGCTCCACTCCTCCGCCAGGAATGCCAAATCGTTTCCCCGTCCGGTGCGCAAGTACTGGTCGGCGAGCCGGCTCACCAGTCTCTTGCGCAGGTCCGAAGTGATGTGCGGATCGTCCAGCTCCGTACTCTGGGCGGTCCAGGTGCTGAACGGGTGCCGCAGGTCGGGCATGTGG
>NZ_JBHTVA010000209.1:0-1025 GCF_042793325.1 Embleya sp. NPDC056575
CGACCCGGTCGACTACGTCTTCAACGACGCCCGCTACAAGCCCGACAGCGCTCCCGAACGGCGCCACGGGGTACGCGGCCGGGCGCTGTACTTCGACGGGTACTCGACCGTCGTCACCGCCCAGGGCCCCGGCACACTCGATCCCACCGGTGGCATCACCCTCGACGTGTGGATCGCCCCCTACGCCTACGAGCAGGGGATCGACGGCAAGCCCCAGGCACTGGTCAACCAGCACGCCCCGGACGCGAAGACCGGATTCCTGCTCGGTCTGCGCCGCTTCGGGCAGCTCGTCTTCCAACTCGGCTTCGGGACCGACCTGATCGAGGTCCAGGGTGCCTCGGACCAGCCGGCCGCCAAGGGCAGGTGGACGCACGTCGCCGCCACCTACGACCCGGCAGCGCGGCAACTGCGCCTTTATCGCGACGGCCAGCTGATCGGCACCGCCACCACCCCGGACAAGGCCCCCATACTGACCTCGGACCAGCCGCTGCTCATCGGACGGCACAACACACCCACGCTGCTCAACGGCGAGTTCCACGCCAACATGTACATCGGCCTGATGGACAGCCTCGTGATCCGCCCGGGCACCCTGGACGACCCGACGGCGCACAGGGAGCACGCCGACACCATCGCGGCCCTTCCCGGTCATCGCGTGCCCCGGCCGGACCTGCTCCAGCAGCGGGCCCGTTACGACGGCGACCGCCACCGCCCCCAGTTCCACATGCTGCCGCCCTGGCACTGGATGAACGAGCCGCACGCGCCCGTGTACTTCAAGGGCAAATACCACATCTTCTACCAGCACGATCCCTTCGGCCCGTACTGGGGCCAGATCCACTGGGGGCACGCGGTCAGCACCGACATGGTGCACTGGCGCGACCTCCCCATAGCCCTCGCACCCGCCGCGGACTCCATCGGGCCGGACGGCTGCTGGTCGGGCTCGGCCCACGTCGACGGCGACCGCGGCCCGGTGCTCTTCTTCACCGGCGGCGACGACCGCCTGCCCTACGTCCAGCGCACCGGGCTCG
>NZ_JBHTVA010000210.1:0-1015 GCF_042793325.1 Embleya sp. NPDC056575
GATAAATACAGATCTACAAATAAAGCACTCCAGCGATCTACAAAATGGCTTTACCCCGGGAATCTCACACCATTACCGCCTCCCTCAGGTCTGGAAAAGAAAAGAGGCGTACTGCCTGAACGAGAAGCTATCACCGCCCAGCCTAAACGGATATCATCATCGCTCATCCATGTCGACTCTTCATCATCATTGGCATACGTATCATGCGACTCCACCCATGTCACCAGCTTGTCCGCAGACACATCAGATGCATAGTGGGAGATATTCGACACGCCCAGATTACGATTCTTTAAAGCGGACCTTATGGAATGCCCATAGTTAGACGCTGTCACATCCATATAATTCGCATATGCAGCATCTCTGGAGGCACTATCCTGCAGGATTTCTCCGTATTGGAACTCTGCAGATGTATTTGTGATATTCGGCCAAAATTGACTGCCGTAACTCCCATCATCCGGAAGCTCTATATGTTTGGCGGCATCAAATCGAAAACCGTCTGCCCCGTCATTCAATGCCCTTTCTAAGAACCGTTTCAGATAGGACTGTACTTGTGTATTTTGTGTATTCCAGTCATACAGCCCGAGCAATGAATTCTGCGTGACATCCCATCGATCAGACCAGTTTTTAATTTGTGTGTTTCCATGTGTCCAGTTTGGAATACTCTTAACCTCATTGGAAATCGCGGCATAATCACTGGTGGTATGATTGATGACCGCGTCAACAATGACCTTTATGCCATATTCTTCAGCGGCTGCACACATTTCTTTAAATTCTTGTTCAGTACCTAAGTAACGGTTGCCAATTTGATACGATGTCGGCTGATACAGCCAGTACCAGTTCGACATGCTTTTATCTCCTTGATTCCCTTCCTTTACTTGGTTAATCGGAGATGTCTGAATGGCTGTATATCCTGCATCATGAATATCCTTCATATTGTGTTTTAACGTATTGAACGACCAATTCCATGCATGAAGAATGGTTCCGCTTTTGATCGACGGTGCTGTAAGCTCATTCG
>NZ_JBHTVA010000211.1:0-1014 GCF_042793325.1 Embleya sp. NPDC056575
GATCAAGGCCGGCCTGAAGTGGCTCGACCACATGTTCCTCACCCCCGGAACGGGCTTCCTCGGCGACTACGCCCGCGCCAAGCAGAACAACGCCCCCGTCGGCCTCCCCGAGCCCCGGCTCTTCACCGGCGCCGCCGACGCGAAGGACCAGCAGGTCAAGAAGGCCAACGCCAATGTGCCGGTGGAGAACTACCAGGCCTTCCTGGACGGCAACCAGAGCCTGCAGATGAAGATCGAGCCGCCCCAGGCCCAGCAGATCTACTCGGTCCTCGACGGAGCCGTCTCCGCGGTCCTCACCAAGAAGGACGCGAACGTCGACCAGCTCCTGAAGGACGCCTCCGGAAAGATCGACTCCATCCTGGCCCGGGGCTGACCAGGCGTATGAAGACCGCATCGAAGCCCGTGGTGCTTCCTCCGGCCGCCGTCGGCGCGCCGGAGGTACCGCGGTCGGCCGGGCGCCGGGCGAGGGGCCCGTGGCGCCGGCGCCTGGCCGACCAGTCCCGCGCGTACGCCTTCCTCGTCGGCGGCCTGCTCTGCTTCGCGCTGTTCTCCTGGTACCCCGCGATCCGCGCGGTCGTGATCGCCTTCCAGAAGTACACGCCGGGCTCCTCGCCCCAGTGGGTCGGCACCGCCAACTTCACCCGTGTCTTCCACGACCCGGAGTTCACCGCGGCCTGGCGCAACACGTTCACCTTCACGCTCCTCGCCCTGCTCATCGGCTTCGCCGTCCCGTTCGTGATGGCCCTGGTCCTCAACGAACTCCGGCACGCCAAGGCCTTCTTCAGGGTCGTGGTGTACCTGCCGGTGATGATCCCGCCGGTGGTCAGCGCCCTGCTGTGGAAGTGGTTCTACGATCCTGGAGCGGGCCTCGCCAACGAGGCGCTGCGCTTTCTGCACCTGCCCACCTCGAACTGGTCCAACGGCGCCGACACCGCGCTCATCTCCCTGGTCATCGTGGCGACCTGGGCCAACATGGGCGGCACGGTCCTGATCTACCTGGCCGCGCTCCAGGGC
>NZ_JBHTVA010000212.1:0-252 GCF_042793325.1 Embleya sp. NPDC056575
GCTTGAAGAGGCGGGAGTCCGGGCGGGTGAAGAGCGAGGGGCCGACCTTCTTGCCGAACAGGTAACCCGCCTGGTCGCCGAGGACCGCGGCGACGCAGATCAGGGCGACGGCCGCCCACAGCGGGAAGTCCAGCTGGTTCGACGTGATCAGCAGGCCGCAGGTGAACAGCAGCGAGTCACCCGGCAGGAAGAAGCCGATCAGCAGGCCGGACTCGGCGAAGACGATGAGCAGCAGGCCCCAGATGCCGAAGT
>NZ_JBHTVA010000212.1:262-1010 GCF_042793325.1 Embleya sp. NPDC056575
AGCTTGGACCAAGGGCAAGCGTCGTCACGGTTCCGGGCTCCTGAGGGGTGAAGGAAGAGTACGGCGGTCCTGGGACGGCCGTACGGCAGCACATCAGTACTGTCGGCCAAAGCTATCAACGCACAGTGTCCGTGCCAGGTTCCACCAGTGCCCCCAGGATGCACTGTGCGCCCGCTGGGACAAAGCTGTGGACCATGGGCATCGATGAATACGGAGGCGGCCAGGGACCCCAGTCGGACGTCCTGGTCGTGACGACGAACGACGCGCCCGGCTACCGCGTCCAGCAGGTCATCGGCGAGGTCTTCGGCCTCACCGTGCGATCCCGGCATCTGGGCAGCCAGATCGGCGCGGGTCTGAAGTCGATGATCGGCGGCGAGCTCAAGGGGCTCACCAAGACCCTCGTGGAGACCCGCAACCAGGCCATGGAACGACTCGTCGAGCAGGCACTCGTGCGAGGGGCGAACGGCGTGCTGATGATGCGGTTCGACGTGACCGAGGCGGCGGACGTGGGCACGGAGGTGTGCGCGTACGGCACCGCGGTGGTCCTGGTGAAGGAGTAGGGCGCGACCGGCCGCAGAACCGGAATCCGGTAAGGGGCACCCGCAGTGGCGGGTGCCCCTTACCGTCTTGCCGTCAGGCTTCCCGGGAGTGCCGGGCCGCGTTCGCCGTGATCGCGTCCCTGAGGTGCTCGGCGAGACCCGGGCGCATGGAGTCGTAGTACGCCTTGAAGCGTTCGTCGGACACGTAC
>NZ_JBHTVA010000213.1:0-1005 GCF_042793325.1 Embleya sp. NPDC056575
CGGGGCAGTCCCGGATTCCCACCGGGTTCCCTCTTACGACGCATCCCGCCTGGCGGACGGGGCGAACCAGTTGCACCGACCAGCCTAGGGGGCGCTCACCCGGCGCGGCGGACCACGTCGGGCATTCGGACGGTGAGCTGGGACACGCGGTCCGAGCCCCTCGGCCCGGTCACGCCGGGATGCTCACTCCTGGCCGTACACGTGGAACCCGCGGCCGGTCTTGCGGCCCAGCAGCCCTGCCTCCACCATCCGCTGGAGCAGCGGGGGCGGCGCGTAGAGAGGTTCCTTGAACTCCTCGTACACGTTGTCAGTGTGCGCGACTACCGCTGCCACCTGCGGTTTCATGGCCTGTTCTGGGTTGTGGGGTGCCCAGGGCTCAGGGACATTCGGTTGTGGATCTTGACCGAACCATTCGTCCATGGCGGCGAGGCCCCGCTTGCCCGCCCCGGGCATGAAGTGAGCGTAGTGCGTCAGCGTGGTCTGCGGCGAGGCATGCCCGAGCCACTGAGACACGCTCACGATCGACTCGCCGGCCTCAAGCTGGGTACTCGCGTACGTGTGCCGGAGGACGTGGAACATGTCCTCGCGGGAGAGTTCGTAGACGGAGTAGCGACGGCTGCGACCTCCGTACGTCTCAGCCTTGTCGCCGACCTTCTTCACGACACCGGCCGCCGCGAGTGCGGGCCGCCAGCTCCGCTTGCTCCACATCGAGTAGTTGATTCGATTGGCCTGCGGGGAGCTCAGCACCAGCCGGACGCTGATCGGTTTACGCTGTCGCCCTTCCAGCTCGGTCGTCGGCGGCTCAGGGTTGCGCCACGGGAGCGTGCAGGCGATCGAAGGGAAGCGGCGCAGGTGGTCCTGGACACGCTTGGCGAGGTTGGGGGAGAGGGGAACGTCTCGCGTTTTGCCGCTCTTGGGCAGGCAGAAGTACGGCCTTCCATGGCTTCCCTCCTGCTCGACCGTCGTGTTCCGGGTTCTACGACGGCATGGTCCAGGTGCTGTGCG
>NZ_JBHTVA010000214.1:0-1009 GCF_042793325.1 Embleya sp. NPDC056575
AAATCCTTTTTGAAGAGGCTTGCCAAAAAGCCATGGAAAAAGGGGGCATACAAAAGGATCAAGTTCAATTTATCCTAGCTGGGGACTTAATCAATCAAATCACCCCAACAAGTTTCGCTAGCAGAACGATTGGAGCGCCTTATTTTGGCTTATTCGGTGCTTGCTCTACCTCGATGGAAGGACTGGCTCTAGGTGCTTATATTGTAAATACAAAAGGAGCGAAATATTTGTTAACAGGAGCTTCCAGTCATGATACAGCTGTAGAAAAACAATTTCGGTATCCAACTGAGTATGGTGGACAAAAGCCACCTACGGCACAATGGACGGTTACTGGTGCAGGTGCAGCCCTATTAAGTGATTCTGGGGAAGGACCTCATGTCACATCTGCCACAATTGGTCGTGTAATCGATATGGGATTGACAGATCCATTTAACATGGGAGGAGCTATGGCGCCAGCTGCGGTTGATACCATTGAAGCCCATTTAAAGGAACGAAATGTTGAGCCATCTTATTACGATTTAATTGTAACCGGTGACCTTGGCCAAATCGGACAGGAAGTGTCCATGGATCTATTTAAAAAGCATGGAACTCCTATTAGTGAAGAACAATACCAAGATTGTGGCCTTATGATTTATCGGGAAGGACAACCCGTTCTTGCAGGGGCAAGCGGTGCTGGCTGTTCAGCAACGGTAGTTTATGGGCATTTATTAAACCGCATGAAAAATGGTGAATTTAAACGCATGTTAGTTGTGGCTACAGGTGCTTTGCTTTCACCGTTGTCCTTTCAGCAAAATGAAACAATTCCTTGTATCGCCCATGCAGTGTCAATTGAATACGGAGGTGAACAATTAACATGATCTATTTTTGGGCTTTTGTCGTAGGCGGTTTAATTTGTATCATTGGGCAAATTATGTTTGATGTATTTAAATTGACACCAGGTCATACCTTAAGTGCTCTTGTAGTGATTGGGGCGCTTTTAGATGGATTTGGACTATACGAGCCTTTGATT
>NZ_JBHTVA010000215.1:0-623 GCF_042793325.1 Embleya sp. NPDC056575
GTCGGACTCGTCCAGGTCCAGGGCGAGGAGTTCGCGCAGTTCGCCGACCAGGCGGGCGACAAGCTGGGGATGGGTGTCGGCGGCGTAGTCGTCGAGGGCAACTCTGCGACCGTGCCGAGAGTCTGGTGGGTGCACCACTCGACTCGAGGGGAACGGCCAGAGATGTTCGCTCACCGCACCAACCCGGGCGGACGCCGTGCGTCATCGCTGAGGCGTGCCATGCGTGTGCCGCTCGGTGTTGCCGCGACGGTGGTCCTGACCACCCTGGGAGCGGCCAATCCCGCAACGGCCCTGCCCGCACAGCGGTCCGAGCCCGCCAAGCCCGACTACGGGCTCTCGCTGGAGCAGCCCTATCTCACCAGCGACGTGGGCGGGACCCTTACCGTGCGGCCCAAGGTCTTCACGAGCCGGCCGGACGGTTCGCGTGTCTACGTGCCGGAGGGGGCGCCCCTCGGGGCGGGCATTGCGATCAAGTACAGACTGCCCGAGGACACCTCACCGGTCGGGCTTGACGAGCACAAGAGCTGCCGCAAGGTGAAGAGTGCTACGGATCCGGGTCGTCTGCGCATCAGATGCGACACGGTGTCCCCGCTGACGTTCCACGTGGACAAAGCCTTCATAGG
>NZ_JBHTVA010000215.1:633-1005 GCF_042793325.1 Embleya sp. NPDC056575
GGCCAGAGGAGCGGACGATGGGAGGAACCGGCAGGACGACGGTGCGAGCTTCCTCGTCACGGCCCCGGCGCCCCAGGAGGAGGGCGAGACCGAGGAGAGTCGAGCACGCCGGGAGACCGTCGGCGCCGCCCTGCTCGGCGTGGCCGGCGGTTTCGGTGTCCTCGTACTGTTCCTGACCCGCGCCCGTGCGCGCCGGACGATGTGGGCGTTGTGCACCGCGGCGGCTCTCTGCGCGGGGCTGGGCACCTGGAGCGTGGTGCACGGCCCAGTGCTCGGTACCAAGACCTTCACCCGGGGGTACCCGGCCGGCCCGGCCACCCTCGAAACCCCTGAGCTGATCTGGGACAGCGGCGCGATCCTGGAGGAGAATCG
>NZ_JBHTVA010000216.1:0-1000 GCF_042793325.1 Embleya sp. NPDC056575
TGCCGCGGGGGTGCGGAGGCCCGTGCCGTTACCGCCCCTGGCGCCTGTGACGCGGTCAGCGCCGCCATGGCCACCACCGCGATCGCCGTACCCCTGGCGCCTCTGACTCTCTGCCCTGCCACGTCGCGTTCCCCTCCCTGTGAGCCGATGTCGTCTGCTCTACGGGGCGGGGCGGCGGGTCCGTCGCACGGAGAGGGGCGATTTCGGGAAACGGGGTCCGCACGCGCGTCCGTCAAGATCTCCCTGAGCGGCCGGGGCGGTGCGGTCTCGAGGACCCGGCGGACGCGCGGGTACCGACGCGAGGGCTTCGCGGTGTCAGGCCAGTGGTTGCGCGGCCCGGCCGAGGGCTTGACCCGGAAGACCGATCTCCGCCCACACGACCTTGCCGGACGGCGGCCATGGCTCAGTGCCCCACCGGGCCGTGAGCGCGTCGACGAGGAGCAACCCGCGCCCCGTCTCGTCGGTGGAACTCGCGGTACGACGGGCCAGGGGCCGCCGATCGCCTCGCGGGTCGGCCACTTCGATACGGAGCGTGTCCGGCGCCTCGACGGTGAGCGTGAGCCGGAACCCGCGCCCCTTCACCTGCCCGTGCGTGACCGCGTTCGCCGCCAGCTCGGCGACGACCAGCGCGGCGGACTCGCTCACCTCGCAGCTGGGCGGCCATCCCCACTCGTCGAGTTGCCGCAGAGCCAGCAGCCGCGCCAGGCGGGCGCCGCGAGGCGTGGCGCTGAGCAGTTGGGTGAAATGCCGGGTGGAGATTTCTGACTTCATGTCACTGAGCGTGGCCGCCTCGCTCTACCCTGACCAGGGAATCCTTCGGTACGCAGAGTGCGCGTACGGGTACGGAAGGTGTCCTGTACGGGTTGTCGGCCGTGACCTGGTGGGGTGCGGGATCGCAGGGCGGGTGTTGGGATGACGATGACGGAGCCGCAGGAGACGTACGACGAGGGTGAGCAGGCCGGCGACCTGAACCGTGCGATCGGCAAGCAGGTCAAGGTAC